>JAGWSB010000077.1 GCA_028876375.1 Chloroflexota bacterium | reverse complement strand
CTGGTCGGGCGCTTCGAGGAGTTCGGCATGCCGGCCGCACGTTCGCTCCAGAAGAACCTCGAGGACCTTCCCTCGCCGGCCCGGTACGTCCGCCCGCCGATGTCGCCTTACGGCACGGGCGGCTGGTGGTGAGCGCGCCGATGCGCCTGTCCCCTTCCGACCTCCTCGCGGCGGGTGGGCTCGTCGCGGCGCGGCCCACGGCGGTCTCGCCCCTCGATGCGGGGGCGCGCGCGCCGCTCGGGACAGCCGAAGCGGACCGGCTCCGAGCGGCGGGCGTCCTGGACGGAGGCGGACTCACGGCGAGCGCCCGCGCGACGCTCGAAGGCCTGGCCACGGCGAGCGCCGTCGTGCGCATGCTGGTCGCGGGCGGCGACGACGGGATCGACGTGGCCCTCTACCGGGCGGGCGATCGCCACATCGCGCTCGTGGGCGGACCCGACGCGGTCCTTATCCGCGACCCCGCCGATCCGGACGCACTGCTCTCCACGATCTGGCACCACACGGGAGCCAGCGGAGCGACGATCGGCGACCTTGACGTGACGCTCCACCCTGACGCCGCGCTCACGCTCCTCGCCGTGATCGATGTCGAACGCGACGCCCGCCTCGCCACGCTCGCCGGCATCGACCGACCCGCGGTCGACCTCGGGGCGGCGGCGATCGGCGGCCGGCTCGCGGCAACGGCGCGACCTTCGCTGGCGCCGTTCGTCGGTACGGTGCTCGGCGCAGCTCCCCCCGACGCGGGCCGGATCGCCGCCGCGCTCTCTGACCTCGAGAGCGCCGGGTGGGTCGAGCGCAACGAGGGGCAGCTTGCCCTCGTGCGCCGGGCGAGCGACCTCGCGCGGGGCACCGCCGTGATCGAGCGAACGGTGCACGTGCGGGCCGCGCGCGTGATGACCGGCGATGCGGTCACCGCGATCGAGCTCGGAGCCGTGCAGGGCAACGGGCCCGGCGTGCTGATCTTCGAGCGCGGCGCGGGCGGTGACATCCACCTGCGATCGGCGAGTACGAACGAGTTGATCGCCGTGCTCGCCGCGCTCGTCGCCGACATGGCGCGCCCGGCACCGTCCCCGTCGCCCACCGGTCCGCGCTTCTGCGTCAAGTGCGGGACGCCGCTCGTGCCAGAGGCGAAGTTCTGCGGCAACTGTGGAACGGGGGTGGACGGCGCCAAGCTCGGCCTGTGATCCCCGTCGCGGACGCCCTTCGTTCGCCGTCGCTATCGGCGTCCCCGTCCTCGTCGCGCGCGGCCACGTTGTCCGTCCGTAGCCAACGGCAACCTTCCTCGTGCGCAGCGGAATGCGAGACAGGGAGCGAAAACTGCGGTCCCGACCGTGTCTGATCTCAGGAGATAGGCGACACCTGAGCTCGGGGATGTGTCAGGACATAGGAGACACCGCGGTGAAGAGGTGCTCCTATGGGGACGGGGATCGGTCGCTATCTCATCGCCGCCCATCTGCGCGAAGGCCGCAGCGTGGGCGAGATCGCCAGGGCCCACGGCGTCCACCGCAGCTGGCTGTACAAGCTCCTGCGGCGCTACCGCGCTGAGGGCGAGCAGGGTCTCGAGCCGCGGTCGCGCCGGCCGCGCCGGTCTCCCACCGCGATGTCCCCGGACATCGAGGACGAGATCGTCCGCCTGCGCCAGGAGCTGGCCCGCGACGGTCTCGACGCCGGCGCGCTCACCATCCACTGGCACCTGGCACGCACGCTCGAGCGCCCGCCGTCGATCACGTCGATCTGGCGCGCGCTGCGCCGCCGCGGCCTGGTGACGCCGCAGCCGAAGAAACGCCCGCGCTCGAGCTTCCAGCGCTTCGAGGCCGGGCTGCCCAATGAGTGCTGGCAGGCCGACATGACCCACTGGCAGCTCGCGGACGGGCGCGGCGTCGAGATCGTGAACCTGATCGACGACCACAGCCGCCTCGCGCTCGCATCGGTCGCCTTCCCCGTCACCAGCGCGCTCGACGTCGCACAGGTCTTCCAGGCAGCGCGGGCGCGCTGGGGCACCCCCGCAGCCGTGCTCACCGACAACGGCTGCATCTTCACCGCCGAGCACCGCCATGGGCGGACCGTGCTCGAGACCGAGCTCGCGCGCTTGGGGATCGAGCACCGCCGCTCGCGGCCCTACCACCCCCAGACCTGCGGCAAGGTGGAGCGCTTCCACCAGACGATGAAGCGCTACCTGGCGAAGCAGATCCCGGCGACGAGCCTCCCGCTGCTCCAGGTCCAGCTCGACCACTTCGCCGAGCGCTATAACGACGCGCGCCCCCACCGCGCGCTCGGCCGGTGCACGCCGCGCTCGGTGTACGAGACCAGGGTCAAGGCCGCACCGTCAGGACGTCCGGCGCTGCAGTTCCGCGTCCGCTACGACCGTGTCGACGGCAAGGGCCAGGTCACGCTGCGCTACGACTCGAAGCTGCTGCACCTCGGTGTCGGCCACGCGCACGATCGCCGCCGTGTCGTGCTGCTCGTCGCCGACCGCGACGTGCGCGTGCTGAGCGACGAGGGGGAGCTGCTCTGCCGCTTCCTGCTCGACCCGACCCGCAACTACCAGCGGAAGGTCGCGTGATCGGTGTCTACGATGTCCTGAGACATCTGTCTCCGATGTCTTGGGACATCACAACTGCGGTCCCGACCGGATTCGAACCGGCGATCTCGTCCTTGACAGGGACGTATGCTAGGCCGCTGCACCACGGGACCGGGTCGCGACGAGGATACGTCGCACCCGAAATACTGCCAGATGCGGAAGAAATAAGGAGCGGCGAGCGTGCTTCCTTCCGCTCGCCGCCCCGCCGGTGTGGCCGATCTCAGCGCGTCAGTACGACGCGACCAACTCCCTCTTCGAGACAGGCGGCGTCGCGCCCATCTCCCGAACGACCTCTTTCGCGATCCTGGATAGCCTGGCCATCCCGCTGAACGTCATGTCGACGCCCGCGTCCTTCAGCTCCGCGTACCCGAGTCCCCGGTAGAGACGCTTGCTCGCGACGTAGCACATCTCGTCGTAGAGCCGCGGCCATTCGCGGCGATCGCGTTGGTAGCAGAAAGCGATGAAATCGATCGCCACATCGGCGACCACAGCGTCGGCCACGTATCTCGTCCCTCCCCTTCTCGGACGCGGCGCATCATCCGTACGGCGCTCGCCCGAGACAAGGGAGTTTCTCCACCGATCCATCCACAGGAACGTCCACACCCGGCGTGAGGCATATCCACACTCCGTGCACAGTCATCGGACGCGGCGATCCGAGAGGCGCCGCCGCCGCTCGCTCTCTCGCGCGCTCGCGCGATCGAGAGCGTCGTCGCCGAAGCGCGAGCGCACGGCGTCGAGCGCGGCGTTGAGCCGCGAGGCCCGCGCCGCGTCGAAGAGACCGAGCTGCGCCCCCTCGACGAGTCCGGACGCGTGCACGCCGATGAGGCGGACCGGACTGACCACGCCCCGGTCGCGGTCCTCGCGCAGCGCGTCGCGCAGCAGCGAGCGTGCGACCCGGAATATCGCGAGGTCCTCGTCGGTCGGCTCCGCGAGGGTGCGCTGACGCGTCCGCGTTTCGAAGGGCGCGACGCGGAGCTTGATCGCGATCGTGCGGCCGCGGACGGACGCCGCCCGCATCCGCTTGCCCACGCCCTCGGCGAGGCGCAGCAGCATCCGCTCGATCTGCGCCTGGTCGAGGGTGTCGACGTCGAACGTGTGCTCGTGGCCGATCGACTTCGCGGCCTCGTGGGGCACGACGAGGTCGTCGTCGATGCCCAAGGCGCGCTCGTGGATGGCGGCGCCGTGCTCGCCGAAGCGCGCCTCGAGCGCGGGGGTCCCGAACGCGGCCAGGTCGCCGATCGTCCGTGGGCCCCAGCTCTCCAGGACCTCCCGCGTCCGCGGGCCGACACCCCACAGGCGCTGGAGCGGCAAAGGCGCGAGGAAGGCGGCCTCCGTCCCCGGCGCGACGACGACGAGGCCGTCGGGCTTGCGCAGGTCGCTCGCGATCTTGGCGCACAGCTTGTTCGCGGCGACGCCGACGGAGAGGACGAGGCCGAGCCGCTTGCGCACCTCGGCCTTGAGCCGCCGCGCGACCGCCACGGGGCCACCGAAGAGGTGGGCGCTCCCGGTGACGTCGAGGAACGCCTCGTCGAGCGAGATCGGCTGGACGAGCGGCGTGTGCTCCTCGAAGAGCGCCATGACCGCGTCCGATGCCTCGAGGTAGCGGTCGGGGTCGCCGCGCACGAAGACGCCGTCGGGACAAAGACGCGCCGCCATGCGGAGCGGCATCGCCGAGCGCACGCCGAAGGCGCGCGCCTCGTACGACGCCGCACTGACGACGCCGCGCTCATGGGCGAGCCCGCCGACGATCACCGGACGCCCGCGCAGCTCGGGGCGGTCGCGCTGCTCGACGGACGCGTAGAAGGCGTCGAGGTCGCCGTGGATGATCGCGCGCGGGCCGGTCCAGACCGCCTCGTCGGCCATGGGGCACCTCCGCGAAGACGCTAGGACAGGCGGCGGATCACCCCGATGACCTTGCCTTGGATCTGCACGTCGCGCGCGTAGATCGGCTGCATCTCGCCGTTCGCCGGCTGCAGCCGGACGCGGTCGCGCTCCTTGTAGAAGCGCTTGAGCGTCGCGGTGCTGTCCTCGAGCAGCGCCACGACGATGTCGCCGTCGCGCGCCGTCGCTTGCTCTTGGACGACGACGTAGTCGCCGTCGTCGATGTGGTCCTCGATCATCGACTTGCCTCGCACGCGCAGGACGAACGTGTTGCGACCGCCCTTCGCCTGCAGCTCGCCGGGCACGCTGATCGTCTCGCTGTGGTCGGGGTACGCGTAGATGGGCGCGCCCGCGGCGATCTCGCCGATGATCGGCGCGCGCACGGCGCGGCCGCCGATGGCCTCGGGCACGGTGAGCGCCCGCGAGCGCGTCGCCTCTTTGTGGAGGCGCCCCTCGCGCTCGAGCTTGATCAAGTGGTGGTGGACGGCCGAGGTGGAGGCGAGGCCGACGGCCTCGGCGATCTCGCGGACGCTCGGCGGGTAGCCGCGCTCGCTGGCGGTCTCGCGGATGAAGGCAAGGATGCGCTCGGCCCGGCGCTGGTCTTGCTTGGTCACGCTCCCGACCATACCGAACGGATGTTCTCTTGTCAAGCGGCCCCATATCCTCCGGCCGGTGATGGACGCCGAGGCCCTCCGCGCGACGCTCGTCGAGTACCTCATCCGCACGCTGTGGGCGCTCGTCGTCGTGATCGTGGCCATCGTCGTCGCCCGCGCGACGCGCGGGACGGCGACGCGCGCTCTCGGGCGGCACCGGGCGCACCCCAACGTCGTCGTGCTCCTCGGGAACCTGGCGCAGCTCACCGTCCTGGTCTTCGGCGCGCTCGGCGTGCTCGCCATCTACACCCAGGGCAGCTTCGGCTGGATCCTCACCTCGTTCAGCGTCATCGGACTCGTCGTGGGGCTCTCGCTGCAGGACATCCTGCGCAACTTCTTCGCCGGGATCTACGTCCTCGTCGAGCGGCCGTTCCGCATCGGCGACACGGTGCAGGTGGCCGAGCACACCGGGATCGTGGAAGAGATCTCCTTCCGCACCACGCAGCTGCGCACCGACGACGGCCGCGAGGTCGTCGTGCCCAACGCGACGCTCATGACCAGCCCGGTCGTGAACCTCACGCGCTACGCGAACCGCAGCGCGAAGGTCACCGTGACCGTGCCCGCGCGCGAGGCGACGGCGGAGACGGCGAACCTCCTCCGCGACCTGCTCGGGCGCAGCGAGGCCATCGCGCGCGATCCCGCCCCCGCCATCCAGCTCCGCGGCCTCTCGGGCGGGCATGCGACGTACGAGCTCACCGTGTGGGGACCCGACCGCGAGCGCGCCGCCGGCGACGCCGTCGCGGCCATCCTCGCGAGCGGGACGGGCTGGGACGTCCAGGTCGCCTGAGGTCCACTATCTTCACGTCAGACCGGTAAAGGGGGAGCACTGATGAGCGACCGCGACAGTGGCGGTGGCTTCTTCGGCTTCGTCGAGGCGATCCTGGCGATCATCGGGGCGCTCACGGTGATGGGCATCCTCGCCGTCGCGACGTCCGTGCTCGCGTGGGAGATGGAGCTGCGCCGCAGCGAGCAGCAGGAGGCTGCCGTTCCGGAGCCGCCCGCCGCGCCGACCGCGTAGCGCGTGCGCGTCGTCCTCAAGCGGGACGTCGCCGGCCTGGGACGGACCGGCGACGTCAAGGACGTGGCCGAGGGCTACGCCAAGAACTTCCTCCTCCCGCGCGGCCTCGCCATGGAGGCGAGCGCCGGCGAGCTGAAGCGCGTCGCGCAGGAGCGCGCGAGCGCGAAGGCGAAGAAGGAGCGGCAGCACTCAGAGGCCGAGGAGGTGGCGGCGCGCCTTGGGCAGGTCGTTCTCGTGTTCAAGCTCAAGGTGGGACCGCAGGGCAAGGCGTTCGGGTCGGTCACCGAGCGCGACGTCGCGGACGCGCTCGAGAAGCAAGGCTTCCATGTCGGCCACGAGCGCATCCAGCTGGGCGAGCCGCTGCGCTCGCTCGGCGCGCACCAGGTGGAGGTACGCCTCGCGCCGGACGTGCGCGCGAAGGTGACGGTCGCGGTCGAGCCCGAATAGTCATCTCGCCGACGAGCGGGCTATCGGTATGCTGCCCGGAGTGGGTGCGGCGGCGAAGTTCGTCATCGGGCTCGTTCTGCTCGTCGGCATCGCCGGCGGCGGACTCTTCGTCCTCTCGCAGCAGCAGCCGACCGTGGCGGCGGGGCTGAAGAAGGTGCCGGTCACCGCGGAGGCCGCCAAGTCGTTCGACGACAAGGTCAAGGCGCTGGAGCAGGCCGCCGCGGCGGCGAAGGCGAGCGGCAAGTCCGCGCCGGTGACGGCCACGTTCAGCGAGGAAGAGCTCACGAGCGCGGCGAACGCGGCGTCGTCGAGCGCGAGCGGGGGCGTCGCCGCGACCGATACGCAGATCCACCTCTCGGGCGGCAACGTCATCGCGACGTCGAACGTCACCGTGCAGGGCATCAGCGTCCCCGTCGGCGTCGTCGCCACGCCGACCGTCGTGAACGGCCAGGTGCAGATGGTCGTGCAGCAGGTCCAGACCGGCGCGCTGGCGCTCCCGGACTCGATCAAGCAGCAGATCCAAGCTCAGGTCGGTCAGGCCATCAGCCCGAGCGCGCTCGGCATCCCGATGAACGTCTCGAACCTGCAGATCCAGAACGGGCAGCTCGTGCTCTCGGGGACGACGCAGCCGTAAGGGGCTAGGCGACCTCGCGCGTCTCCCCGAGGTCGCGGAACCGCGTCAGCTCCGGCTCGAAGTGCAGCTCGATCTCCGCGGTCGGCCCGTTGCGATGCTTCGCCAGCTTGAGACGCACGATCTTGTCGCGGCGATCGTTCTGGTCCTTCTGCCACAGGAACATGACGAGGTCGGCGTCGGCCTCGAGGGATCCGGAATCGCGCAGGTCGGAGAGCATCGGCTCGGTGCCGCGCGTTTCGATCTGCCGCGAGAGCTGCGACAGCGCGACGACGGGGACCTGGAGCTCGCGCGCGATCGCCTTCAGCGACCCCGAGATCTGCGCGACCTCGCGCACCCGGTTCTCCGCGTCGTCGGCGCCTTCGATGAGCTGGAGGTAGTCGATGACGATGAGGTCCAGGCCGCGCTCCGCCTGCAGGCGACGCGACTTCGCGAGGATGTCGGTGACGTTGAGGCGGCTCGACTCCTCGATGAAGATCGGCGCCTGCTGGAGCCGCGCGGAGGCCTGCGAGATCGCTTGCAGCTCCTCGAGCGACAGCCGCCCGCGCCGCATGCGGTTGCCGTCTATCTCCGCGGTCATCGAGATGAGGCGCTGCACGACCTGGAGCTCGCTCATCTCCAGGGAGAAGACCGCGCACGTCTTGCCCAGGCGCACCGCGGCGTGCTCGACGAAGTCGAGCGCGAGGCTCGTCTTGCCGAGGCCGGGACGCCCGGCGAGGAGGATGAGGTCCGAGCTCTGCAGGCCACCGGTCTTCTGGTCGAGCGTCGCGAGCCCCGTCGGAAGGCCGATCCGTTGGCCCTCGACCCGGGTCATGATCTGCTCCGTGTAGCGCGCCAGCGCGGTGCCGAGCGGGACGATGTCGCGATGGAGCATCGACTCGCTCACGGCGAACAGCGTCGCCTGCGCCTCCTGCACCGCCGCGTCCGCCTCCTCGCGCGTCAGCGCGAGGTGCGCGATGTCGTTGGCCGCGCGGATGAGCCGGCGGAGGACCGCCGTGCGCTCGACGATCGTGGCGTACGTCTCCGCGTGCGTGACGGACGGCACGTTCTGCGTGAGGCCGACGAGGAACTGCTGGCCCCCGATCGCCGCGAGCTCGCCGGCCGACTCGAGCTCGGCGACGAGCGTGCGGTGGTCGATCGCCTCGCCGCGCGCCGCCAGCCGCTCCATCGCGCCGAGGACGATGCGGTGCGCCTCGCGCGACAGGTCGCCCGGCGCGAGGCGCTTCTCGATGAGCTGCTCGTAGAGCGAGCCGTCGAGGAGGATCGAACCGAGCAGGGACGCTTCGGCCTCGGGCTTTTCCGGCGGCGGCTGCGGGGCCATGCGCTGGACATCGAGGCTCATACCGGCAGATCGTCCTCGCGCGCGCGGCTGAAGAATCGCGCCTGCTCGGCCTCGAAGTACAGCTCGAAGATCCCCGTCGGTCCGTTGCGGTTCTTCGCGATGCTCCCCTTGATGAGCTTCGGGGCACCCGGGACCGTCTCCTCGCCGCCGCGCCACAACATGATCACGACGTCGGAGTCCTGCTCAATCGCTCCACTGTTGTGGGAAACGATCCCATCGGCGAGCCACAGAGACGTGGTAGGGACTGTTAGATCGAAGACCTCTTCCTCGCCGCAATGCGTTATCGCGACTACTCGATCCCAGTAGAGATCGCTCGTCGCGACCGCGCGTAGTTGATCATCGTCAAGAAGGTCCGCGAACTCCGCGAGAAGGCGGCGGGAAGGCGACGAGTCTTGACATTGGGCACGACCGCCATTCGGGATCCCCCGCATGGTGGCGAGCACTCGCGGTGTGATGCCTCGGCTTGCCATGACCTCTCTGACTGTCGCGAATGCTTCGATCGGCAGCGTATCCACATTGGTGTTGGACCTGCGCCCGTCAAGCCGCACCGTCAGTGCGCTAGCAGGGCGGGCGCGCGGTCCGAACGCGCCGATAGAGCCTAGGAACCTTCGCTGATCTTCGGTACCCGATACATCGATGTGGTAGCAGGCGGCGTATCGCCCTTGAGAGACACACCGGATGCGCGCAACGATCCCGAAGCGAAGGAGCAGCGCAGCGACATCGAAAGCCAGCCCGCGACTGCTCGTGGCGTAGTACACGCGCTCACCACCGCGGCTGCCCTGATGCCGCACACATATGTCGCCATCCGTGGCCCAGAGATGACGCAGGAGCACGGCGATCTTCTCGTTCGATAGTCCGAAAACACAGGACGGCACTCGCTTCTCACTTGATCGCTGTCCGAACACCCCGAGGTCGCGCAGCCACGCGTTCACTCCAGCGGGATGCCATCGGTTCCCATTGCCGCTGATCAGCAGCTGAGACCAACGGCCATACTGAGGGTGGTCATATCGGGTGACCTTCGCACCGAACGCGCTACGCGCGGTAGTCGCGACCAAGTCGAGATTGTCCTGGTCTTCGTTCGTGTAACGCATGGGCTGACCTTGCAGGTAACTGCCGTCCCCGATCAACTGGCCAAGGAGCGCAAGATGGTCGTTCGGCCATGACTGTGCGTTGGTCGGTTCAGGCGCACGACGCGCGATCGCCAGACGATCGCCAATGCGAAGCTCGCGCACCCGCTTCCAGCCACTGAAGCCGAAGAGCCGGTGCTCAGCCGTAGCCTTGATCGCCCTCCCGCTGGCAAGGCGGACCTCGAAGACGGGCCGGATCCCGACAGACCAGATCCGGTCGCTTCGCGCAGTCGTGAGGCGGCCATCGCGATCGATCGAGACGACCTCAGGCTCTTCCCCCTCCAGACGTCGGATCGGCACGCGCCGTCCGTCGGCGAGCATGACGAGTGTGTCCCCGGTCACGCATTCGCGGAGGGTCGAGAGCTTCGGCTCGTGGCCGGCGTCGCCGGCCGCGCGCGAGAGCTGTGACAACGCGACGACGACGACGTCGAGCTCGCGCGCGAGCGACTTGAGGTTGCGCGTGATGGTCGCGATCTCCTGGACGCGGTTCTCCTCCTCGTCGCCGGTCCGCATGAGCTGGAGGTAGTCGACGACGATGAGGCCCACGGGCGTCGACATGCGCGACATCGCGCGGCGCGCTTTCGTGCGCAGCTCCATCACGGAGATCCCCGGCGTGTCATCGATGAGGATCGGGAGGCGCGTCAGCGCGTCCGCCGCGGACGTGTCGAGGACGTCGCCGCCCGTGCGGAGGGTGAGGATGTTCGCCTGCCCCGTGAGCCCGAGGAACCGCGTGACGATCTGCTTGACGTCCATCTCGAGCGAGAAGACGAGGACGCCGGTCCCCAGGCGCGCCGCCTGGTAGGCGATGCCGAGCGCGAGGCTGGTCTTGCCGACGGATGGCCGCGCCGCGAGGACGACGAGGTCGCCGCGCGTGAAGCCTTCGGTGTAGAGGTCGATCTCGCGGAAGCCCGACGAGATCCCCGACAGCTCGTACGGGTGGTCGAGGCGGTCGGAGATCTGTTCGTAGTTGGTCTCGAGGGCGGCCTTGATGTGGCGAAGCTGCGCGTTCGTCGCCTCGTCGCGGAGCGCGAAGATCCGCTGCTCCGCGCGGTCGAGCGTCATCGCGATGTCGGTGGGCTCGTCGTACGCGTCGGCCGCGATGTCCCGCGCCGCCGCCAGGAGCCGGCGCAGGAGCGAGCGGCTCCGAACGCGCCGCGCGTGTCGCTCGATCTCGACGCTGACCGGGACCTGCGCGACCAGCTCGCGCAGGTACGCCGCGCCGCCGACGCGGTCGAGCTCCTCGCGGCGCTCGAGCTCCATCTGCACGGTGAGCGGGTCGATGCGTTCGCGGCGCTCGAGCAGCTCGAGCGCCGTCGCGTAGATGCGCTGGTGGCGCCCGACGTAGAAGTCCCCGACCCGCAGGACGTCGGCGATCTTGTAGATCGCGTCGCGGTCGATGAGCACCGACCCCAGCACGTAGCGCTCGGCATCCGCGTCGTGCGGTGCGGCGCGCTCCGGCGAGCTCGGCGCCAGGGTCATCGCCCTGCCTTGGTGAACATCTGTTCTATCCTACCTGGCGCTCATCATCGACAGGGGCTTGCGAGCTCGCCGGAGGGGGGAGCGCCGACCGCCATCGGCAGTAGGCGCGAGGCGCCGGACACAGGCGACGACGCTACCGACCGGTCGCATCAAGGCCTAGCCGTTCTTCCCCGATCCACCGGCTGCCGATCCCACACTTTCGGCCGCTCGTGCACGGCTTATCCCCGGTCGGAACCTGATCCGTGGATGAAGTTGTGGATGGGATCCTTGCTCTCCGAGTGCGGCTTATCCACGAAACGAGGTGCTCATCCACACGAATGCGCCAGATGTCCACAATTGGCGCCCTGTGATGACACGATCCGTGTTACAGGAAGGCTCCGCCGAGTGACCCCGCGACGCGTCCTGGTGACCGGTGGCGCCGGCTTCATCGGCAGTCACGTCGCCGACGAGCTCGTCGCGCGGGGCGACGGCGTCGTCGTCCTGGACGACCTGTCGACCGGCGACCCGGCGAACGTGCACGCGCCGGCGGAGCTGCGGATCGTCGACATCTCGGACGCGCGCGCTCTCGGGCGGGCGGTCGAAGGCGAGCGGTTCGACGCCGTCGTGCACTGCGCCGCGAAGACGAAGGTCGTGCAGTCCTTCGAGCAGACGGCGCGGTACCGCGAGGTCATCGTCGACGGCACGCGCAACGTGCTCGACGCCGCGCTCGCGACCGGCGCGCACGACGTCGTGAACATCTCCACCGGGGGCGCGATCTACGGCGAGACACCGCAGTGCGCGTCGGAGGACGGCGAGCTCCATCCGCCGTCGCCGTATGGGCAGCTGAAGGCGGAGGCCGAGCCGCTCGTGCAGCGGGCCGGGCTTCGCGGCGTGACGCTGCGGCTCGCGAACGTGTACGGACCGCGGCAGCGTCAGGATCTCGAGGGCGGAGTGATCGCGATCTTCCTCGGCGCGTGGCGGCGCGGCGATGCGCTGACGGTCTACGGCGACGGCAAAGCGGAGCGTGACTACCTCTACGTCGGCGACGTCGCGGAGGCCGTGTGCGCCGCGCTCGATGGCTCGTTCACCGGCGTCTACAACATCGGCACCGGCGTCGCGACCTCGGTGAACGCGCTCATCGACATGATGTCCGCGGTGCTCGGGGCGCCGCACGGCGTTCACCATGCGCCCGAGCGGCCGGGCGAGATCCAGCGCTCGTGCGTCGATCCGTCGAAGGCCGCGCGCGAGGGCCTGTGGCGGCCGCGGACGACGCTGCGCGCCGGTCTGGAGCGCACCGCCAAGCTCGCGTGACCGCGGCGCGCCCCTCCGGACGCGCCTCCGCGATCTGACCTAGCATCGCTCCACGTGCCAGTGACCGCAGTGGTCGGCGCGCAGTGGGGCGACGAAGGCAAGGGCAAGATCACCGACTACCTGGCGCAGCAAGCGGACGTCGTCATCCGCTTCCAGGGCGGCAGCAACGCCGGGCACACCGTCGTCAACGACAAGGGCACCTTCAAGCTCCACCTCGTCCCGAGCGGCGTCTTCAACCCCGATGCGCTGTGCATCCTCGGCACCGGCATGGTCATCGAACTCCCGTTCCTCGTGGAGGAGCTCGAGATGCTCGAGAGCCGCGGCGTGTCGACGGCGAACGTGCGTGTCTCGGACCGCGCCCACCTCACGCTGCCGTGGCACATCGCGCTCGACCGGCTCGACGAGCGCGAGCGCGGGCGGCAGAAGCTGGGCACGACCGGCCGCGGGGTCGGACCGACGTACTCGGACAAGGTCGCGCGCCACGGGATCCAGATATCCGACGTCCGCGACGAGAAGCGCTTCCGCGAGCGCGTCGCCCACGAGCTCATCACGAAGAACACGATCCTCGAGAAGCTCGGCGAGGAGCCGCTCGATGCTCGCGTCGTCGCCGACAGCGTGCTCGCCGCGGCCTCCAAGCTCGGCGACCGCATCACCGACACGCTCCCGCTCGTCGAGCGCGCGGTCGCGAAGGATGCGCGCATCCTCCTCGAGGGTCAGCTCGGCGCGATGCGCGACCTCGACTGGGGCATCTATCCGTATGTGACGTCGTCGAATCCGCTCGCCGGCGGCGCGGCCGTCGGCACGGGCATCCCGCCGCGCCTCATCACGCGCGTCATCGGCGTCGTGAAGGCGTATTCGACCGCGGTCGGCGAGGGGCCGTTCCCGACCGAGCTCCACGGGAAGGAAGCGGAAGACCTGCGCGAGCGCGGGCAGGAGTACGGCGCGACGACGGGACGCCCACGGCGCGTCGGCTGGTTCGACGCGGTCGCACCGCGCCACGCGCATCGCCTCAACGCGTTCACCGAGATCGCCGTCACGAAGCTCGACATGCTGGGGCGCTACGAGCGCATCCCCTTCTGCACGGCGTATGAGATCGACGGCAAGCTCACCACCGACATGCCGCCGACGGCGATCGTCGAGCGCGCGAAGCCGCACTACGAGCAGCTGCCAGGGTGGAGCCGCGACATCAGCGGCATCACCGACCGCGCGCTGCTCCCGAACGAGGCGAAGGGCTACCTGCGGCGGATCGAGGAGACCGTGGGGGCACCGGTGGGGATGGTCGGCGTCGGACCGGAGAGGACCGCGACGCTCCTATAGCGCGCAGACCATCGTGGCAAGTATCCCCTTGACGGCGGTACCGCCTTCTGGTATATAGACGGCATGAGCAAGGTAGACCGCAAAGCCCCCAAGCGATCCTCCGCTTCCGACTCCCGCTTCTCGCTGATGGAGTTGGAGCGGCAGTTCCCGGACGACGAAGCGTGCCTCCATTTCCTACTCATGGAGCGATACCCCGATGGTGTGTTCTGCCCGAAGTGCAAGCGGGTGACGGTCCACTACCGCGAGGCTGCGCGTCCTTCGTACTCCTGTCAGACATGCGGCCATCGCGTTCACCCAATGGCTGGAACGATCTTCGAGAACAGCGCAACGAGCCTCCGCCTGTGGTTCTATGCGATCTATCTCATGAGCGCGACCCGCTGCGGGATCAGCGCGAAGCAGCTGGAGCGCGAGCTGGGCGTGACGTACAAGACCGCGTGGCGCATGTTCCGGCAGATCCGCTCCGTCCTCACCCAGGACGACGACGACCCGCTGTCCGGCACGGTGGAGATCGACGAAGCAT
>JAGWSB010000076.1 GCA_028876375.1 Chloroflexota bacterium | reverse complement strand
GGTCTCGGTGTTCAACGCGGCGGTCGCGACCGTCGGTGATGAGATCGTCCTGGTCCTGCGCGTCGCCGAGCAGCCGCGCAGCGACATCGATCCGCCCCCGGGTGCGCTCACCCTTGACCTGGATGGGCACTCTCCACAGCTGCGGCCGCTCCCACGCGGCTACCGGAGGGAAGACGTCGTCGGCGTGTCCGTCCTCGATACACGTACGCGACCGGGGCGCATGACGGTCGCCTACATACCGAGGGATCTGCCGGGCCTCGACCTCCGCGACCGGCGCACGGTGCGCTTCCGGGATCCGCACGGCGCGCACGCGAACAACGACGACGGGTACGTCGACCACCTCGCGCAGATCTCGCACCTGCGGGTCGCGCGCAGCCGGGACGGCATCACGTTCGACGTCGAGCGCATGCCGGCGCTGGCGCCCGATGGCCAGCTCGAGGAATACGGTATCGAGGATCCCCGGGCAACGCTCATCGACGGCCGCTGGTACGTCACATACGTGTCCGTGTCGAGGTGGGGGATCACAACCAGCCTCGCCAGCACGGTCGACTTCCGTACGTTCGACCGGCACGGTGTCGTCTTCCTTCCCGACCACAAGGACGTCGCGCTGTTCCCGGGTCGGATCGGCGGGAGATACCGAGCCCTTACGCGGCCCATGCCCGGGACCTTTGCGCGGATCCTCGGCGTGTGGATAGCGGAGAGCGACGACCTCGTGACCTGGGGCGCGCACAAGCCACTGTGCTTGCCCCGGCCGGGCCGCTGGGACGAGCAGCGCACAGGAGCGTCAGCCGTGCCGTTCCGCGTTGCGGAGGGCTGGCTCGAGATCTACCACGGCGTCGATCGCGACTCGCACTACGCGATGGGCGCGCTGCTCCTCGACGGCGAGGACCCCTCTCGCGTCCTGGCCCGCTCGCCGCGGCCGATCCTCGCTCCCGAGGAGGACTACGAGCGGAACGGCCTCTTCGACGACACGGTCTTCTCCTGCGGCCAGCTCGACCTCGGTGGAGGGCACATGCGCCTCTACTACGGCGCTGCCGATTCGGTCGTCGCGGCGGCGGACTTCGACGTCGGGGAGATCATCGCGAGCCTCGAGCCCGCGAGCGGCCCGACCGGGGCCTGATTGCTGCGGCAGCTGGCGCGGCTGACGCGGCCTCTGAGCCGAGTGCCCGGCGCCGTCGCGATCGCCGTTTACGCGGACGAACGCGACGTCCCGATCTCCGCCGCCGACCGCGGTCACGAAGGCGTCGCGTGCGTCGATGACGCCGCTCGAGCGCTCGTGCTGCTCTGCGACGTCGACGCCGCCACGGGCATCCCGGTCATCCGGGCGTGGGCCGCGGGCCTGCTCGAGTTCCTGCTCTACATGCAGGGGTCCGACGGTCGGTTCTTGAACTTCATCTCCGACTGGTCTGGTCACCGCAACGCGGACGGGCCGACGTCCTTCGCTGGCGGCGGCTTCTGGCACGCGCGGGGCGTGGCCGGCCTCGCGAGAGCGTGCCGCACCTTCGACGACCCGCGCGCGCGGTCAGGCGTGGTCAGCGGGATGGCGCACGTGCGCGGAGCGTCCGCTCCGGCGAACGTGCGTGCCTTACACATCCTGACGGCGATCGATCTCATGCGGTCCGGGATCATGAGCGACCTCCGCGCCGACCTCGAGGCGTGGTGCGCTGAGCTCGTCGCCTGCCGGCGGAAAGGCGTCCTCTTCGACGACCCGGACCAGACCGAGCCGCACCTGTGGGGGCACGTGCAGGAGGGCGCGCTCGCGGAGGCCGGCGCCTTCCTCGGCGATGACGAGCTGATCGACGTGGCCCGGGAGAGCGCCCTCCGCTACCTCGTGCCGCTCATCGACGCCGGCTTCGACCTTCCGACCGTGCAGCCGTACGGTGTCGCCTCAGCGGTGCTCGGTGTCGAGCGCATCGCGGCCGTCACGGGCGAGCCTCGGTTCGCGCGGCTCGCGGAGCGAGCGCGGGCGTGGTTCCACGAGCGCAACGCGGCGGGTCAGGCGGTGTATGACCGCGCCGCCGGGAGGGTGCACGACGGCATCGACGCCGGGATCCTCAACCAGCACTCGGGCGCGGAGTCGAACATCATGGCGGCGCAGGCGCTGCTGCCCGAGCTGACGGTCGCCGCACGAACGTACCGACGGTCGCTCGAACAGCTTCTGCCGGTCCCGCATTAGTTGGCGCCGACGTGGGGCCCTCGCGGCGATGGCACTTGGTCCCACTGATGCGCCATCCTTAGGCCCCGGCATGAAGGTCGCGATCCTCGACGACTACTTCGACACCGTCCGCAGCCTCGATGCCTTCTCGCGCATGCGCGGGCACGAGGTGACGGCGTGGACCGACCACATCCAGGACACGGACGTGCTCGCGGAGCGGCTGCGCGACGCGGACGCGCTCGTCCTCATCCGCGAACGGACTCAGATCCGCGCGCCGCTGCTCGAGCGCCTCCCGAGGCTGAAGCTCATCAGCCAGCGCAGCGTGTACCCGCACATCGACGTCGAGGCCTGCACGCGGCTGGGCATCGTCGTCTCCTCCGACCTGCACATGGGCTCGCCCTCGTACGCCGCGGCGGAGCTCACCTGGGCCCTCGTCCTCGCGGCGGTGCGCGACATCCCGCGCCAGGTCGCGTCGCTCACGGCGGGACGCTGGCAGACGGCGATCGGCACGACGCTCGTCGGCAAGACGCTCGGGATCTTCGGCTACGGCCGCATCAGCAAGGTCGTCGCCGGATACGGGACGGCCTTCGGCATGCGGATCCTGGTGTGGGCGCGCGAGCCCTCCCGCGAGCGCGCCCGCGCCGACGGCTACGCGACGGCGGCGAGCAAGGCGGCCTTCTTCGCGGAGTCCGACGTGCTCACGCTCCACATGCGCCTCGTCGACGCGACGCGCGGCATCGTCACCGCCGCCGACCTCGCGCGCATGAAGCCGACCGCGCTCTTCGTGAACACGAGCCGTGCGGGGCTCGTCGAGCCCGGCGCGCTCGTCGCCGCGCTCGAGTCCGGACGACCCGGGATGGCGGCCGTCGACGTCTTCGAGAGCGAGCCGGTCCTCGACCCGCACCATCCGCTGCTGGGGCTGCCGAACGTCGTCGCGACCCCGCACCTGGGCTACGTCACGCGCGACGAGTGGGAGATCCACTTCGCCGGCATCTTCGACCAGATCAACGCCTTCGCGGCGGGATCGCCCATCAACGTCGTGAACCCCGAGGTGCTCGCGCACCGGCGCGCCTGACTTAGGATCGAGGCGATGGCGGAGCGACGTCAGCGGCGGTACTTCATCACGAACTGGAACAGCAGCTCGCTGCCGGTCGTGCAGCGTTCGATCGTCGCGGTCCGCAACCTCGCGCTGCGCCTCGTGCGGCGCGACACGTGCTGCGGCCACGAGGGCGAGCCCGGCTGCTGACAGGTGCCCCATGACGAGGACGGTCGTCCTCGAGGCGGCGGCTAGCGCGGCGCGTCAGGCGGGCGCGAGGACGACCGCGCCGGCATCGACGCCGAAGAGCAGGACCCTGCGGTCCGGAACGGCCGGTATTAGGCTCGACGCGGTCATCCTGCGGCGGGAGGCACGTCGATGCTGCGCTCAGCACGCTCGCTCCTCACCATCCTCGCGATCACGGCGGTCGTCGCGGCCTGCGGGCCCAGCCAGACGGCGGCGCCGAGCGGCGCGCCCGCGGCACCGGCCGGCGCGCCGACCTACGGCGGCACCGTCACCATCCCGATCGTCGCGGACCCCACGCTCAACCCGTGGAGCCCGAACGCGTTCGTCGAGTCGCTCTTCGTCAACCGCATCCTCTTCGACGGACTGACCAAACCGGGGAAGGACCTCGCGCCCGCGGCGGACCTCGCGCAGAGCTGGACGACGTCGGCGGACGGTCTTTCCTGGACGTTCAAGCTGCGCAGCGGAGTGAAGTGGAGTGACGGCCAGCCGTTCTCCGCCGACGACGTCGCGTTCACCTTCAACGACATCGTCCTCAAGCCGGACCTCGGCGCGCAGAACCGCGGCAACTTCAGCGCCGTGAAGAGCGTGACCGCCGTCGACCCGACGACCGTCCGCTTCGACCTCAGTCGCAAGTTCAGCGCCCTTGCGTCCTATCTCGCCTACAACGCCGGCATCGTCCCCAAGCATGTGCTGCAGGCGGATCCCCTGAAGACGAACTCCTTCAACAAGGGGACGCCGGTCAGCACGGGGCCTTACAAGGTGGAGAAGTACACGTCGGGTCAGAGCGTGTCGCTCGTTCGGAACGACAGCTACTTCGGCCCGAAGCCCTACCTCGACCGTGTCGTGTTCACCGTCGTGCCGGACGCGAACACGCAGATCGCGCAGGCGCTCTCGGGGGACATCAGCATCATGATCCTCGACGACAAGGCGGCCGTGTCGCGCGTGAAGAGCAGCACCGACCTCGCGGTCGTGTCGCGGCCGCTCGTGCAGTACTACTGGCTGGCGCTCAATCAGACCGACCCGCGCTTCACCGACGTGAAGGTGCGGCAGGCGTTCGTCCAGGCCATCGACCGCAAGGCGATCATCGATTCCGTCGAGCACGGCTACGGATCGGTCGCGAACTCCGCGATCACGCCCGCGCTCAAGGCCTACTACGACCCGTCGCTCTCGTCGAAGTACCCGTACGACCCTGAGGCGGCGAAGAAGCTCCTCGGGCAGGCGGGGTGGACGCCCGGACCGAACGGCGTCTTGCAGAAGGACGGGAAGCCGTTCCAGTTCACGATGGACGTCGGGCAGAAGGGCATCCTCGAGCCGGTCAACGCGCTCATCCAGCAGGACCTCAAGAAGGTGGGCGTGGTGGCGGACCTCAACCCGATGGAGTGGAACGCCTACATCCAGAAGGTCGTCGTGCAGCGGAACTACACCGCGACGGTGAACTGGTGGACGTACCCGAGCGACCCGGACGTCTTCCCGTACTACGCGTCGAGCGCCGCGGGCAAGGGCTTCAACATCCCCGGCTACAAGGACCCCAAGCTCGACGACCTCCTCACGCAGGGCCAGACCGCGGCCGACCTCGCGCAACGCAAGGCCGTCTACAAGCAGGTCCAGTCGTACATGGCCGACACGCTGCCGTACCTCTTCCTCTGGTATCCCGAGGAGGTCGACGTCGTGAGCTCCTCGCTCAAGGGCGTGCCCGACCTCGGCCTGCGCGACGCGGTGCAGTACATCGGCGAGTGGTGGCTGGCCAAGAAGTAGGACGCTTTCTCGCCCAGCGCGTGGCGTCGGGGGCGCTGGTGATCGTCTTCGTCAGCGCCCTCACCTTTTTCTTCGTCAACCTCGCGCCGGGTGGCCCCGCCTCGGTGATGCGTTTCGACGTCACCGCGGAGCAGCGCGACGCGCTCATCCACGAGATGGGCCTCGACCGGCCCGTCGTCGAGCGCTACGCGGACTGGCTCGGCGGTGCGCTGCGCGGCGACCTCGGCACGTCACTGCTGACGAACGAGCCGGTCGCACAGCGGATCGCCGACCGGCTGCCCAACACGCTCCTCCTCGCCGGCGCCGCCCTCCTGCTGTCGATCGTCGTCGGGATCCCCATGGGCGTCCTCCAGGCGGTGCGGCGCAACAGCTGGCTCGACCACGCGCTCACGGCGCTGAGCGCCCTGGGCCTTTCGGTGCCCGTCTTCTGGCTGGGGATCGTCCTCATCCTCCTGTTCGCCGTCACCTGGCACGTCCTCCCGTCCGCCGGCATCGCGTCGGTGGGGAAGGATTCGCTCGGCGACCGCCTCGCTCACCTCGTCCTGCCCGCGTCCGTCCTCGCCTCGACCGTGCTCCCGACCGTCGTGCGCTTCACGCGCTCGTCGATGGTCGACGTCCTCGTGCAGGACTACCTGCGCACCGCGACGTCGAAGGGTCTCGCGCCGGCCGCCGTGGTGTTCGGCCACGGCCTGCGCAACGCCCTCATCCCCGTGACGAGCGCGATCGGCGCGCTCGCGCCGCGGCTCCTCGGAGGCACTGTCGTGACGGAGGCCGTCTTCTCGTGGCCGGGCATGGGACGCCTCGCGCTCGAGGCGGCGAACGGCCGCGACTACCCGCTCGTGGTCGGCGTCGCCGTCGTCGTCGCGGCGATCGCGGTGGTGAGCAGCCTGATCGTGGACCTCGTCGTGGCGCGGCTCGATCCGCGGGTCGTCGGTTGAGCCGGATCGCGGTCCTGTCGGCCATCGTCCTCGTCGCCGTCGTGGCCTGCGCCGTCGCCGGACCGCTCGTGTGGCGCGTCGACCCCATCGCGACGGATCCCGCGCATGCGCTCGCGGCGCCGTCGGCGGCGCACCCCGCGGGCACCGACGAGATCGGACGCGACGTGCTCAGCCGCCTGCTGTACGGGGCGCAGCTGACCCTGCTCGTCGGGCTCGCCGCGATGCTCGCCGCCCTGGTCCTCGGCACGTTCGTCGGCGCCGTCGCGGGGTTCTACGGCGGCTGGGTCGACGCGCTCCTCATGCGCCTGACCGACGCGATGCTGGCCGTGCCGGCGTTCTTCCTCATCCTCGTCGTCGTCACGGTCGCGGGGACGGGGGCGAGCACGCTCGTCCTCGTCATCGGTGGCCTCTCGTGGATGCCGGTCGCGCGCGTCGTCTACGGCGAGACGCGCCGCTGGCGGGTGGCCGAGTTCGTCGTCGCGGCCGAGTCCCTCGGTGCAACGGCGGCGCGCGTACTCGCGCGGCACATCCTCCCGCAGGCCGTGCCCTCGCTCATCGTGTCGGCCACGCTCGGCGTCGCCTACGCGATCCTCACCGAGTCCGCGGTCAGCTACCTCGGGCTGGGGATCCGGCCGCCGACGCCGTCGTGGGGGAACATGCTCCAGCAGGCGCAGCAGTACCTGTTCACCGAGCCGAGCCTCGCGCTGTACCCGGGCGCCGCCATCACCGTCGTCGTGCTCGCGTTCAACTTCCTGGGCGACGGCCTCCGCGACGCTCTCGATCCGCGCACGCGAACCCGCCGATAGGAAGCTCAAGAGAGGGGATCATCGATGAAGAGGACCGCCTACCAGGGATACCGCTCGTTCCAGTACCTCGAGCCGGAGGTCGACTACCGGGCGTTCGCGCTCGCCGCCGACGTCGACCGCGTGCCGTCGCGCAAGGTGGAGGTGAGCGCGGAGCAGGAGACACGCGTCCAGCGGCTCCTCGAGGAGAACGTGGCCATCTCCGCCCACGACCACTGTTTCATCGTGCCGACGGACTTCGGCGACCTCGCGGAGTACCGCCGGCAAGGCCGCGACTGGACCGGCTACGCCGGCATGGCGCGCTCCGGGCTGGACGCCGTCTTCGATTGCCTGATGGACGGCACGGCGACGATCACGTCGAAGGCCGGCTGGAAGTGGGACGACATCGTCTATGACCTCGGGATGCGCCTGTCCGACATCGCGCACCAGGACTTCATCGTGCGCGGCGAGACGCTCGCCGACATCCGTGAGGCGAAGGCCAAGGGCCAGATCGCGTTCGTCGCCTCGCTCGAGGCGGCGACGGCGATCGAGAACGAGGTCGACCGCCTCGACATCCTTTACGGGCTCGGCATCCGCTCGTCGGGGATCGCGTACAGCGAGGCGAACTCGCTGGGGTGCGGCCTGCGCGAGGCGCGCGACGGCGGCCTCACCGAGCTCGGACGGCAGGCGGTCCGCCGCATGAACAAGCTCGGCATCCTCATCGACGTCTCGCACTCCGGCGACCAGACCTCGCTCGACACCATCGCCGCGAGCGAGAAGCCGATCGTCATCACGCACGCCGGGGCGCGCGCGCTGTGGAACACCAAGCGCATGAAGCCGGACGACGTCATCAAGGCCTGCGCCGCGAAGGGCGGGATCATCGCCATCGAGGCCGCGCCGCATACGACGCTCACGAAGAAGCATCCGAAGCACGACATCGAGTCGTACATGGAGCACTTCGAGTACTGCGCCGACCTCGTCGGTATCGCGCACGTCGCGTTCGGGCCGGACACGCTCTTCGGGGACCACGTAGGACTCCATCACTACTTCGCCCGGCAGCTGTCGATCGGCGCGGCGCACGGGCAGCAGCAGTTCGAGGAGGTCGAGTTCGTCGACGGGATCGAGAACCCCGGCGAGGCGTTCCCCAACATCGTCCGGTGGATGGTCAAGCACTCGTACAGCGACGGCGACATCGCGAAGGCGATCGGCGGGAACCTCGTCCGCGTGCTGGAGGAGGTCTGGTGGCACTGACCGTCTAGGTCAGGCCTTCTGCCCGGGCCTCCAGCTCCACTCGCTGTCGCGGTACGCGCGCTCCGGCATCTCGGAGCGCAGCCCGCGCTTGCCGAGCTCGCCCTCGAACCGCTCGCGGATGATCGGGTCCTCGTCGGGGTACTCGATCTGGTCGCGCTTGCGGTCCTCGACGGCCTCGGCATGCCCGCCGAACATCCGCGGCGGGTGCAGCGCGAGGTAGCGCGCCGGCTTCGCGCCGACGTTGAAGTGCTGGTGGAACCAGCGGTCGGGCGGGACGAGGACGCTCCCCTCGTGCCACGGCAGGAAGACCTTCTCCTTGCCCTCGCGCCACATCACCGAGTAGCCCTCGCCGGCGGGGATGACGATGAGACGCCCCGGCCCGTGGCGGTGCGCCTTCTTGTAGGTGAGGGCAGGGAACACCGACATGTGCGTCGTCAGCTCCGAGCGCGGGAAGGACATGCGCACGATGAGCCCGCCGGCGCCGCGTCCCTTGTTCTCCTCGAGCCGGTCCCACACCCCCAGATCCGGGAAGAAGTTGCCGGTCCAGTAGGTGTCGCCGCCTTCGAGGCTGCCGCCGAGGTCGCCGGAAAGGCCGCGCTGCGTCGGCTCGCTGTACAGGCCCTCTTGGTACACGAGCTCGGGCCGCTCGAGCGTCGGCGAGAAGAAGAGCTCGGGATCGGGCGTCGCGCAGAGCGCGAGCGGGAAGTAGCTGTAGTGGAGGAGGCGCACCGGCGCCTTGCCCGAGAGATTCGCGTAGCGCCGCCACGCGAAGCGCGGGATGACGAACATGCTCCGCGGCTGCCACTCGAACGACTTCGCCGGCCGGTCGCCCGACCAGACCGACGTCGCCCCGTAGCCCGAGAGGACGTACACGAGCTCGTCGACGCCGAAGCGCATCGCCGGCAGCTGCGCGCCGGCCGGGATCTCGGTGACGCGGCCTTCGCAGATGCCCTCCTGGCCGGCCAGCTGGATGAACCCGGCCTTGCACTTCCGCTCTTCCCACCAGCCGAGCTCGATCGTCCGCAGGTCCTCGATGTGGTGGCCGCGGTAGATGGGCAGGCCCGTGGCGGCGGCCCAGCTGTCCCAAGGCAGCGGCTCGCCCTTGTACTCGAAGTTGACGCCGGACCCCACGGCGACGGTCACGGCGCAACACCGTAGCAAGGTCAGCGGACTTGCGTCGCGCGGACGCAGCACAATGTCCGATCCATGGCCGACCGTCTGCGCGTCATCGGCTTCGGCAAGCCCCCCGCGCTCGCCCTCGCCCTCCGCGACGGCTGGTTCCGCCGGGAGGGCGTCGACGTCGAGTTCACGCGCACCCCGAGCTCGCAGCGGCAGATCCGCGGGCTCCTCGCCGGCGAGTGGGACGTCGCGCATACCGCGGTCGACAACGTCTTCGAGTACGTCGACCAGGAGGATGCGGATCTCGAGCTCGTCCTCGTCGGCGAGGTGGGGAGCGACGTCCGTCTCATAGCCCGCGACGCGACCGACGTCGCCTCGCTCCGCGGGAAGCGGCTCGGCGTCGACTCGCCGCGCAGCGGCTACGCGCTGATGGCGTACCTCATCCTCGCGAAGCACGGCATCGACCGCTCCGGCTACGAGGTCGTGGAGTGCGGCGGCAGCACCGAGCGCGGCAAGGCGCTCGCCGCGGGCCGGGTCGACTTCGCGATGCTCGGCTCCCCGTACGACGAGGAGGCGCTCGCGGCCGGATGCCACGTCGTCGCCGAGTCCGCGAGGTACATCCCCGCGTATCCGGCGCTCACCGTCGCGACCCGTCGCACGTGGGCGCCGGCGCACCGCGACGTCCTCACGCGCTACCTGCGCGCCCTGCTCGGCGCCATCCGCGTGGCGGCGGACGCGGCGAAGCGCGACGCGACGATCGCCGCGCTCGCGGCCGAGGTCGGGACCGACGTGGGCGTCGCGGCCCGCGTCTACGAGCGCGCCGCGAAGGCGCGCGAAGGCGCGGCGCCTCCGACGATCGACGAGATGCGCGCGTCCGTCACCCGCGCCCTCGAGATGCGCCGCTCGGTGACGGGCGGGACGCCTGGGTCCATCGACCGCTACCTCGACCTCTCGTACGCGGAGGCTGCCGCTCTCTAGACGGGGAGGGCCGCGTTCAGTCGCGCGCGCACCCACGGCACGATCGCGTCGATCGAGCCGGAGGGGCCCATGTGGCCGCCGGGATAGAAGCGCGCGCTCTTCGGTCCGCCGCGGTCGAGGACGAGGTACATGTCGCGTATCGGAAAGACGCTGTCCTCGATGCCGTTCACCAGGAGCAGCGGCGCGCACGGCCGATCGAGCACCCCGAGCGTGAGCAGCGAAAGGCTCGGCGCGCGCTCGATCCACTCCGCTTCGCTCGTGCCACCGAACGCGCGGGAGAGGGTCTCCGCGAGCGCGAACGGATACTCGCCGCGCTCGGCCCGCTCGATCCATTCGCGCTCGAACGCGTAGTGCGCGGGTCCGCCGTGGTCGACCGCGGCGACGATCCGCTCGCGGTGCGTGTGGGCGAGCTTCGCGCCCCAGTAGCCGCCGGTGCTGTTGCCGCAGACGACGACGCGCCGTCCGTCGACGTCGGAGCGCGCCGCGAGGTGATCGAGGACGTCGTCCCACATGCGCTCGGCATCGGTCGATCCGGCGATCGGCGCGTCGCCCGTGCCGGGCATGTCGATAGCGAGCGTCGCGATGCCCGCGGCGAGGTAGGTCTCGGGGCGACGCTCTTCCTTGTACGAGTCGATCCCACCCCATAGCACCGCGACAGGCGGCGGCTGCGGCGCGTGCGGCACGCGGAGGTCCGCGACGATCGTCCCGCCGCCGCGGAACGGGATACGCAGCCGCGCGATGGGCGGGTCCTGCGGAAGGCGCAGGTAGCACTCCTGTGATCGCCGGTAGGCCTCGCGCTGCGCCGCGCACCGGACCGTCGGGTAGCGCGCGACGCGGTAGTGCTCGTAGGCGAGATCCCACCGCTCCTCGCGCTCGTAGCGCTCGCCGATCGCGCTCCAGGCGGCGCACCACGGCTCGGCGTCGAGGCCGCCGAGATCGTCGAGGACGCGCTCGACGAGGACGGGGTCCGCGTTCCGGAACGGTGTGCGGTGCTCATGCGCGCGGGCGATGAGGATCTCGCGCGCTTCGGCGAACGGCCGCACGTGCGTATCATCGCCCGCCGCGCTCGCCCGGCTAGACCGGACGTGCCTCCGGAGCGAGACGCGGCTCGACGCGCTGCCCCTCGCACAGCACGTACGAGCGGTCGTCCTTCATCGCGCGAAGGGCCGCGCAGCGCATGCAGGTCTCGATGGTGACGTCCTTGCCGCGAGCTGGGCACGCCACGAGGCCGCGCTCCGCATAGTGCCGGGTGGTCGTTCGCGCTGGCCGCATCAGCGTCACTTCGCGGCGATCGTCCCCGGCCGGACGCGGCGCGGCTAGGGCCTTTGGACCCTCCCGCTATCCCGTCGCGATGGCCTCCCGTGCGCCGAGCGCGCGGACGCCGCGGATGAGGCCGAAGCACCCCGACAGCATCATCGCGCCGTGCGGCGCGGCGAAGTACCAGCCGAGGGGCTTCGCCATCGCGCGGTTCGGACCCGTCACGGAGATGCCGCGGAAGGGGCGCGCACGGTCGTAGCGGTCGAGGACGAGGGCGCCGTGGCCGTCGTCGTCGAAGACCTCTTCATGCGTGACGGTCCCGGCGACGAGGCGCGTGACGAGCCGCTCGAGCTTCTCCGTGGTCATCGACTCCGTGTGATGCTCGACGACGCCGAAGAGCTCCTCGCCGCGCACGAGGAGCGCGAGCGTGTGCTGGTTGCCGACGTTCACGACGCACGTCCCGCTCTCCGCGTCGCGCGCGACGCGCTCGTCCTCGAGCGCTCCGAGGACCGCGGCGGGGCCGGTGTCCGCGACGATCGCGCCGGGGACGTCCTCCTGGATGGCGACGAGACGGGTCATGTACGGCGGCGGGGTGCGCCAGACGTGGTCGACGAGCGTCGAGCCGGGGGTGAGCGTGCGCCGCCAGTGCTCGAAGCGGAACAGGCGGTTCGAGCGCGTGGGGGAGTAGCCATGGTCCTGCGCGGCGACGGCGACGATCGACGGGAGCGCGACGTCGTACGCGGCGAGCGTGCGCTCGAGACCGCCGAGGTCGAGGTCATGGAGCTCGATCGGGACCGCATCGCGCGGCGCTTCGTCGACGATGCGAACGCCCTTCGCGCGCAGGAGGTCGAGGTCGTCGTGGACGGTCCCGGCGGCCTTCGGCGTCGCGTAGACGGGGAGGCCCGCTTCGAGGTGCCGCCACACCGCGATCGAGGTGTGGTAGCCGCCCATGAGGTTGCCGTGGAGGAAGACGCTGCGACCCTCCTCACGCGCGCGCTCGATCCGCTGCCCGAGGATCGCCGTCGCGGAGGGGAGGACGAGCTGGACGGCGTTCTCCATCGTATGGCGGGGGTCCCACACGACGACGTCCATCGTTCCGGCGCCGATGTCGATCGCCAGGATCCGCTCGTCGCTCACGCCGATGATGCTACGGAGCGCTGTCCTTTCGGAGCCACGACCGATAGAATGGCCGTGGTCGCTGGCGCTCCGTTCGGGGGAGGTCGCATAGAGGCCGAGTGCACGTCGGTGCTAACGACGCAGGGGGTCTAAAAAGCTCCCTCGAGGGTTCGAATCCCTCCCTCCCCGCTGAACCGGCGCTCGTTCAAGCCTCGAGCGGTCGCGCCACCAGACCCGCCGGCACCTTCGGGTAGAAGTACGTCGTCTTCGGCGGCAGACGCTCGCCCTCGTCGGCGACCTTCTTCAGCGTCATCGCGTCCACGGCGCGGATGAGCACCGCGTCCGCCTGCCCGACCGCCGCATCGATCGCCTTGTCGCCGTCGTGCTCGTAGCGGACGTCGCCCCCGGCGCGCCGCGCCGGCTCGATGAGAAGCGCCTCGGCCTGCGCGACGGGTAGCGAGCGCCAGGCCTCCGAGAGTACCGCCAGGTCGACGCTCGGCTTGGGCTCGAGCCGCGTGAACGTGCCGTCGCGCACGAGCACGATCCCGGGCTGCGTGTCGGCGAGCGCGCCGCGGTCGACGGGCGCGGGATCGAACGACCGCACGACCGCCGCGTCCATCGCGGCGCGCGCGCCGCTCACGATCCGGTGCGTGGCGAGGATGCGCAGGCCGGGATCGTCGAGGGCGCACAGATAGGTCAGGACGAAGCTCGCCGCGTCGTCGGCGTCGTGAACGCGCTTCGCGGCGGTCTCCTCGTTCAGGTACTCGAGCGCGACCTCGTATCGATGGTGTCCGTCCGCGAGGTAGATCCGCGCGTCGCGCAGCGCGCCCCGCAGCTCCTCGGCCGGCGCGGCGCCGTCGATCGCCGAGAGCACGTGACGCTCGCTTCCCACGCGCGCCTCGCCGACCCGCCGTGCCTCGCCGCTCGTGAGCTCCTCGAGCATCGCGGCGACGCGCCCGTTCGCGTCCTCGAACATGCCGAAGATCGGGCTCGTGTTCACGCGCGTCGCGCGCAGGAGCGTCAGCCGGTCGCCCTTGTCCTTGGGGATGGTCTGCTCGTGCGGGAGCACGACGCCGGCGTCCAACGGGTACAGGCGCAGCGCGCCGAAGAAACCGCGACGCCGCAGCTGCCGGCCGCCGAGCTCGAAGTAGTGGTCGTGGACGTAGAACGCCGGCGCGGTGTCGCGCCGGAGGACACCCTGCGTGGTCCAGGCCTCGACCGCGGCCCGCGCCCGCGTGTACTTGTCTTGCCCCTCGTGATCGCCGGGCTCGCTCTTGGCGTGCTCGACCCGCACGAAGTTGTAGGGACTGCGCGCGAGGAGCGCCTCGCGGTCGGCGTCGTTGATGACGTCGTACGGCGGGCAGATCAGCGCGGTGAGATCGCCCGCCTTGCGCTCGTCGTAGCGCAGTCCGCGGAATGGGACGATCTCGGCCATGCGCCGACCATGGTGGCGCACGCGAGCGGCGTACGCTGCCGCACCGTGCAGGCCGCCTCCGCCGTGCCCGAGATCCCGGATCCCGTCGCGGTCACGCTCGATCCGACGCGCACGGCCGTCCTCGCGCTCGACCTCACCGACCTCCTCGCCGGCAACGTCGCGGCGTGCATGGAGACCGTTCCGCTCGTACGCGCGCTGCTCGACCGCGCGCGCGAGGCCGGTGCGCTCGTCGCGTTCTCCACCGGACGCGCTCCGGGGCAGTCGTTGCTGCCCGGCCTGGGGGCCCGCGCGGGCGAGCCGGTCGTGAGCACGAGCGCGGACAAGTTCTTCGGGACGGCCCTCGAGCGACACATCGCCG
>JAGWSB010000075.1 GCA_028876375.1 Chloroflexota bacterium | reverse complement strand
GGGCGGCGCGGGCGCGCCCGCCTCGAGCGGCGCGAACGCCGCCGCGGCGCGGTCGAGCATCGCCTCCGCGTCGTCGTCGCCGACGATCACGACGTACGCGTTGCTCGGCGCGTAGAAGCGACGGTAGTGGTCGTAGAGAGCGTCGCGCGGCATGAGGAGGATCTCTTCCTTGCTGCCGATGACGCCCTGCCCGTACGGATGCCGGCTGAACGCGACGGCCTGTACCTCCTCGCCGAGGAGGAACGACGGATCGTTCTCGTAGCCCTCGCGCTCGCTCACGATGACGGTCCGCTCCGCTTCGGTCTCCTCGACGGAGATGAGCGCGTTCCGCATGCGGTCGGCCTCCAGCTCGAGCGCGGTGGGGTAGCGGTCCTTGGGGATGGTCTCGAAGTAGCAGGTGACGTCCTCGCTGGTGAACGCGTTCCACACCGCGCCGTAGCGCGCGAGGAGGCGGTCGAGATCGCCCTTCGGATGGAGCGGCGTGCCCTTGAAGAGCATGTGCTCGAGGAAGTGGCTCATGCCCGTCGTGCCGGGGACCTCGTTGCGTCCGCCGACGTGGTACCAGACCCACAGCGACACCACGGGCGCGTGGCGCGCTTCGACCGCGTGGAGCACGAGGCCGTTCTCGAGCTTCCGCGTCACGGGTGCGTCGGACAAGCGTGGTGGGGCGATCTGGGCGGTCATGGGGGCGACGAGAAGTGTATGGTCGCGAGCGCCGCTCGCTACTGCGGCGTCCCCCCGAGCTTGACGGCGAGCACCTTGCGCGTCGCCGTCGCGGCGTCCTGCGATCCGTAGTGGCCCGGGTACTCGTGGTACTGCTCGTACACCGTCGCGACCGCGAGGCGCGGCGAGTCGAAGGGCGCGAAGCCGATGAACCACGCGTTCACCGCGCCGGGCGTCGAGGTCTCGGCCGTACCGCTCTTGCCCGCGACGGGGATCTGGTACGTGCGGAACGGGTAGTAGACCGTGCCGTCCGTGTCGGCGACGACGCCGCGCATCCCGTCGCGGATGAGCGACAGGTCCGTCGGCTTCGTGTTCGCCTGCCGCAGCACCTCTTTGGGGAAGGTCTTCACGACGTTGCCGGCGCGGTCGCGCAGCTCGACGACCAAGCGCGGCTTCCACACCGTGCCGTCGTTCGCCACGGCGCTCACGTAATCGGCCATCTGCAGCGGCGTCGCGAGGAGGTAGCCCTGGCCGATGGCGAGGTTCGTGGCGTCGCCGGGGTCCCACGTCGGCGATCCCGCCACATGCTGCTTCTTCCAGTCGGGGCTGGGGACGATGCCCTCGGCCTCGTACACGAAGTCGATGTTCGTCGCCGCGCCGAGGCCGAAGCTCTTGGCCTCGTCGGGAAGGACGTTGGGGTCGATGTCGTTGAGCCGCTTGCCGAGCTCGTAGAAGAAGGTGTTGCAGGAGCGTGCGAGCGCGGTGTGGAGGTCGATGAGGCCGAGATCCGCCGTCTCGTGGTTGACCTGCACCCACTGCGGTCCGTACCCGGTCCAGCGGAACGGGCAGTTCACCTTCTCCCCCGGCTTGAGCGCGCCGGTGCGCAGCGCGGCCGCCGAGGTGACGAGCTTGAAGGTGGATCCCGTGGCGTACTGGCCGAACGTGGCGCGGTCGAACTGGTCGGTGTTGGGCGAGGTCGAGAGCACGAGGATCTCCCCGCTCCAGGGGTCCTCGACGACCATCGCGCCCTTCTGGCCGGCGAACGCGGCGTCGGCCGCGCGCTGCATCGCCGGGTCGATCGACAGCACCGCGTCGAGCCCCGGCGTCGCCGCCGTCTCCGCGAGCGTCTCGACCTGCCGCTCGTTCTCGTCGACGATCGAGAGGCGCCAGCCGTACGTCCCGCGGAGGTACTCGTCGAGCGTCTGCTCCAATCCGCTCTTGCCGATGACGTCGCCGGCGACGACGCCGCTCGAGGCGAGCTTCGTCGCCTCGGCGTCCGTCGCCTCGCCGACGGTGCCGAGGATCTGCGGGAGCAGGCCGCTCGGATAGGAGCGCAGCCGGATGGGCCGGAGCTGCACGCCCTCGATGACCGACAGCTTCGCCCGGACGTCGGGGGACAGGTCGCGGATCTGCCGGATGGCGACGTAGGTGTCGGGCTTGACCCACGACTGCGTGTACATCGCCTTGATCTGGTCGGCCTTGAGGCCGAGAGCGCTCGAGAGGCTGGCGAGCATCGCCGCCTCGTCGCGGATCTGCCCGGGGACGACCCCGACCTCGGTGCCGTCCGCGAACGTCGCGAGCTCGGTGCCGTCGCGCGCGATGATCCGGCCGCGCGTCGTCGGCAGGCGCGTCATGCGCACGAGGCGGCCGGTCGAGAGGTCCGGCATGAGCGCCTCCGGCGACCAGTCGATCCGCCACTTCGCGTCCTGCTTCTCGCCCTCCAGGACGAGGTGCAGCTTCGGCTCCGCCTTGATGTCCCCGACGCGCTCGGTGTGATAGACGACCGACAGCGGGACCGTCGCGCTGCGCGGATCGGGCGATCCGTCGGGCAGCCGCGGGTGGAGCGCCTGCCCGACCTTCACCTCGACGGACTTCTGCGTCATCTCCTCCGCGATCCGCGGGATGCGGTCGATGAACCCGGACATGCCGACGCTCTGCTGCGACGCCGACGTGAGGAGGGCCCACATCGCCTTGACGTCGCCCTTCATCCAGGCGTTCGCGTACGCGATGGCGACGGGCTCGGGCGCCGGCGGGCCGGGCTCGCAGGCCTGCAGGAACACGCTGACGACGAACAGGAGGAGGAGCGCGCGAACGCGCGTGGGCCTAGTAGCCAGCCGCCGTCCCCTCTCGCCGAGGGTCCGCGCCGGCGGCGAAGACGCCGTTCTCGTCGATCGCGATGGCCTGGGCGCCTCCCGTGACCGGATCCCAGTCGGGCAGCACGCGGATCTCGTGTCCCTTGGCCGCCAGCGCGCGACGTACATCGTCTGAGGAACGCGCCTCGATCTGCAACGTTCTGCCGCTCTCGTGGAACCAGCGCGGCGCCTCGATGGCCTCCTGCACGTCCATGCCCATGTCCAGGAGCGCGACCGCGAGCTGGAAGTTGGTCTGGACCTGCGCCTGCGCTCCCGGCGTCCCGAACACGAACCGCGGCGTCGAGCCGTCCAGGGCGACGACCGCGTTGAGCGTGTGCACGGGCCGCTTCCCCGGCGCGATCGCGTTCGGCGAGCGCGGCTCGAGCGAGAACCCGCGGAGGCGGTCGTTGAGGAGGATGCCGGTCCCGGGCACGACGGCCCGCGAGCCGAACGCGCTGAAGACGCTCTCGATGAGCGACACGCAGTTGCCGTCGCGGTCCGCGACCGCGAGATACGTCGTGTGGGCCGGCAGCGCGAGCTCGCCGGCGTCGGCGCGGTCGGCGGCCCGCCCGCCGATCGCCTTGCGGCGCGCGGCGACGAAGGCGGGGTCGAACAGCCGGCGCGCGTCGAAGTCGACGCGGCGCGGATCGCCGGCGAAGGCGTCGCGGTCGGCGAACGCGAGCTTCTTGATCTCGACCATCGTGTGGATGAGCTCGGCGCTCCCCCAGCCCAGGCGCGCGAGGTCGAGCCCATCGGCGATGGCGAGCTCCTCGAGGAGTATGTGGCCCTGCGAGACGGGCGGCTGGCCGTGCACGCGAAAGCCGTGATGCTCGACGGAGAGGGCCTCGGGCAGGTCGGTGCGGTGCGCGTCCAGGTCCTCGGCGCGCAGCGAGCCGCCGATACGCGCGACGCCGTCGGCGATGCGCCCCGCGAGCGCGCCGCGGTAGAAGGCGTCGGCGCCGTCCTCGGCGATCTCGCGCAAGGAGGCCGCCAGGTCGGGCTGCTGGAGCATCTCCCCGGGCCGCGGGACGCTCCCGCGCGGCAGGTACGTCCGCTGCGTCTCCGGCGCCGCGGAGAGCGCGTCGGCCTGCTCGGCGATCGCGCCGGCGAGGAGCGCGCTCACCGGAGCGCCCTCCGCCGCGTAGGCGATCGCGGGCGCGAGCGCGCGGTCGAGCCCGAGCTTCCCGTGCGCTTCCATCATGTCGCTCCACGCCGCGACGCAGCCCGGCACGGTCGCCATGATCGCTCCCGACCGGGGATAGCCCGAGGCGCGAAGCGCCTCGACGTCGAGCGACGCGGGCGCGGCGCCCGACCCGTTGTACGCGACGATCTCGCGGCGGCGCGCGTCGTACACGAGCGCGAACACGTCGCCGCCGATCGACGTCGCGGACGGCTTCACGACGGCGCACACCGCGGCCGCGGCGATCGCCGCGTCGACGGCGGTCCCGCCCTCGCGGAGCGCCGCGACGCCGGCCGTCGTCGCGAGGTGGTGTCCGCTCGCCACCGCCCCGTTGGCCGCTCGGACGGTCGGCCGATGCGCGCGCACGTCGGCCCAGATCGTAGCGGGTGCCCGGATCGCTAGAGGGCGCGCACCGCGATCGCGACGACGACGGCCGTCGCCGCGGCGATCAGCAGACCCTGCACCAGCGAGCCGCGCGGCCGCGGCAGGATGGGCATGTAGGCGACGGCGAGGAGGACGAGCAGCGGCACCGGGCGCACGACGGCGAGGAAGGCCGCGAAGAGCACGTAGCCGACGGCGACCCAGCCGACCGCCGCGGGCCCCGACCCGAGCACGACGAGCGCCGCGACGACCGCGGCGGCGGCGGAGCCCCACACCACGATGTCGGCGTGCGGGTCGGCGAACGACCCGCCGGTGATCGTGTACGCCGCCGCGATCATGACGATGGCGTCGAACGCCGCGGCGATCGCGCGCGTGCCGATCCTCACGCCGCACCCGTTCCCGGCGATCGCCGCAGCGCGGTGTAGCCGACGGGCTCGTCCGGGCGGAGCGGCTCGGGCCGCGTGCCGTCCAGGTGGAGGAGCATCGCCTGCTCGTCGCAGCGCCCGCGCTTCGGGCAGACCGGGCATTCGGCGGCGCTCTTCTCCGGGAGCCGGCCCAGGCTCACGAGCGTGAAGCCGCAGCGCTCGAAGAACGCCGGCACGAGCGTCAGCGCGAAGACGCGCCGCAGCCCGAGACGGCGCGCCTCGTCCACGCAGGCCCGCACGAGCGCGCGGCCGATGCCGCGGCCGCTGGTATCGGGTCGGACGGCCAGCGAGCGGATCTCACCCAGCTCCGGCGTGAGCACCGCCAGGGCGACGCAGCCCTCGAACCCGGCGCCGCTCTGGGCGACGAAGAAGTCGTGGACGTGCTCGAGCACGAAGTCGCGGCCGCGCTCCAGCATCCGATCCTCGGCGGCGTAGGCGTTGATGAGCGCGACGGCGGCGTCGACGTCCTTCACCTGCATCGGACGGACGCCGGCGGAGACGGCCGTCAGGCGCCCCGCCGCTGGGGGACGAACGCGTGTCGTGCCTCGGCCAGCGCTTCACGCACGCGTTCCGGCGCGGTGCCCCCGGGCGACGTGCGCGCGGCCACGGAGCGCTCCGCCGGCAGCGCCTCGACGGCGCCCCGACCGAAGCGCGGGTCGTAGGCGCGGAGCTCGTCGAGGGTGATGCCGGCGAGGTCGCTCCCCGCCGCGATGCGCTCGCGAACGATGCGGCCGACGACCTCGTGCGCCTCGCGGAACGGGACGCCGGCGCGCGCGAGGTGATCCGCGAGGTCGGTCGCCGTGAGCATCCCCCGCTCCGCCGCCGCCCGCATCCGCTCGCGATCGACGCGCAGCCCCGTGACGACGAGCGCCAGGGCGGCCAGCGCCGGCGCGACGGACCCAGCGTCGTAGAGCGGCACCCGGTGCTCCTGGAGGTCGCTCCCGTACGCGAGCGGCAGGCCCTTCAGCGTCGTCAGCACGGCGACGAGGTCGCCGATGGCGCGGCCGGTCCGCCCGCGCGCGAGCTCCGCGACGTCGGGATTCTTCTTCTGGGGCATGATGCTCGATCCCGTCGCATGCTCGTCGGAGATCTCGACGAATCCGAACTCGGCCGAGCTCCACAGCACGATCTCCGCCGCCAGGCGCGACGCGTGCGTCGCCGCGAGGGCGGCGACGAAGACGAGCTCGGCGATGAAGTCGCGATCGGAGACGGCGTCGATGCTGTTGCGGAAGGTCGACGCCAGGCCGAGCTCGCGCGCGGCGGCGGTCGGGTCGACCGGGTAGGGCGACCCCGCGAGGGCCGCGGCGCCGAGCGGCGACACCGCGCAGCGCCCGCGCGCCTCGGCGATGCGCTCGCGGTCCCGGCGAAGCGCCTCGACGTGCGCGAGGAAGTGATGCGCCAGTGACACCGGCTGCGCCCGCTGCAGGTGGGTGTACCCGGGGAGGATGGTGTCCACCTCCGCCGCCGCGCGGTCGAGGAGCGCGGTCGCCAGCGCGACGACGGCCGCGTCGAGGTCGTCGAGCAGCTCGAGCGCGAGGAGCCGCAGGTCGAGCGCGATCTGGTCGTTGCGGCTGCGGGCGGTGTGGAGCTTCCCGGCGACGTCGCCGATGCGCTCGCCCAGCACGCGCTCGACGGCCGAGTGCACGTCCTCCGCGTCGGCCGGCCAGGGGAACGTGCCCGCGGCGACGTCGCGCGCGATGGCCTCGAGGCCGGCGACGATCGCGGCGGCGTCGGCCGCCGGGAGGATCCCCGTGCTCCCGAGCATCCGCGCGTGGGCGATGCTGCCGCGCACGTCGATCGCGGCGATGCGGTGGTCGAGGTCGAGCGACGACGTGAACGCGCGGACGCGCGGGTCGAGCGGCCGCTCGAATCGGCCGCTCCAGAGGTCTTTGTGACTAGGCACGCTTCGTCCGCTTCGAAGCGGCTTTGGACCCTCGCTTCGCGGGAGACGGCCCCGCCGGGAGCGTCCGGAGCGCATCCGGCATCGCGCCCTCGCCGGACGCGAGACCCTGCAGCCGCGCCTGGTTGCGCAGGGACAGGCCGTAGATCTGGATGAATCCCTCGGCGGCCTTCTGGTCGAAGGCGTCGCCCTTGCCGTACGTCGCGAGGGCGTGCGAGTAGAGCGCGTTGTCGGAGCGGCGCCCGACGACCGTCGCGGTGCCGCGATGCAGCCGCAGGCGGATCTCGCCGGTGACGTGCCGCTGCGTGCTCCGGATGTACGCGGAGAGGTCCTGGTGATGGCCGCTGAACCACAGGCCGTTATAGATGAGCTCGGCGTACTCGTCGGCGACGCGCTCCTTGAACCGGAGCGACTCGCGCGGCAAGACCATGTCCTCGAGCGCGCGGTGCGCCGTGTGCAGGACGACCGCGGCGGGCGCCTCGTAGATCTCGCGCGACTTGATGCCCACGAGACGGTCCTCGATCTGGTCGATGCGTCCGACGCCGTGCTTGCCCGCGATGGCGTTGAGCTTCTCGACGAGCGTGACGCCGTCGCACTCCTCGCCGTCCATCGAGATGGGCGTGCCCTCCCGGAATCCGATGACGATCTCGCGCGGCTTGGCCGGCGCTTCTTCGGGGTCGACGGTCCACTGGAAGACGTCGCGCGGCGGCGCCTCCCACGGGTCCTCGAGGACGCCCGCCTCGATGGAGCGGCCCCACAGGTTCTCGTCGACGCTGTAGGGGCTCTTCTTCGTCACCGGGACGGGGATGCCGCGCTTGCGCGCGTATTCGATCTCCTCGTCGCGCGTCATGTTCATGCCGCTGCGCAGCGGCGCGATGACCTTGAGGTCGGGGGCGAGCGCGGCGACGCTGAGGTCGAAGCGGACCTGGTCGTTGCCCTTCCCCGTCGAGCCGTGGGCGACGTACTTCGCGTTCTCCTCGCGCGCCACGTCCACGAGCAGCTTCGCGAGCAGCGGACGTCCGAGCGCCGTCGCGAGCGGGTACCGCCGCTGATAGAGCGCGTCCGCCTGGAGCGCCGGCCACACGAAGTAGCGGACGAAGGGCTCGCGCGCGTCGACGACGACGGCGCGCCGCGCGCCGCTGCGCACCGCCTTGTCGCGCACCTGGTCGAGGTCGCCGACGGATCCGAGATCGCCCGTCACCGTGACCACGTCGAGGCCTCGCGTCTCGCGGAGCCAGGCGACCGCGACCGACGTGTCGAGACCTCCCGAGTACGCGAGGACGCAGGTCTGACCGCTCAGATCCGTCATGGCTGTGCCCCTTTCCGTTGGATCACTCCGAATGGCGCGAGGCGCTCGACGACGGTACGCGTCTCGCGCTCCCGCGCGACGGCAAGGAAGACCGTGTCGTCCCCCGCGATCGTCCCCACCACCTCGGGGATGCGCGCCGCGTCGAGGGCCGCGGCGAGCGCGTTCGCCGTCCCGGGGAGCGAGCGCAGCACGACCAGCGTCCCCGCGACCGCGACCTCGACGGGATAGTCCTCGCAGAAGCGCCGCAGGCGGTCGACCCCGCCCGCCGACGCCGCGGCCGGCGGCGCGTACACGTGCGCGCCGTCACGCGCGACCTTCACCAGCCCCAGCTCGACGATGTCGCGCGAGACCGTCGCCTGCGTCGCGTGGAACCCGGACGCGCGGAGGGCGCGCACGAGCTCGTCCTGGGTGTGGAGGCGCCGCTCGGCGACGAGCCGCAGCAACGCCTGCTGGCGCTGCCGCTTGCGTGCCCTGTCGCTCCGGGGCGGCGCGACCCGCGTCGGGCTCATACGACCGCCTCGGCGGGGAACACCGTCCCCGTCCGCTCCCCCGCGATCACGCGCTCGATCGCGTCGGCCTCGCCCGCGGAGACGATCGCCGCCTCGCACCCCGACGCCGCGGCGATGAGGCAGGCCTCGACCTTCGGGATCATCCCGCCCTCGATCGTCCCGTCGTCGACGAGCTCCTTCGCGCGCTCACGCTCGAGCGCGGGCACGATGCGGCCGTCCTTGGCGCGCACGCCGGGCACGTCGGTGACGAACGCGAGGAGGCGCGCGCCGATGCTCGCGGCGATGGCTCCCGCCGCGGTGTCGCCGTTCACGTTGAGGATCTCGCCCTGGGGCCCGATGGCCGCGGGGGCGACGACGGGCACGCGCGCCGCCGCGAGGAGCTCCTCGACGAGCGAGCTGTCGACGAGCGTCACGCGGCCGACGAGACCGAGCTCGGCGTCCTCACGCTCCGCGCGGAGCATCCCGCCGTCCACGCCGGAGAGCCCGACCGCGGGGACGCCGCGCCGGAGGAGCTCGGCGACGAGCGACTTGTTCGCGAGGCCGCCCAGCACCGCGAGGGCGACGTCGCGCGTCGGCTCGTCGGTGACGCGCAGCCCGCGGACGAAGCGCGTCTCGAGGCCGGCCCGCTTGCTCCACTCGCCGATGAGCGGCCCGCCGCCGTGGACGACGACGACCGGGCGGCCCGCCTCCGCGAGCGTGACCACCTGCGCCAGGGCGGCGTCCGCTCCGTGGCGGACCGACCCCCCGATCTTGAGGACGATCGTCTCGCGCGAGGCGTGCTGGTCGGCGCGCCGCTTCTTGCTCACGTCGTGTAATCCGCGTTGATGTGGACGTACTCGGCGGACAGGTCGCAGCCCCACGCCTTGGCGGTCGCGTCGCCGACGCCGAGGTCCACCTCGATCTCGATCGTCGAACGCTCGAAGGCGGCGCGCACCTGCGCCGCGTCCCACTCTGTCGGGGCGCCGCGCGAGAACACGTCCGTGCCGCCGATGCGCACGGACGCGCGGCGCGGGTCGAGCCGCGCCCCCGACCGTCCCGCGGCGGCCAGGATGCGGCCCCAGTTCGGGTCGGCGCCGTGGATGGCCGTCTTGACGAGATTGGACGTCGTGATCGTCCGCGCCGCGAGGCGCGCGTCGGACGCGGTCGCGGCGCCGCGCACGCGGACCTCGAAGAGCTTGGTGGCCCCCTCCCCGTCGGCGACGATCGCGCGCGCCAGCTCGCCGCACACGTCGGTGAGCGCGTCCACGAACGGGTCCCAGGCGTCGCCCTCCACGGCGATGCCCGAGGCGCCGCTGGCGAGGAGCAGCGCGGTGTCGTTCGTGCTGGTGTCCCCGTCGACGGAGATGGCGTTGAAGGAGGCGTCGACCGCGGCACGCAGCGCGCGATCCGCGGCCGCGGCGTCCAGGCGCGCGTCGGTCGTGACGAACGCGAGCAGCGTCGCCATGTCGGGGTGGATCATTCCGGCGCCCTTGGCGACCCCGCCGATGCGGACGGGCGTGCCGCGCAGCCACACCTCGCGCTCGGCGACCTTCGGATGCGTGTCCGTCGTCATGATCGCGCGCGAGAAGTCGTCCCAGCCCTCGACGGTCGGCCGGATGCGCGGGATCGACCCGCTGATGCGGTCGACCGGGAGCGGGATCCCGATGACGCCCGTGCTCGCGACCGCGACCTCCTCGGCGCGCGCGCCGATGGCCTTCGCCGCGGCGGCGGCCATCGTCGCCGCGTCGCGCTCGCCCTGGTCGCCGGTGCAGGCGTTCGCGTTCCCCGAGTTCACCACGACGCCGCGCAGCGGCCCCTTCGCGACGTGCCGCCTCGTGACGACGCACGGCGCCGCGATCACCTGATTCCGGGTGAACGCGGCGGCGGCGACGCACGGCCGCTCGGCGACGAGGAGCGCGACGTCGAGGCGGTCGGCCACGCCGTGCTTCACGCCCGCGGCGACCGCGCCCGCGGTGAAGCCGCGGGCGAACGTCACGCCGCGGCCGGCGACGCTCACGGCCAGAGCGGGAGCGCGCCGAGGCCGAGCTCCTCGGGGAATCCGAGGAGCGCGTTCATGTTCTGCACCGCCGACCCGGCCGCGCCCTTGACCAGGTTGTCGAGCGCCCCGACGGCGACGAGGCGGCGGTTCTCCTCGTCGACGATCGCGTGCACGAGGCACCAGTTGCTCCCGAACGCGTTCTTCGTGGCGGGGAACGAGGGCACGACGCGCACGAACGGCTCCGCCGCGTACGTCGCCGCGTAGGCCTCGGCGACCTGCCGCCCCGTCACGCCGTCGCGAAGCGGCGCATAGCACGTCGCGAGCAGTCCCCTCGTCATGGGCACGAGGTGCGGCGTGAAGGTGAGCCGCGGCTGACGGCCGCCGATGTCGGCGATGCCCTGCGCGATCTCGGGCGAGTGGCGATGGCGCGGGACGCCGTACGCGCGCACGCTCGAGTCGAGCGTCCCGAAGAGATACGCCTCGTCGACGCTGTGTCCCGCGCCGGAGACCCCCGACTTCGCGTCGACGATGACGTCGTCGGTGATGAGGCCGTGCTTCGCGGCGGGTCCGAGCGCCAGCAGCGTCGCCGTCGGATAGCAGCCGGGGTTCGCGACGAGGCGCGCCCCGCGGAGGCGCGGGCGCACGAACTCGGTCAGGCCGTAGACGGCCTCGGCCAGGAGCTCGGGCGCCGGGTGCGCGTAGCGGTAGTACTTCTCGTACAGCCCGGCGTCGCGCAGGCGGAAGTCGCTGCCGACGTCGATGACGCGGCGTCCCTCGGCGAGCCACGCCGACGCCATCTTCGCGGCCTCTCCGGCGGGAAGCGTGGTGAAGACGACCTCCGCGTCGCCGACGTCGCCGCCGATCCGCAGCGCGTCGGGCGCGTCGTAGAGATGCGGCTGCGCCTCGCGGAGGGGCATGCCCTGCTTGCTGCGCGACACCGCCGCGACGACCCGGACCTCGGGATGGCGCAGCAGGATGCGCGCGAGCTCCCCGCCCGCGTAGCCGGTCGCGCCGACGATGGCCACCCGTGCCGTCATGGACGCATGAGTATACAGGGTCATGAATGATCATGCATCGGCCTCGGCGGCGTCGGAGCGGCGCGTAGCATCCGCAGCGGTTGAACGACGACGAGCGATACATGAAGAGAGCGCTCCGGCTCGCCGCGCGCGCCGCCGGGCGGACCAGCCCGAATCCGATGGTCGGCGCGGTCGTGGTCAAGGACGGCGCCGTCGTCGGTGAGGGCTTCCACCACCGCGCCGGCGAGGCGCACGGTGAGATCGTCGCCCTCGAGAAGGCCGGGGACGCGGCGCGCGGCGCGACGCTGTACGTCACCCTCGAGCCCTGCACTCACCAGGGGCGGACGCCGCCCTGCGTCGACCGCGTCGTCGCGGCGGGCGTCGCGCGCGTCGTCGCCGCGATGCGCGATCCGGACCCGCGCGTCGACGGCCGCGGCATGCGGGCGCTCAAGGCGGCGGGGATCGACGCCGAGGTCGGGACGCTCGAGCGCGAGGCGCGCCGCCTGAACGAGGGCTTCATCGCGCGCGTCGAGAAGGCCCGGCCGTTCGTCGTCCTCAAGCTGGCGGTCACCGTCGACGGCCGCGTCGCCGTCCCGGGTCGCCGCTACCTGAGCGGGAAGGCGGCGCAGCGGGAGGTGCACCGCATGCGCGACCGCGCCGACGCGGTGATGGTCGGCGTGGGGACCGTCCTCGCCGACGATCCGGAGCTGACGGTGCGGGAGGTCAAAGGGCGCGATCCGCTCCGCGTGGTGCTCGACGCCGACGCGCGCACGCCGGCCGCCGCGAAGATCGTGCGCGCGGGCGATCCGCAGCGGACCATCGTGTTCGTCGCGCGCGACGCCGATCAGCGGCGCACGAAGAGGCTGCGCGACACGGGCGTGCTCCTGGCGACGCTCCCCCGCTCCGAGCCGGACGGCCTCGACGCCGGCGCCGGGCTGCGCTGGCTCGCGGAGCACGGCGTGAACAGCGTGCTCTCGGAGGGCGGGCCGCAGGTCGCGTCGTCGCTCCTGCGCGCCGGCCTCGTCGACCGTCTCGCACTCGTCATCACGCCGCTCGCCGGCGGGGACGGCCCTCTCGCCCTCGCGGGCCTCGGGCCCCCGCTCGAGCTCCGCGGCCTGCGCGCGCGGCGCCTCGGCGCCGACCTGCTCCTCGAGGCGGAGCTCTAGATGTTCACCGGCATCGTCGAGGAGATCGGCATCGCGCGGCACGTCGAGGAGACCCCGTCCGGCCGGCGGATCGAGATCGGCGCGGAGCGCGTCCTCGAGCGGCTCGCCCTCGACGATTCGATCGCGGTCGCCGGCGTGTGTCTCACGGTCGTCGCGCGCGACGACCGCTCGTTCACCGTCGATACCGTGCCCGAGACGCTCTCGCGGACGACCCTCGGCGCGGTGTCGCGCGGCACCCGGCTCGACCTCGAGCGGGCCGCGACGCCGACGACCGCGCTCGGCGGCCACATCGTGCAGGGCCACGTCGACGGCACCGCGGCGCTCCTCGAGCGGCGCGCGGAGGGCGACGGTGCGCGCTTTCGCTTCGCCCTTCCGCCGGACCTCGCGCGCTACGTCGTCATGAAGGGCTTCATCGCGCTCGACGGGGTGAGCCTCACCATCGCCGACGTCGCGAAGGGCGCCTTCGACATCGCGCTCATCCCCCACACCGCGCAGCGGACGACGCTCGGATCGCTCCGCGTCGGGGACCTCGTCAACGTCGAGGTCGATATCATTGGGAAATACGTCGAGCACCTGCTCGACGCCAGGGAGCGTGAGCGACATCGCTAGTGAGACGCGGCGCCCACGGGCGCGCCGTCCGAAGCTCGTGTCCCCCCAGGCGCCCTTCACCAGCGTCGAGGGCGCCGTGGAGGAGATCCGCCGCGGGCGCATGATCGTGGTCCTCGACGACGAGGACCGCGAGAACGAGGGCGACCTCGTCATGGCGGCGCAGCTGTGCCGCGCCGAGGACGTCGCCTTCATCCGGCAGCACGCGAGCGGCGTCGTCTGCGTCCCGATGTCGCCGGAGCGCGTCGAGGCGCTCGACCTCCCGCAGATGGTCGAGCGGAACGAAGCGCGGCTCGGGACGGCCTTCACCGTGAGCGTCGACGCCCGCGAGGGCGTCACGACCGGCATCAGCGCCGCCGACCGCGCGCGGACGATCCAGGTGATCGCGGACCCGCGCGCGAAGCCGATGGACCTCGTCAAGCCGGGCCACGTGTTCCCGCTCCGCGCGCGCGAGGGCGGGGTCCTCGTCCGCGCCGGACAGACGGAGGCCGCCGTCGACCTCTGCGTCCTCGCGGGCCTCGAGCCCGTCGGGGTCATCTGCGAGCTGACCAACCCGGACGGCTCGATGGCGCGGCTTCCCGAGCTGACCCGCTTCGCCAAGAAGCACCGCCTCAAGATGATCACCGTCCGCGACCTCATCGCCTACCGCATGGCGCGCGAGAAGCTCGTCGAGCGCGTCGCGAGCGCGCGCCTCCCGACCCAGTACGGCGAGTTCACCATCCACGGCTACCGCGCGCGGTACGCCGACCAGAAGGCCGAGCACGTGGCGCTGACGATGGGCGACGTCGCCGACGGAAAGCCCGTCCTCGTCCGCGTCCACTCCGAGTGCCTCACCGGCGACGTCCTGGGGTCGCTCCGCTGCGACTGCGGCGACCAGATCGACGCCGCGCTCAAGCGCATCGCCGAGGAGGGCCGCGGAGTCCTCCTGTACCTGCGCCAGGAGGGCCGCGGCATCGGCCTCATGAACAAGCTGCGCGCCTATGAGCTTCAGGACCAGGGGCTCGACACGGTCGAGGCGAACGAGCGCCTCGGCTTCAAGGCCGACCACCGCGAGTACGGCATCGGCGTGCAGATCCTCATGGACCTCGGGGTCCGCCGCGCCAAGATCCTCACCAACAACCCGCAGAAGGCGTCGCTCTCGCTCTACGGCTTCGAGGTCGTCGAGCGCATCCCGCTCGAGGTCGAGCCGCGCGAGGCGAACCGCGCCTACCTGGCCATCAAGCGCGCCAAGCTCGGGCACCTCCTTTCGGTCGTGCCCGAGGACAAGAAGTAGCGCTGCCGAAGCAGCGGGCCGGCCGCGGCGCGCGGCCGCGGGGACGCCTGCGCGTGGCCGTGGTCGCCGCGCGCTGGAACGCCGAGATCACCGCGCGCCTCGCCTCCGGCGCGGTCGCGGCC
>JAGWSB010000074.1 GCA_028876375.1 Chloroflexota bacterium | reverse complement strand
CTCGGCGATTCGCGCGCGTACCTCGTGCGCGGCGGCGAGGCCCGACAGATCACGTCGGACCACAGCGGACCGACGAGCAGCTCGATCACGCGCTTCGTCGGCGATCCGCGCGGCGTCGCGCCCGACGTCTTCGTCGAGGTCTTGCGCGGCCGCGACCGCCTCGTCCTCTGCTCGGATGGCCTCACGCGCCACGTCGCGCCCGACGAGATCGCCCGAGCCAGCGCGCGCGCAACGCCCGATCGCGCCGCGCGGGACCTCGTCGACCTCGCGATCTCGCGCGGGGGCGAGGACAACGTGACCGTCGTCGTCTACGCCAGCCCGCTCCTCGAGCTGCGCCTCGTCGTCATCGCGCTCGCGCTGCTCGCGGCGGTGGCCGTCGTCGCGGCGAGCGTTCTCAGCAGGTAACGAGCGGCCAGTGCGCAGGCGTGCCGGCCGCGCTCGATCGTCTGCGGGGCGATAGCCGAGCAGCGCGAGGCCGGGTGATGTCGTGCGGGCGCCGGAGCGATCTCGCGCGAGGGGAAGCGAGCCGCTACGGCGTGGCAGGGCGGCCTGCGACGAGTACCCGCCCGGTGCTGTGCGAGCGGCCGAAGCGCGAGATGCGACGGCGCCCAGCCGGGTGCGTCACCCGGCCGAGCGCTGATCCTCGCTGCGCCGACGGAACAACTCCCGCAGACGCGACGCGTCGCGCAGACCCGTCGCGGCGACGACGGCGAGGATCGCCAGCCCGACCGCGATCCCCACACGCCCCAGCGCCGCCTGCACCGGTATCTCGCCGCTGATGGTCGTCGGGCAGTGGAAGGACGGATAGAACTGGCAGTCGTACTGCCACGTCGGCAGCACGTAGAAGACGGAGGCCTGATCCGCCGGCACGGGCTGACCCGAGACGAACGGGTAGAAGAACACGAACGCCGCGCCCGCGAGCGCGAGGTACGCCGTCACGAGCCGCGCGTGCCCCGTCTCCCACAGCACGCCGAGCGCCGCGGCGAGAACGAGCAGGTAGAACGGCAGCGCCGTGAAGAAGTGGTAGAAGAACAGGACGCGCGTGATCGGCATCCACGCGACGTACTGGGTGAGGAACGCGAACACGAGGCACGCGAGAGAGAGCGACCGCGCGCGGATCGCCGCCGCCGCGCCCCACACCATCGCCGCGAGCGCGCCCCAGAACAGGACGACGTTCCCCGCGTCGTAGATCACCGCGGTCATCCCCTGCCCCGGCTGGCCGAGGTACCAGTACACGGGCTTCAGCACGAAGGGCCAGCTCCACCACGGCGAGCCCGCCGGGTGCGGCGACGTGAGGCCCGAGTGGTACCAGTACATCTGCTGCTGCAGCTCCCACAGGTTCCAGCCGTAGGGGATGGTCGGCCCGCCGTACCAGCGCGCGTAGCTGGCGACGTAGAGGAGCAGCGGCACGACCGCGAAGCACGCGAAGAGGTAGACCGCGTTCCCCCCCCGCCACGGCGTGCGCCGGAAGGGCGCCGGCGCGAGGAGGTCGAAGGGCCCGCCGCTCCCGACGCGGCCGCTGCGCCACGCCCACGCCGTCGCGACGACGGCGTAGAGGCCCAGGCCGGCGAGGGCGTAGAAAGCCGCCCACTTCGACGCCGCCGCGAGACCGAAGAGCAGCCCCGCGATGAGGAGGTCGACGGCGGTCGAGCGTCGCGCCGCATGGGCGGCGATGACGAAGTACCACGCGGCGACGAGGAAGGCGCCCACGTAGACGTCGTTCATCCCGATGCGCGGCTGGGCGAACATCGAGCCGTCGAGCAGAAGTGTCGCGCCCGCGAGCACGGGGATGACCGGTGAGGCGAAGAGCCGGACCGCGATGAGGACGACGAAGAACGCGAGCAGCCCGCCCAAAAGGACGCCCGGGATGCGCCAGGCCAGGGCGTGATCCCCCGTCGGGACGTGCAGGAGCTCGCCGTGCCCGAGCACCAGCAGCTCGTCCGCCGTCCCGTCGACGCCGAGCGCGGTCGCCGTCGCGGTCACCGGGATCGCGACGTACGGCGAGGCGCCGTGCGACTCGACGACGACGACCGAGTGCGGCGTGAGCGCGTAGAGGAAGTCGGTGCGGGGGATCTCCGCGAGGGCCGTGATCGGCCCGGCGATCGTCCCGGTCCGGCCGTTCGAAAGCTCGACCGTGCCGCCGTACGCGCCGGTGGTGCGTCCTTCCGCGGGCGGCTCGAACCACTCCAGCGCGGCCTTGCCCGCGAGCGCGCCGTACAGCCGCTGTGGGCCGGTCGCGTAGGCGAGCGCGCTCACGGGTCCCGCGCCGCCGGTCAGCGTGCCCGTCTCCTTGCCGGTCGCCGGATCGACGAGATGCACCGTCCCCGCGGCGTCGGCGACGTAGACGACGCCGTCGTCCGGACGGACGGTGAGCGCGGTGGCGCCGATGGGCACGCGCAGCGGCGCCGTGCTCGATCCGAACGACAAGATCTCGACCGCGCTCGCGCCGCCGACGACCGCGCGGTCCTTCGACATCGCGAACGAGGTCGGCGGGCCGACGTCGTGCGGGAGCGATCGCGCGTCGCCGGTCAGCTTCGAGACGGAGCGGTCGGTGAGGACGTAGACGTCGGCGCCGTCGAAACCGATGGCGCGCACCGCTCCGTCCACGCGCTTCGAGAGGACGTCGGAGCCCGATCGCGTGGTCACGTGGACGTTCCCGTCCGCGTCGCCGTACGCGCGTTCGCCGTCGCCCGACACGGCGAAGGCGGTGACCCCGGTCGGCGCCGCGTCGCGTCCCGCCACGTCGTCGCCGCCGAAGGCCATGATCCCGAGCGCCATGATCTCCTTCGCCAGCTGCGGGTGGGTCCACTCGTACGGCTCGCGCTGCGCGAGGAGCTCGAACGCGGTGCGCGCGTGGTAGACCTCGTCGAAGTACATGTCGCGCGGCTGATCGAGCCGGAAGCCGCGCGTCGCGATGACCGCGAGCGCGACGAAGAGCGCGAGCGCCACGTCGCGGCGCGTCGGCGCGTGACCGAGGCGCAAGCCGGCCGGGAGGCGCCACGACGGCGCGGTCGGCGCCTCCGCCGCTGGCGGGGCGAGGGGTCCCGCCGCTGCGACCGCGTCGATGTCGGGGTCGAGTCGGGCCTCGCCGCGGACAAGCCGCCACGCGAGGAGCGCCGCGAGCGCGATCGTGAGCGCCGCCAGCGCGATCTGGCCCTCGCGCGAGAACAGCGTGCTCTCGAGGATCGGCGGCGTGGTGAGCCCGTTCTGCGGGTAGCGGGTGAACGCGAAGTAGAGCGACACGAAGAACGCGACCGCGAGGACGACGTACGGGACGAGGATCCGACGCCGCGTCACGGCGAAGGGAGCGAGGAGCGCGAACGCCGGGAACAGATAGCGCTCGTGCGCGCGCGTCGGAAGGAAGTAGAAGGCGAACGCGGCGAGCGCGCCGGCGACGAGCAGCATCGGGAGGTCGCGGCGCGACCACAGCGTGGCCACTGAGCCGAGGATGCCGAGCACGAGCAGCACGCCCCCCAGGACCACGTAGCTCGCGTCCGGCTTCCAGAAATCGCCGACGATCGACCACACGTTGAACGCGAACAGCGACGTGTAGGGATAGGTCTCGGACGCCCGACGGACCAGGTCGACGAAGGCCGACGGCGACATGCCGAAAGGCAGCGCGAGCGCGACCGAGACGGCGAGCCCGGCCGCGACGACGCGCAGGAGCGGCGCGCGGTGCCCGGCGCGGATGAGCTCGACGACCGCCGCGGCGACCACGACGATCCCGACGAGGCCGAACTGCGGCTTCACCATCAGCGCGACGCCCGCCAGGGCGCCGGCCCAGGTCCAGCTCCCGGCGGCGGCCGCGACGAGCGCGAGGAGGAAGGGCAGCGTGCCCCAGGCGTCCACCTGGCCCCAGAAGGGCCCGGCGAAGATGGGCCCCGGCTGCAGCATCCAGATCGCTCCGGCGGCCGCGCCGACCGTCGCGCCGGCGTACGGACGGACGACGCGGAAGAGGACGATCGCGATGGCGATGTCCGCGGGAATGGACAGCGCCTTGACGACGAGGCGCATGACCTCGCCGCCGTGGAACAGCGCGCCGACGGCCCAGAGGACGTAGAGGAAGCCCGGCGGGTAGTCGCTGAAGTATCCCGGGGCGTAGAAGGCGCCCGGCCCGACCTCGGCCATCCGCTGCGCCCAGGCCATGAAGGTCCCCACGTCGCTCGGGAACCCCGAGCCGCGGAAGACGAGAAGGCGGATGGCGACGCCGACGGCGATGGCGCCGGCGAGGAGGAGGATCGCCTCGCGCTCGCGGGTCTCCTTGTCTTCCGTCACTGCCAGTACCCGAAGCGGATGATCGCGATCGTCGCGTAGACGTTGATCGCGATCGCGAGCGCGACCGCGGCGAGGAAGAGCCACGACGGCCGGCGCCGCCACACGCCGCCCACGACGGCGTCGCCGGTGAGCGCGAGCGCGACGAGGAACGGCTGCGCGTCGAGGCTGAAGCGATACCCGAACTGCGCGAAGCCGACGGTGCCGTGGAGCACGTTCGGGATGAACGCGAGGAGGGCGGCAAGCGCGGTCGCGGTGACCGCGGCGTCGCGGCCGACGGAGCGCAGTCCGGCGAAGACCCACAGGAACGGAGGCGTGGTGAGGAAGAGGCTCATGCCCTTGTAGCGCGGCCGCAGGAACCACGGCACGCCCTCCACGAGGTCGGGCGGCTCGAGGAAGATGGCGTAGATGTGCCGCGGCAGGTACATGAGCGAGAAGAGCCCGTACGAGAAGAAGACGTCACCCTGCGCCAGCCGCGCGTAGCCGGCGTCGAGGACGGTCCCCCAGCGCAGGACGTTGTAGCCGGCGTACACGAGAGCGAACGGGACACCCGCGAGAACGATGCCGGAAAGGACCCGGAGGTACGGGCGACCGCCGCGGCGCGCGGCGAGCAGGGCGAGCGCCGGGGTCACCGCCGCGACCGGGAGCCGCGCCAGCGTGGCCAGGCCGATGGCGGCGCCGATGCCCCAGCTCGGGCCGCCGCGCGCGGCGAGCCAGAACGCGACGCACTCGAGGGGCACGGCGACGGCGTGCGCGGCGTACCACGCGCGGCCGTCGGCGCTGGAGAACAGGAGCGTCGTGCCCATCGTGGACACCACGACGCCGGCCACGGCGACCCAGCGCGGCGCGCCGTACGCGCGGAGACCGAGGTAGAGCGGGCCCGCGGAGAGGCCGCCCGCGACGCGCGACATGAGCGACTGCGCGAGAGCGGTCGACCCGAACGGCAGGAACGGGATGGTGAGGATGGCCGGCAGCGGCGGATAGGCGAGGCACCATCGCCCATCGCCGCACGAGAGCAGCTCGTTGAGCCACGGCGGATGCTCGGTGAGCCACCAGTGGCCCCCCAGGAGGGCGGCCGCCAGCCGTCCGTAGTAGTCGTAGGACGTGTCCGCACCCCACCCGAACGCGAGATACGCTGCGGCACCGGCCGCGGCGAGGCCGACGGCGATCCATCGCTCGTTGTGGCGCACGCGCGAACGCTAGAAGAGAGGTGGCCGACGTGCAGCGATTCCAGATCTTGCCTGTCGAGCAGCGCTTCTTCGACCTGTTCGAGAAGCACGCGCGCACCTTGCGACAAGCGGCGGAGCGCCTCCTCGCGCTCGTCGAGGACTTCACCGACGTCGAGGGCAAGGTGGCACAGCTCGCCGAGATCGAACACGAGGCGGATTTCGTGACCCACGAGATCATCGACCTCGCCCGGCGCAGCTTCACCACGCCGTTCGAGACCGAGGACATCACCGCGCTCGCGGCGCGCGTCGACGACGCCGTCGACGCCATCGAGGCGACCGGCGGCGACCTGGTGTTGTGGAAGGTCGAGCGGCCGACGCCTCAAACGATCGACCTCTGCCGCATCATCACCCGCGCCGCCGTCGAGATCGACACCGCGATACCGATCCTTCGCGACAAGCGGTCGTACGGGAAGATCCGCGAGCACATCGTCGAGGTCAATCGCTACGAGAACGACGCCGACCGCGTGGCGCGGCAGGCGCTGCGCGATCTCATCGCCCACCGCGACGACTGGTTCGAAGTGACGCGCTGGAAGGAGATCTACGACAACCTCGAGGATTGCGCGGACCGCATGGAGGACATCGCGGACCAGCTCGAGGGGATCACCGTCAAGCATGGCTGACATCACTCTCGTCCTGGGACTCGTGCTCGTCGCGGCCGTCATCTTCGACTTCATCAACGGGTTCCACGACACCGCGAACGCCATCGCCACCGTCATCGCGACCCGCGTCCTCGCGCCGTGGCAGGCGATCCTCATGTCGGCGGCGCTCAACGTCGTCGGCGCGCTCACCGGCACGGCGGTCGCCGCGACGATCGGCAAGGGCCTCATCGATCCCGCAGCCGTCACCCAAACCGCCGTCCTCGCCGCCCTTCTCGGCGCGATCATCTGGAACCTCTTCACCTGGTATTACGGGATACCGTCGAGCTCCAGTCACGCGCTCGTCGGCGGGCTCGTCGGTGCGGCCGTGGCCCATGCGGGCGTCACGGCGCCCCTGTGGCTGTCGATCCTGGAGAAGGTGGTGCTTCCTTTCGTCGCATCGCCGATCGTGGGCTTCCTCATCGCGTCCGTCTTCATGCTCGTCCTGCTCAACGCTTTCCAACGTGCCAGCCGAGCGGCGATGCGCTCGATCTTCGGGCGGCTTCAGCTGCTCTCGTCGGCGTTCATGGCCTTCGGACACGGCAACAATGACGCGCAGAAGACGATGGCCGTGGTCACGATCGCGCTCATCTCCGCGCACGTCCTGCCGAAGGACTCCCCGATCCCCGTCCCCGTCATCGCGCTGGCCGCGACGACGATGGGTCTCGGGACCGCAGCCGGCGGCTGGCGGATCATCCGCACGATGGGCAACCGCCTCACTCACCTCGATCCGGTCCACGGCTTCGCGGCCGAGAGCAGCGCGGCCACCGTCATCGAGGCCGCGTCGCTCCTCGGCTTCCCGCTCTCGACGACGCACGTGATCGCCTCGACGATCATGGGCATCGGCGCCGTGCGCGGAAAGGGCAACGTGCGCTGGAACGTCGCCGGCAACATGGTGACGGCCTGGATCCTCACCATCCCGGCGTCGGCGTTCGTGGCGTTCATGGTCTACGACGTGCTCGCGATGATCGGCCTCGGCTGATGGCCGTCGCGCGCCTGGCGAGCCTCTCGTTCTTCTTCCCCGCGTACAACGAGCAGGACAGCGTCGAGGCGGTCGTGCGCGAGGGTCTCGACGTCCTCCCCCGCTTCGCCGACGACCTCGAGGTCATCGTCGTCGACGACGGCAGCACCGACCGCACGGGCGCGATCGCCGACCGCCTGGCGTCGGAGGACACGCGCGTCCGGGTCGTCCACCACCGCCCCAACCGCGGCTACGGCGCAGCGGTGCGCTCGGGCCTGCTCGCCGCGCGCAAGGAGTACGTCTTCTTCACCGACGGCGATCGGCAGTTCCACGTGGCGGACATCGAGCTCCTCGTTCCCGCGCTCGACGACGCCGACGTCGTCATCGGCTACCGCGAGAAGCGCGCCGATCCGCCGCGCCGCATCTTCATCGCCTGGGTCTACAACAGCCTCATCCGCCTGCTGTTCGCCGCGCCGTTCCGCGACGTGGACTGCGCCTTCAAGCTCTACCGCCGCGGCGTGTTCGAGCGCGTGCCGCTCGAGCGCGCTGGCTCGAACGGCGCCTTCTTCTCACCGGAGCATCTCCTGGTCCTGCGCGCGGCGGGCGTCCGCATCGCGCAGGTGTCCGTTCCGCACTATCCGCGGACGGTCGGCGAGGAGAAGGGCGCGACGATAGGCGTCGTCGCGCGCGCGATGCGCGACCTCGTCCGGCTACGCCTGCGGCTATGGCTGCTCCCGCGGCGCGAGCGCTCCGCTCTCGATCACCAGCAGCGACCCTGACCGCAGCCCGACGCTCGCGCCGCCGCTCACGATCTCGTTGCTGATCCCGCGCGACGACCCGAGGGCCAGCGTCTCCCCGTGGAGCGGGTAGCGCAGCCCGCTCGTCTCGATCCCCTCCGCGTCGCCGCGGAGCGCGAGCAGCGTGACGAGGTCGCCGGCCGCGCCGCCGAGGATGGCTCGCTCGCCGCCGACGACGACGCGCATCGACAGAGCGCCGCGGACGATGCGCACGCGCCCAGGCGATCCCCCATCGAGCGCGAGCAGCAGCACGTTCGCGAGGGCGTGATCGATGCGCGGGCCGCCGAGCGCGCCGAGCACGACGACCTCGTCCGCGCCCGACGCGAGCGCGCGCTCGACGCCGAGCTGCGTATCGCTCTTGTCCTTCTCGCGCGGCCAGCGCTCCACGCGCGCCGCGGCGGGTGGGGCGCCGGCGAGCGAATCGAGGTCGCCGACGACGACGTCCGGTGTGACGCCCCAGCGCGCGAGGTGCGCGCTCCCGCCGTCCGCGGCGATGACGAGCTCCGCTGCGCGCGCGTACGCGGCGTCGCGCTCCTCGACGTCGCCGTGCGCGACCACGACCGCTCTCACTTGGACTCCAGCCTCCAGATGTCCTCGTAGCGCTCGCGCCGACGGATGAGGCGCGCGCGGCCGCGATCGACGAGCACGACCGCCGGCCGCACGTGGTGGTTGTAATTGGAGGCCATCGCGACGGCGTACGCGCCTGCCCCGGGGACGGCGATGACCTCGCCGCGGAGCGCCGTCGGGAGCGCGACCGCGCGGATGAGCAGGTCGCCGCTCTCGCAGTAGCGGCCTGCGACGGCCACCTCCTCGGCGGCCGGCGCGCCGGCGCGATCGGCCACGACCGCCGTGTACTCCGCGCCATACAGGGCCGGGCGGATGTTGTCGCCCATGCCGCCGTCGACGGAGACGAACGTCCGCACCCCGGCGACGCGCTTGGTCCCGACCACGCGATACAGCGCGACGCCGGCGCGGCCGACGAGGGAGCGGCCCGGCTCGAGATAGATCGTCGCGCCGAGATCCTCCGCCGCGCGGATGGGGGACGCGATCGCGTCCGCGTACTCGTCGAGCGGCAGCACACGGTCTCCGTCCCGCAGGGGGATCTTCAGCCCGCCGCCGACGCCGATCTCGCGGATCCGGACGCCGAGCGGGGCCAGGTCGCGCGCGAAGGCGACGAGCATCTCGCCGAGCTCGCGGTAGCGCTCGGCCTCATGGAGCTCGGTCCCGATGTGCGCGTGCACGCCCACGAGCCGCAGCCCGCGCGTCGCCGCGATCGCGCGCGCCTGCGCGAGCGCGTCGCCGCCGGCGAGAGGAGCGCCGAACTTGCTGTCGAGGGCGCCGGTGCGCAAGTGCGGATGCGTGTCCGCCGTGATCCCGGGTGAGACGCGCAGCCATACGCGCTGCGCCGCGCGGCGCGAGCGCACGAGCCGCGCGAGGACCTCGATCTCATCGGCCCCGTCGATGACGATCCGTCCGACGCCCGCGCGCAGCGCGCCACGCAGCTCGTCCTCCGTCTTCGCGTTGCCGTGGAGCTGGATCCGCGACGCCGGGAAGCCCGCGCGCCGCGCGGCGAGGAGCTCACCGAGCGACGCCGCGCTCGCGTCGGCGCCGGCGCGCGCGAGGACCGCGGACACGCCGAGGAGGGGACACGCCTTGACCGCGTACGAGACGCGGAACGGGCGATACGCGCGGAACGCGCGCGCGTAGTCGCGATACGCGGAGCGGATCGTCGCGGCGTCGTACGCGTAGAGCGGGGTGCCGTAGCGATCGGCGAGGCGCACGGCATCGACGCCGCCGATGCGGAGGTGACCGTCCGCGGCGATGTCCGCGCTCGCGGGCCAGTAGGGCGGGAGCCGAACGCCTATCCGGACGTCTGCGGGGGCATCGGCTCCTGCGGGGGCGTCGGGTCGTCCGGGAGGCTGTTGATGAACTGACGGAACACCGACAGCTCGCCCTCGTCCTCGCTCGACCCTTCGGCGGCGATCGACGAGCGGTCGAAGACCTCGTCCGCGACCAGGATGCGCGCCCCCACGCGCACCGCGAGCGCGATCGCGTCGGACGCGCGCGAATCGACCTCGATCTCGCGCTGGCCCGATTGGAGGAACACGCTGCCGTGGAAGACGCCGCTGCCGTTGCCGTCGTCGACGAGATCCTTCACGACGACGCGCGTGATCTCGACCTCGAGCTTGCCGAGCATGTCGACCATCAGATCGTGCGTCAGCGGCCGCTCGCTGCGTATCCCCGCGACGCGCTGAGCGATGCTGAACGCTTGGTCGGGGCCGATCCAGATGGGCAGCAGCCGCTCGGAGCCACGCGCCTGGAGCAAGACGACGTGCTGGCCCGTCAGCACGTGCACCCGTACCGACTCGACGACGCACGGGACGTACATGTGTCTCCGTCCGATCGTATCGCATCGATACCGGCTGGTCGTGTGTTCAGCGGCGACCGAGGCCGAATATCCCCACCGCGACGATCCCCGTCGCGAAGCCGAACACGTGCGCGAGGTAAGCGACGTTCTCCGTCGCCGTTTGCGTCGCGATGCGCATGCTCTCGAACCCCGAGATGACCTGGATGACGATCCACTCGCCGATCACGATGATCGCGGGGAGCGTGACGACGGTGATGAAGATGCCGAGGAAGACGAGCGTACGCACGCGTGCGCCGGGCGAGAGCACGAAGTACGCGCCGAGCACGCCGGCGATCGCACCGGATGCCCCGACCATCGTGGCGGGCGCGACGAGCGCCTGTCCGAGCGCGGCGATGACGCCGGCGACGAGGTAGAAGACGAGGTACGTCCCCGAGCCCATGTGATCCTCGACGTTGTCGCCGAAGATCCACAGATAGAGCATGTTCCCGAGGATGTGGAGCCACCCCGCGTGGATGAATTGGTGCGTGATGAGCGGGAGGAGCGCGTCGAGCGTGACGTGCCCACCGACGACCGCGTTCCGCAGCGCGGCGGGGTCGAACGACCAGCGGTCGTAGAAGGCCTGCAGCCGCGTCGGATCCGGGAGCAGCGTGAGGACGTACACCCACACCGCCATGTTCACCAGGAGGAGCAGCCGCGTGACGACCGGCGCCCTCCGCGTCGGCTCGAGGTCGTGGAGCGGGATCACCGGCTGAGATCCGTCGTCGCGATCTTGGAGCCGTGGACCGTGTAGGCGACGTCCTGCTTCTCCGACACGAAGAATGCGGTCGGCGCCGGCAGGTGCTGCGACAGCGACCAGCGCGCGATCTCGCGGCCGTCACGGGTGATCTGGGCGACGACGCGCGCGTTCGCGTCGAGGATCCACAGCGACCCCTGCGACTCGAGCGCCTGGAAGTTCGTCGGTGCGAGCGGCGTCCCCTTCCACTGCACGGTGAAGGTGAGCCTAGTGAGGACGGGGTCGATGCCTTGGCGGCGGTAGCGCTGGATCTCGCCGCTCGAGGTGAGGACCCAGATGTCGCCGTCGACGGCGAGCTCACGCGCGCTGCCCGCGGGCAGGGCGGCGGGGAGGAAGCCGGTCGGCCCGGCGAGCGCGCCGGCGAAGTCCGGCTCGTATCGCCAGACCTGACCGGACTGCGCGTCCAGCACGTACACGTTGCCGGCGAAGGTCGCGAGGCCGCTCGCCGCCTTCCACTTCTCGGTGCCCGGCAGCGGTATCTGCTTCACCGTGTTGCCCTCGGCGCGCCACAGCCTCCGCGCGTCGTCGAGCGTGAGCAGCGCCGCGTCCTGCGCCGTGACGAAGCCCGGACCCCCGACCCCGGCCTTGCCGCGCTCGAGGACCACGCCGGTGACGAGAGGCTTGCCCGAGAGGCGCCACAGGCGCCCGGCGCCCGGATCCGCGACGTAGATGCCGTTGACCGTCTCGGCCAGGACGGCGGGCTTCGCCCCGGGCACGGCCTTCGCGAGGTCGACGACGACGCCGTTGAGCGTGTCCTGCAGCGCGTCGATGCGCGCGCGGAGCTGTGCGATCTGCGCGCGGTCCGCCGCGGGCGACCGTTCCGCGGCCGCGAGGCGCTGCGACGCGGCGTCGGCCTTCTCCCACGCGTGATCCATGTCCTTGCGCTGCGCGAAGCTCTCGGCGGCCGAGATGCTCTGGTCGACGTCGACGATGGCGATGCGGTAGTCGTTGCGGATCTGGTCCTCCTGGTAGTTCCGCACGACGCCGTAGCCGAACGCCGCCGTGACGAGGAGCAGCAGGATCGCGAGCAGCGTCGTCCAGCGCTGCGTGCGCGCCGAGCGCAGGCGCGCGCTCTCGGGGCGACGCGGCAGCTCGGGGCGACGGCGCGGCATGAGCTCGAGCACGACGCCGACGGCGCCGGCGACCACGCGCGTCACGGGGCGCGCGACCGCGAGGAAGGCGATGGGTCGCGGACGACGACGCCACACCACGTCGACCCGCGAGCGGATGCTCTCGGCGATGACGACCTCGGGCGGCTCCGTCGCGGGGACCTCGGGCTCGCCGCCGCGCCGCGCCGCCGCGCCCGCGCCGGACGCGATCTCGATGAAGATCGTCGCGCTGCTCCCGGCGATCCTCTCGGCCACCGCGCGGTTCTTCACGTGATCCGCCGCGGCCCGCGGGTGCAGCGTGATCGCCGCGTTCTTCAGCGCGTCGGCGCCGAGGCCGTCGGTGATGCTGCCCGTCGCGAGGATGATCGTGTCGCCGGCCTCGACGGTCTGCCGCCACACCTGCGGGAGGAGATCGGTCTCCGCGCCGAGGGACGATGCCTGCCGCGTCGTCGTGCGGTGAACGAAGTCGGCGAGCTCGTCGGGCTCCTCCCCCGGAAGGAAGAGGCGCGCGTGCCGCACGAGGAAGACGTGTGCGCGTCCGATCCTCGCCGCGGCGATCTCGTTGTTCACGACGACGGCGCACGCGAGGTGGAGCGACGTCCGCGCCCGATCCTCGCGGATCAGCTGCGCCGCGCGGCGGTTCGCCTTGCGCAGGGCGCGCCGCAGGCCGACCTCGACCCCGGCGGAGAGGTCGTAGTAGTAGTCGTGGCGCGCGAGCTCGGTGACCTCGCGCGCGATCTCGAGCCCCGCGCGCGTCGGCGGATCGACCTCGCACAGGAGGTAGAACCGCCCGCGCGTGCGCAGCGTCGCGCCGACGTCCGGCTCGTTCACGATCACGACGTCGCGCCCGTCGTGACCCGCGCCGGTCGAGCCGACGGTGGTGACGAAGCTCGCCGGACGCATGCGCCCGGAGTATGGCCCTACGGCCGGGCTCGCTCGGCACGGCGGGGTCGATCAGCGCGCGGAAGGCACCGTGCGCACCTGGCGGATGCCGCTCCGCGGCGCCGCGCGCTCGAGGGCGGCGACGATGTCGCGCTGCCGCAGCCTGATCTCCGCCGCCCACGCCGACGTCGGCACCGCGACGACGAGGGTGGACGCGTCGACGTCGACCGCGCGCGTGGTCGCGCCGTCGGCGCCGAAGATCTCCTGCGCGACCGCGGGCCAGCGCTCGAGAGCGTCGACGCGGGCGACGTCGCCCGCGATGCCAAGGCCGTGCAGGAGCCGGTCGACGGCGCGCGAGAGCGGCTTCACGCGACGTGGCCCTTCGTCACGGGCAGCACGCGCATGGACGCGGCGAGCGCCGGCGGGAGGCCCGCCGGCAACGCCGACGTGACGAGGGCCTGCGCGTCGGCGGGGATCGCCTCGAGGAGCCGCTGGCGCCGTTCGGGGTCGAGCTCGGACAGCACGTCGTCGAGGAGGAAGACGGGCGTCGTTCCCGTACGCTCGCGCAGCCATCCGGCCTCGGCGATCTTCAGCGCGAGCACGACCGTCCGCTGCTCGCCGCGGGACGCGAACGACGGGATGTCGCGTCCGGCGGACGTGACCACGAGGTCCTCACGGTGCGGCCCGACGAGCGTCGTCCCCTGCCAGACCTCTCTTTCGCGCTTCTCGGCGAGGAGGCGGGCGTACGCGGCGGCGCGCTCCGCCTCGGTCTCGCCCTCGGCGGGCGTCGCGTACGCCACGTCGACCTCGTGCTCCCCGACCCAGCGCTCCACGGCGCCACGGAACGCGTCGCGTATCTCCCACACCGCGCGCATCCTCCGCAGCGAGATCGCCGCGCCGAGCCGGCACACCTCGGCGTCCCAGAAGGAGGTCTCCGCTTCGCCCGTTGCGCCCTCTTCGCGGAGCGCCCGCAGGAGGGCGTTCCGCTGCTCGAGCACGCGCTGGTATCCGCGGACGTCGGCGCGGTGGCGCCGGTCGACCTGCGCGATCATCGCGTCGAGGTAGCGGCGCCGCGCGCTCGGCGCCTCGCTGAGCAGCTCCACATCCTCTGGGAAGAACGCGATCACGACGATCCGCCCGAGCGCGTCCTCGGCGCGCTTGGGCGCCCCGTCCACCAGGTACCGCCGCGGCCGGCGGCGCTCGCCGGGTGATGGCGCGATGAGGACGGCCTCGATGCGCGTCGTCTCCTCCTCGCGCCGCGTGTCCGCGGCGGCACGCGCGATGGCCGCGCCCCAGCGCACCATCTCGCTGTCGTCGCGAGCGCGTGGAGAGTCGCCTCGTGCGAGGAGATGCAGCGCTTCGAGCAGGTTCGTTTTGCCCGCGCCGTTGGGGCCGACGAACGCGGTGACGCCCGGCCCGAGCTCCACGTCCGCACGGTCATAGCTCCGGAAGTCCTCGAGGATCAGCCGCGTCACGCGCATCGCCGATCAGGCCAACGCTTCAGGGCGGCCGCTCTGCGCGACGCGCTTCCGCAGCGTGCTTAGCTCGGGATGCGAAGGGGCATCACCACGTGGAGGTAGGCCTCCTCGTCGCCGACGACGCGGACGACGCCGGGCGCCAGGGGTCCGCCGAGCTCGAGCTTGATCTC
>JAGWSB010000003.1 GCA_028876375.1 Chloroflexota bacterium | reverse complement strand
CGCAAGGTCTGCGTGTTCTGCCTCGAGAAGGTCAAGCGCATCGACTACAAGGACCGTCCGCGTCTCCAGCGATTCCTCAGCGACCGTGCGCGCATCGAGCCGCGCCGCAAGAGCGGCACCTGCGCGAAGCACCAGCGGATGCTCACGACCGCGCTCAAGCGCGCGCGCTACATGGCGCTCCTGCCGTACACCGCGGAGCACATCCGCGGGATGATGTCGGCGCGCGACCGCGCGCTCGCGGGCGGCCCGCCGCCGCCCCGTCCCGAGCGTCCACCCTACCGGCCGTACTCCGCCGGCCCACGTCCGGCGCCCAGCGCTCCCGCGCCGGCGGGCGGCTCTCCCGCGGGCGGCGGAACGCCTCCGCCTCCGGCCGCGCCGCCACCGTCGTCGTAGTCGTTCACGACGCGACAGAGAGAGGGCCCGCCGTCACGGCGGGCCCTCTTCACGTGCGCTCGACCGTGCTCAGGCGGTCGCGTGCAGCGGCTTCTTCTTGTCGATGTTGAGGAGGGTCACGTCCTTCTGCGGGATGGTGAACGGGATGACGCCGGGGATGAGCCACTCCTCCCACATCTTGTCGACCTCGGCCTGGAAGTGCTCGACGTCCTCCGTGGTGAAGTGCGCGAAGCGGCCCTGCCGGCGCAGGTAGTCCTCGACGGGCTTGCGCTTCTTGCGGCCCTCGGCGATCTGCCGCGTCGGGCCGGTGAGGTTCACGACGCCGTCCAGCACTTCGTAGAGCGGCCAGATCCCCGCCTCGACGGCGAGGTGGCCGAGCTCCTGGCTGTACTGCGGGTGGTAGTCCCAGCCCTTGGGGCACGGGTCGAGCGTGTGCACGAACGTCGGACCGCCGACCTCGAGCGCCTTGCGGATCTTGTTCATCAGGTCGACGGCGTAGGCCGCGCAGCCCGCGGCGATGTAGCGGGACTCGGGGTGGCCGGCCGCGAGCATGCCGGGGACGTTCTTCTTCCAGCGCGTGTGCATGATCCGGCGCTCGCTCCCGGTCGGAGAGAACGTCGTGACCGCGCCCCACGGCGTCTGGCTCGACAGCTGGATGTCGGTGTTCGCGTACGACTCGTTGTCGTAGAGGAGGACGAGGAGGTCGTACTCCTTGTGCGTCAGCGCCGCGGAGATCGCGCCGATCCCCATGTCCGCTCCGCCGCCGTCGCCGCAGAACGCGATGACGTTGATCTTCTCGCGAGCGAGCTTGCCCTTGCGCATGAGGACCTTGAGGCCCGCGGCGGTCCCGAGCGCGGCCGATCCGGCCGCGCCCAGCTGGGTGTGCATCCACGGCACCACCCACGGGGTCGAGTAGTACGTCGTGTTCGCGACGTACATGCAGCCCGTCGAGCCGAGCACGATCGTGCGCGGACCCGACGCCTTGACCATGTGACGCATGACGAGCGCCGACTCGCAGCCCTGGCACGTGCGGTGGCCGGAGACGAAGAGCTCGTCGTAGGGGACCTCCTTGACGCCCTTGATCTGGGGGAGGGTGCCGGTCCCGGTCGGTGCTTCCACAGCCATTTCCATCTCCCTCCTAGTGCAGGCTCGCGGCTGCGCCGCGTGCATCGTTTGTCGCTTGCTCGCCCGGCGAAGCCGGATCTCGCTCGCTCTTCGTTCTCACTCCCGAACTCCGATCCAGTGGCACTGGTCGCCGGCCGCCAGGCCGCCCGCCGCGGCGGCGGCCGTCTTGTCGTAGATGTCCTGGGCCATGGTCTGGTCGATCTCGCGCCCGCCGAGGCCGGCGACGAAGCCGACGATGGTCGGACGCTCGTCGCGCGAGTACAGGGCGGAGCGCACCTCGTTGTAGAGGACGCCGCCGTAGTACGGCGAGCCGAAGCTGTAGTCGCGGTCCACGATGCCGACGGCCTTGAAGCGCGAGAGGCTCCTGACGACCTCGTCGGTCGGGAAGGGCCGGAACCACTTGAGCCGGACGAGTCCGACCTTGTGGCCCTGCTTGCGCAGGCGCCGGATGGCGACCTTCATCGGCAGGGCGAGCGTGCCCTGGCCGAAGAACACGACGTCGGCGTCATCGGTCATGTACTCGTCGAGGAACGGGCTGTCGCCGCCGCGGCCGAAGAGCTTCTTGAGGTCCGCGTGCGCCTCGGCGATGACCTCGAGCGCGCGGCGCATCGCCGCGTCGTTCTGACGCCGGATCTCCATGAGCCAGTCCTGGTCGACCTGCGGCGCGATGGTGATGGGGTTGTCGGGGTGCAGGAGGCGGTCGCCGAGGTCGAAGCGCGGAAGGTAGGCGTCCGCGGCGGCCTTCGTCGGGACGCTCACGAGCTGCTGGGAATGGGTGAGGAAGCCGCCGTCCAGGCCGATGGCGACCGGCAGCGAGACGCGCTTGTCCTCGCCGACGCGCCACGCCATGAGCGCGAGGTCGAGGCACTCCTGCGCCGTCTCGGCCCACGGGAGCAGCCATCCGAGGTCGCGGACGGCGAGCGAGTCGTTGTGCTCGGTGCCGAACGCGCCGGGGTCGTCGAGGGCGCGGTTGCCGCAGATGGCGACGACCGGAAGGCGCAGGCCGGCGGTGACGGCGATGGCCTCGAAGGCGTAGAACCAGCCGACGCCCGAGGAGCCGACGAAGACGCGCGAGCCGACGGCGCAGGCGTGCTTCACGATCTCGAACTGGCTGTGCTCGCCGTCGGCGACGATGTACTCGCAGTCCAGCTTGCCGTTGGCGATGAGCTTCGCGGCGGCCTGCATGACCGTGTCGTACGGCCGGATGGGGAAGGCGGCCATGACGTCGACGTCCGCGAGGCGGATCGCCTCGGCGATGGCCTCGCAGCCCGTCATGAGCTGCTCGGTCTGGACGTCGCTGGTCTCCGTGGTCTTGACGGCGACAGCCATTACTCGTCACCTCCCGCCGCGACAGCGGCCTTCTCGCCCGTGGGGGGCGCGGCCGAGCGGCCGCTCGTCCTCTCGAACCACGCGTTGTACGTGTTGCGGTCCTTCTCCCATACCGGGAAGACGAGCTTGTTGGAGTCGAACTTGAGCTCGTCGACCATGACGATGCAGTCCTTGACCGGACACACCTGCGCGCAGATGCCGCAGCCCACGCAGGCCTCGTAGACGACCTCGAAGTGGCCGCTCGGCGTCACCTCGAAGCACTCGTCGGGGCAGTCGAGCCAGCACATCGTGCACTTGATGCAGGTGTCGAAGTTGACGACGGGACGCTGGGTGCGCGTGGCGTAGCGCTTGTACTGCGGATTGCGCTCGCCGGGCTTCCGCGCGTCGACGATGACGCCGGTGCGCATCGTCGTCCAGCCGGGCTTCGTGAAGCCGAGCTTCTCGTGCGCGTCGGTGCCCTCGCCGACCTTGACCTGGCGGAGCTTCGTCGCGTCGTGGCCGGACTGGACGGACGCGACGGCGTTCTCGTCCTTGGTCTGCCGCCGCACCTGCGCCTTGACCTCTTCGAGCGGAAGCCACTCGGGAAGGACCTTGGACAGCGCGCCGAGGACGCGCCAATCGGTGTGGTCGTCCTTGTAGACCCACAGTCCGGCGAAGGACGCGCCGCCGGGGACCACGCCGAGCGTGTAGGGACGGTCCGTCTTGTCCGTCTGCGCGACGATCTCGTCGGGCGACTTGTCGCTGGTCACGAGGACGACGCCGTTCGGGCGCACGGGCTTCCAGATCGGCTGGCGCCCGTACCAGGCCCACGACTCGACGCCCTTGACGAGCGTGTCGTCGACGGCGACCGAGACGTCCACGACGGCCGGCTCGTAGCGCGCCATCGAGGCCTCGAGCTCGATGTCGTTCACGGCGACGACGGCGAACTGCTTCGCGGGCACGCCGTTGCGCTCCGGCGAGTCGCCGTAGCGCGAGAACGCGGTCCCCGGCAGTCCCTTCTGCCGGGCGGCCAGGACGACGCCGCGCGTGATGCGCTGCGCGAGCGTCTTCTGGAAGATCCCGCGGTAGACGACCTCGATCGTGATGTCCGTCGCCGCCGCGGTCTGTGGCGGTGCTGCTGTCGCTTGGGTCACGCCGTGTCCACCTCCTGATCCTTGTGTGTCCGTCCCGGGTGCGCCCGCCGGGATGCCCCGTCCTCCCCGAGGAGGCGGAGGATCCCTTCCCCGACGGCGCGGATGTGGTCCGCCGCCGCCGCCTTGGCGGCCGCGGGCTCGTGCTTCTCGAGCGCGACGAGGATCCGCCGATGGGCCTCGAGCGAAGCATGGGCGCGGTCCTCGTTCTGCAGCCACTGCTCACGCGAGGAGCGGAGGACGTCCCAGATCACCCCCACGACCGTGACCAGGAGCTCGTTGCCCGCCGCCTGGCCGATGAGCTCGTGGAAGCGCGTGTCCTCCTCGACGTAGGGCTCGCCGGCCGCGACCTTCTTCTCCTGCGCGGCGAGGATCTCGCGCAGCTCGGAGATCTCGGCGGGCGCGATGTTGCGCGCGGCGCGCTCCGCGATGGCGGGCTCGAGCAGACCGCGGACGTCGATGACGTCGGCGATGGTGTGGCCGCGGCTGATGAGGCTGGTGAGGGGTCGCGCCAGGTCGTCGGGCTGGGCGTGCCTCACGAACGTTCCGCCGCCCGCGTGCGTCTCGACGATCCCGAGGAGCTCGAGGGATCGGAGCGCTTCGCGCACCGACGCGCGGCTGACCTGGAGCTGCTCCGCCAGCTGGCGCTCGGGCGGCAGCTGATCGCCCGCCTTCAGCTCGCCGCGCTCGAGGAGACCCTCGATCTGCGCGACGATGCCCTGATAGAGCCGGTCACGCCGGACGGGCTGAACGAGAGCCATCGCACCTCCCGCCTTCGTCACTGGTTCCGGTCAGGTGGCCTGACCACCCGACCGGGGAACGGTACGTTGGGCGGTGACCACGGTCAACCCCGCGAGGAGGTCGGAAATGGATCGGCGCCGATCGGGCTTCGCCCTTAGGCCGGGACCCCCTCGACGTGGCCGGCCATGAGGAGGCCCAGCCGCTCCTCGGTGGCCTCGGCGGCCGGCAGGACGGCGACGATGCGACCCTCGAACATCACCGCGATCCGATCGGAGAGGTCGAGGATCTCGTCGAGCTCGCTCGAGATGAGGAGGATCGCGCAGCCGCGCGAGCGCTGCTCGAGGAGGCGCTCGTGGACGTACTCCGTCGCCGCGATGTCGAGGCCGCGCGTCGGCTGGTTCGCGACGATGAGCCTTGGAGACTCGGAGATCTCGCGGCCGAGGACGACCTTCTGCTGGTTCCCACCCGACAGCGTTCCCACCTCGACGTCGGGGTCGGGCGGGCGCACGTCGAACTCCTTGGCCAGGCGCTCGCCCTCGCGACGGATGACCCGGCCCTGGAGGATGCCGCGACGCGCGTACGGCGGCTGGTCCTGCCGGCCGAGGATGAAGTTGTCGGCGAGGGTGAACGGGAGCACGAGGCCTTCCGCCCGACGGTCCTCGGGGACGTAGGCCACGCCGCGCTGTCGCGTGCGGCGCGGATCGTCGTGGGCGACGTCGCTGCCGCCGACCTTGATGACACCGCCGGTGACCTTGCGCAGCCCGAGGATGCACTGCGCGAGCTCGCTCTGGCCGTTCCCGCCGACGCCGGCGATGCCCACGACCTCGCCGGCGTGGACCTCGACGTCGACGCCCTTCAGCGCGAGGCCACCGCGGTCGGACTCGGCGCTGAGGCTCGTGATCTCGAGCACGGCCGGGCCGACGTTGCCCGGCCGGACGCGGATGTCGCGCAGCTCTCGCCCGACCATCGCGACCGCGATCGCCCTCGGGTCCGTCTCCTTCGTGACGAGGTGGGCGGCGTTGCGGCCTTCGCGCAGGACCGTGACGTGGTCGGAGACCGCCATCACCTCGCGGAGCTTGTGCGTGATGAGGATCACGGTCTTTCCTTCGTCGCGGAGCGTACGGACGATGTGGAACAGATCGTCGACCTCCTGCGGCGTGAGCACGGCCGTCGGCTCGTCGAAGATGAGGATCTCGCTGCCGCGGTAGAGGACCTTGAGGATCTCGACGCGCTGCTGGATCCCCAGCGGAACGTCCTCGATCTTCGCGCGGGGTTCGGCCTGGATGCCGAATCGCTTCTCCAGCTCGGCGACGCGCGCCTCGATGCCGCGCGTGTCGAGGACCGGGCCGCCGCGCTCGTCGCCGAGCACGACGTTCTCGGCGACGGTGAGGGGCGGAACGAGCATGAAATGCTGGTGGATCATGCCGATCCCGAGCGCGATGGCGTCGCGCGGCCCCGCGATGTGCGCTTCCGTGCCGCGCACGCGGATGGTCCCCGCGTCCGGGCGGTAGAGGCCGTAGAGGATGTTCATGAGCGTCGTCTTGCCCGCGCCGTTCTCGCCCACGAGCGCGTGGATGTCGCCCTTGTGGACGGTGAGGTCGACCTCGGCGAGCGCCTGCAGATCGCCGAACCGCTTGCTGATGCGGGCCATCTCGACGATCGGCGTGTCCATCAGTGCCCTTCGCTCTCGTACGGCTGGCCGTCGGCGGCCGGCATCCGCGACCTGCCGACGAAGCCGGCGACGGCGAGGATGGTGAGCAGATAGGGGATGGTCGAGAGGAGCTGCACGGGGAAGACGAAGCCCGCGACCTCGACACCCTGGAGCGAGACGGAGAGCGCGTCGCCGTAGCCGAAGACGAGCGCGGCGCCGAGAGCGCCGAGCGGCGTCCAGCGTCCGAAGATCATCGCGGCCAGCCCGATGAACCCCTTGCCGTTCGTCATGTTGTCGCTGAAGGAGCCGGCGACCGAGAGCGAGAGGTACACCCCGCCGAGCGCGGCGAGCGCGCCCGACGCGAGGACGGCCCAGTAGCGCGTGCGGCGGACGTCGATGCCGAGCGTGTCGGCCGCCCGCGGGTGCTCCCCGACCGAGCGCAGGCGCAGGCCGGGGACGGTGCGGAAGAGGAAGAGCTGGAGGAACACGACGATCGCGAGCGTCACCCACACGATCGCGCTCTGGTCGCCGACCGCGCCGCCGAGGACGGGCACCTTCTCCAGGAAGCCGAGGTGGACGTTGGGCACGAGCGGGATCGTCGGCGGCGTCCCGGTGCTGCTGTACAGCTGGTAGTCGAGGTAGGAGGTGAGCCCGAGCGCCAGGATGTTGAGCGCCATGCCGCTCACGATCTGGTCGGCGCGGAACGTGATCGCGGCGACGGCGTGCATCGCCGCGAGCGCGAGGCCCGCGAGGATCGCGACCGCGAGCGCCGCGGGGAGGCTGCCGGTCTTGTCGGCGGCGAACACGCCGAAGAAGGCGCCGACGAGCATGCAGCCCTCGAGCGCGATGTTCACGACGCCGGAGCGCTCGGTGACGACGCCGCCCAGCGCGGCGAGGGCGACGGGCGTGGCGAGGCGGATGGTCGCGGCGAGGACGCCCGCGCCGATGAGGACCTCCACCTAGCTCGCCGCCTTGACGGGTCGGCCCCAGCGCCGCGCGACGGCGCGCACGACGGTCTCGGCGGCGATGACGAACAGCACGAGGGCCTCGACGATCTCGACGAGGTGGGACGAGATCTCGGCGTCGGACTGCATGAGCGTCCCGCCGCGCGAGAAGGCGGCGAAGAGGAGCGCCGAGAGCAGGACGCCCACCGGGGTGTTCTTGCCGAGGAGCGCGACCGCGATGGCGTCGAAGCCGAAGCCCGCGGAGAACCCGTCGTACACGCGGTGGAAGAGCCCGCTCACCTGGATCATGCCCGCGAGGCCGGCGAAGCCGCCGGCGATGGCCATCACGATCACCATCCGCTTCCGCGGGTCGATCCCCGCCTGCGCCGCCGCGCGCATCCCGAGCCCCACCGCGCGCAGCTCGTACCCGAGCGAGGTCCGCCAGAGCAGGAACCAGAAGCCGAGCGTCGCCAGGAGCGCGAGGACGATCCCCGCGTGGAGGCGCGACGAGGGGACGAGGAAGTCGGGGAGGACGATCGGGAGGATCGCGCCGGCGCCGATCGGCGCCGACGCCGGCGTGCCGAACGCGTTCGGCGCCTGCATCGGACCGTTCTGGAGCAGCCAGTGCATGACGAAGACGATGGTGTAGTTCTGCATGATCGTCGTGATCACCTCGTTCACCCCGCGCGCGGCCTTCAGCCACCCGGCTATCCCGCCGTAGGCCGCGCCGCCGAGAACGCCCGCGGCGAGGGTGAGCGGGAGGAGGAGGATCCCGGGAAGGTCGGGCCACAGCGCGCCGACCCAGCCCGCGGCGACCGCGCCGACGAGGAGCTGCCCCTGCGCGCCGATGTTGAAGAGCCCGGCGCGGAACGCGACGGCGACGGAGAGGCCGGCGAGCAGGAGGGGAACGGCGATGACGAGCGTCTCGCTGACGTCGTAGGGACTGCCGAACGCGCCGCGGAAGAGCGCCGCGTACGCCTGGATGGGGTCGTGCCCGCTGATCCACACGAAGAGGCCGCCGAGCACGAGCGCGAATAGGACCGACACCACCGGGATCGCGGGACCCTGCGTCCAGTCGAAGCTCGGTTGACGCACCGACGGGGCCGCTGGCGGCCCCGTCGGTGACGTCTGTGCGTGGACGGTCAAGGCCTTACTTGACCTGGACCGCGTCCTTGGGCGTGATCTTCCCGCTCTTGATGTCCGCGAGGGCCTTGTCGGCGGCGGCCTTCGCGTCGGCGGGGACCGCCGGGTCGAGCGTGCCGTAGCCGACGCCGTCGTTCGTCGCGTTGAAGGAGTTGTCGCCGGCCTTGAAGGTCTTGTTCACGACGGCCTTGATGGTGTCGTAGACCGCCTTGTTGACGCGCTTGAGCGCGCTCGTGAGCACCGTTCCGGGGGCGACGTAGGCCTGGTCGGCGTCGACGCCGATGGCGTAGACGCCCTTGTCCTTCGCGGCCTGGATGTAGCCGAGGCCGCTGGCGCCCGCGACCTGGAAGAGGATGTCGCAGTTCTTGCTGATGTGGTTGAGCCCGACCTCTTTGCCCTTGGCCTGGTCGACGAAGTCATTGCTGTAGCCGTTGAGGATCGTCGTCGTCGGGCTGACGGTCTTGACCGCGTCCTGGTAGCCCGCGATGTAGCGATCGACCGGCGGGATGGGGATGCCGCCCATCGAGCACACCGTGTTGTGCGTCGCTTTGCCCACCTTGTTCTTCGCCATCGTCGCGGCGATGACGCCGACGAGGTATCCGGCCTCCTGCTCCTTGAAGAACAGGTTCGCGACGTTCGGCAGGTTCTCGGTGTCGCCCTTGTCGTTCGCCGGAGCGCCGTCGATGATCGCGAACTTGACGTCGGGGAACTGCTTCGCGACCTTCCACGTGGCGTTCGTCATGAGGAAGCCGACGGCGATGACGAGGTCGTACTTCTGCTGCGCGTAGTTGGTCAGGTTCGGGACGTAGTCCTCCTGCTTCTTGGATTCGGTGACCGACGTCTGGACCTTGAGGTCCTTCTCGGCGTCGAGGCGACCCTGGTTCGCCAGCGCGTTGAAGCTCTTGTCGTTGAGGCCCCCGACGTCGGTGACGAGGCCGACCTTGACGGCCGCCGCCGTCGGCGCGGCCGTCTTGCTCGGTGCCGCGCTGGTCGCGGCCGCCGAGGGGCTCGGGCTCGCGGTCCCGGCCCCGCCGCCGCAGGCGGCGGCGACGGTCATGGTCATGAGTGCGAACGCGAGGAGACGCTTCATGAAGGCATGCCCTCCCTCTGGCCCCGCCTGCCCGGGAAGCGTCGGTCGGGGAGGCCGCGCCGGATGCTATCTCAGGCGCATGCCGCCGGACCGGTCGAGCGGTCGCTCCCGCATGGTCCGGAGGTCCCGCTCAAGAGGTCTGGCCGGTCGCCACCGTCCAGACCACATAGACGATGAAAAGGACGTACAGGCTGCCGCCGATCATGAGCGATGACAGGGGCAGCGAGTTCTGGCGCGCGCGCAGCCGGATCTGGGCGTAGACGACCACACCGGAGAGGAGCGCGAACACGGCGGCGATCGTCCCGTAGGGTCCGAGCTGCCACGGCGTGAGGAGCACGCCGATCGAGACGGGGATCGTCGACTGGAAGACCATCGCGCCCGCGACGTTCCCGAGAGCGATCACGTCCTTGCCCTCGCGCGTCCAGATGAGGCTGTTGGCCGCCTCCGGCAGCTCCGTCGCGAGCGGCGCGAGGATCAGCGCGACGAGGAGCGCGTCGAGCCCCAGCGCCGTGGACAGGTCGTCGACGAACGTGGCGAAGAACCGCGCGCCGACGAGGATCGCCCCGAACGAGATGACCACCTGGGTGAGGATCAGCCACAGCGGCGGCGACCCCGTCCGCACCTTGGCGCCGAGGCGGCGGAGGTAGGCGGCGAAGGAGAGGTCCTCGAAGGCCTCCTCCTCTTCCTTCTCCTCCTCGCGGTCGAGCTTCGTGGTCCGCTTGGGCGTGCGCAGGACGAGATAGAGGTACACGAAGTAGGCGGGCAGGAAGACCCAGCCGACGTAGCCCTTCAGGAAACGGAGGTCCCGCGGGAGGAGCGCGAGCGTGAGAGCGAGCGCGTAGAGGACGACGAAGAAGGCGAGGTCGCGCGACGCGTGCGCGGCGTCGATCCGGAGCGTCGTACGCCGCCGCCGGCGGCGGAGCACGTACGCCGTCAGCCCGATGAGGAACATGACGAGCGTACCGAGCATGAAGGGCGCTCCGAGGATGGCGCCGACGCCGATCTCGTCCGCGGCGGCGCTGCGCGTGAAGAGGATGGCCACGATGGGGATGAGCGTCTCGGGCGTCGCCGTGCCGATGGCCGCCAGGACGCTCCCCGTCGCGCCGTGGGAGAGGTCGAGCTTGATGCCCAGCCATTCGATCCCGCCCGTGAAGAGCTCGGCTCCGACGAGGATGAGCGCGAACGCGCCCACGACGAAGACGACGTCGAGCGGGGTCATGCCGCGCCAGTGTGCGGGAAACGACGAAGGGCGGTGGCACAGCCACCGCCCTTCGAGGCGCTTCGGTCGCGCGAAGGTCAGTCGGCGGGCGCGGGCGCCACCGCGGGCTCCCGGCCGACGCTCGGCCGCGTGCCCGCCGCCGGGATGGCCATCCGGCGCAGGATGAAGAACGCGAAGATCGCGGCGCACCAGTCGAAGACGACGGCGACCGCGAACACGCCGCCCCAGCCGACGTTCGGCGCGACCGGCTTGAGCGCGAACGGCGCCCACATCGTGGGGACGACCGTGAGGGCCAGCCCGTACAGGAGGAACACCCCGGCCACCACGAAGAGCGCGTTACGGACGGTCGGGCTGAGCGCGAGGCGCAGCGCCGTCGGAGCGAGGAACATCGTGAAGAAGATCAGCAGCGCGCCGATGAGCAAGAGCACGTCGGCGCGGAAGTCGAACGCTTGACCCGCGGCGAGCGCGGAGCCGATCGGCACGAAGACGGAGGCCGTGCCCTTCGCCGTGTAGAGGAAGCCGTAGTTCGTGGTCGCGTACTTGCGGCCGAAGAAGTCTCCCGCCGTCGCGGGGAAGAGCGAGAAGATCTCGGCCCAGCCGAAGAAGCTGAACGCGCTCATGACCACGAACAGGATGGGGCTCTTGAAGAGCTGGAGCGAGAGGATGAGGAGGGTGATCGCCAGGCCCTCGAGGCCGAAGGCGAGCGACATCGTTCTCTCGCGGCCGATGTGGTCCGAGACCCAGCCCCAGAACGGACGGCACACGCCGTTGATGACGTTGTTCGCCGAGAGCGCGAAGGTGAGCGCGGTCATCTGGATCCAGAGGAAGGAGATGGGGAACTTGTCGACCTTGAAGCTCGCGGCCATGGGACCGATCTGAGCGGTCGCCATGAGGCCGCCGGTCGCGACCAAGGTCATCATGACGTAGAGGATCCAGAACTGCTTCGTCGCCGCCATCTCGCCCGGCGTGAAGTCGAGCGCGGTCTGGCGCTTGCGGACCTCGTTGGCGGCCGCCTCGAGCGTCCAGGTCCGGGGGAGCCAGCCCTTCGGCGGTGCCTTGAGGAAGAGCGCGGCGATGACGACGACGATCCCTTGCATGATCCCCCACTGCTGGAACGTCGCCTGATAGCCGGCGCTGCTGATCATGCTCTGGATCGGCAGCACGGTGAGAGCGGCGCCGGCGCCGAATCCCATCGCGGTGAGGCCCGCGGCCAGCCCGCGGCGGTCGGGGAACCACTTGAGCCCGTTCCCGACCGACGTTCCGTAGACGATGCCGGCTCCGACGCCGGAGAGCGCGTATGCCAGGTAGAGCTGCGTGAGCGTCGTCGCGCTGCCGGAGAAGTACCAGCCCGCGCCGGCGAGGATGCCGCCGATCAGGACGAGGTTCCGAGGGCCGAACTTGTCCACGAGCCAGCCCTCGAAGGGGACGAGCCACGTTTCGAGGAGCACGAAGACGCTGAACGCGACCTGGATCGGTGCCGCGCTGTTCGCGTGGAGAGCCTTCTGGAGCGGGGTCACGAAGAGCGTCCACCCGTACTGGTAGTTCGCGATCGCGATCATGCAGACGATGCCCGCCACGAGGATGAGCCAACGGTTCTGAAGCAGGTCCTCGCGTTCGCTGATGGGTGCCGCGGTGGTCGCGGAACTCACGCCCAACCTCCACTTTGGATGTATGTCCCCGGATCGCCGGGGAACATCGGATCCTGAAGCCTTGGTCAGACCAGCCGGCGGGATGGTACTGCTCGGCCCTGTCCGTTCCAGCATTCGTCGAGAGGCTCGGGACCTTCGGAACGCGCTAATGTCACGATCTGAAAAGGGCGGCACGGGACCTGCGGTCCGTGCGACCGGACAGGTATAAGGAGCGAGGAATGGTCAAGGAGCTCGAGCGTCCAGCCGCGAGGCCGAAGCAGGGGACCGCCTCCGAAAGCGCATGGGCCTACCTCGACGGGAGGTTCGTCCCGCTCAAGGACGCGAAGGTCAGCGTCATGACCCACGCGTTCAACTACGGGACCGGCGTGTTCGAAGGGATCCGCGCCTACTGGAACGCGGCGGAGACCCAGCTGTACGTGCTCCACCTGCGCGAGCACTTCGAGCGGATCCACCGGTCGTGCCGGATCATGCGCATCTCGCTGCCGCAGAGCGTGGACGAGCTGTCGGAGATCACGCTCGAGGTGCTGCGGCGCTCGGGCTACAAAGAGGACGCGTACATCCGGCCGATCGCCTTCAAGCGCAGCGAGGTCATCGGCGTACGCCTCCACGACCTCGAGGACTCCTTCACCGTGTTCGCCATCCCCTTCGGGACGTACCTCGACATCGACCGCGGTGTCCGCTGCGGCGTCTCGTCGTGGCGACGGACCGACGACAACGCGATCCCCGCGCGCAGCAAGCTGACGGGCGCGTACGTCAACGCGGCGCTGGCCAAGACGGAGGCCGTCGAGGCCGGCTACGACGAGGCGATCGTCCTCAACGCCGACGGGAGCGTGTCCGAGGGCAGCGCGGAGAACCTGTTCATCGTGCGCGACGGCACGCTCATCACGCCTCCGGGTACGGACAACATCCTCGAGGGCATCGTTCGCTCGAGCCTCATGCGCATCGCGCACGACGAGGGCATCCCGGTCCAGGTGCGCACGGTCGACCGGACCGAGCTCTACATCTCCGACGAGGCGTTCCTCTGCGGCACCGGGACGCAGCTGAACTACATCGAGAGCATCGACCACCGCGCGATCGGCGACGGAGCGCTCGGACCGATCACGAAGCGCATCCGCGACGTGTACTTCAAGGCGGTCCACGGCGATGAGCCGCGCTATCGCTCGTGGGTGACGCCGGTGTACGCGGGAGCGCGAGGCTAGCTACTCGACCGAGGCCGTCCCCGAGAAGAGCTGCTCGGTGAAGGCGCGCACCTTCGCGACGTCCGGGATGAGGTAGTACCCGCTCGCCCCGTTCTGCTCGGTGAGCTCGCAGTGCGAGGTGCCGGGAGAGTCGCACGGGAGCAGCACGTCGCTGTGGATGCGCGCGCTCGATATGCCGAGGACCGTGCGCGCCAGAGGCAGGACGTTCCCGGGGTCGAAGTCCGTGCGCACCAGCGGTCCGACCCGCTCCATGACCGACGGCAGCCGGAAGAGGCCCTGCTGCGCGATGCGCTGACGGAGCGCGAAGATCACCTGCTGCTGGCGCTGCGCGCGGCTGAAGTCGTTGCTCTCGTGGCGCGAGCGGGCGAACTGCAGGGCGTTCGCGCCGTCCATGAGCTGCGGGCCGGCGTTGAACTGGATGCGCACGACGCCCGAGGCCCAATCCGGATACGACTCGTCGCGGAGCGGACGCTGCACGTCCACGAGGACGCCGCCGACGCCGTCGATGGTCTGCTGGAACGCGTTGAAGTCGATGACGGCATAGGCGTGGATGGGGATGCCGAGGAACTGCGACACGGTGCGGCGCGCGAGGTCGGGCCCCTTCGCGATCGAGCCCGCGTACGCGAACGTCGAGTTGATCTTGTCCTTTCCGTGACCGGGGATGTCGACGAGGGTGTCGCGCGGGATCGAGAGCATCGCGGCGGTCTTTCCCATGGGATCGATGCTGAGGACGATCATCGTGTCGGTGTTCCAGCTCTGCGGGTCCTCCTCGCGCGTGTCGACGCCGAGGACGAGGATGTTGAGGCGCTCACTGCCGGACCATCCCGGCGCGGTCGTGTCGCTCGCCGACGTGCCGGCGCCGAGGGTGCGGCCGCCGGGCTCGAAGACGGCGGTGAGGACGTTCGCCCAGGCCTGCGAGTGGCGGTAGACGGAGAGGTAGCCGAGCGACAGCCCCAGGATGACCGCGAGGAGGAGCGCGAAGTCGAGAGGGCGCCGGCGTTCGCCGGCTCCGGTCCGGATGGCGAAGGCGTCGGCGACGATGACGATGTGGAACGCGTAGAGCCCACCGATGACGATGACCACGAAGAGCGTCGCGCGGCGTACGACCGCCGACGCGAGCGGACCGACGAGCAGCGCGAGCCCGACGAACAGGGCGAGACCGACGAACGGGATCGCGAGCATGAACAGCCCGCTCTTCCACCTCGCTCCGTACATCTGTCCCAGGCCGGGCAGGATGCCGGAGAGGACCGCCGCGAAGCCCGACGACCGTCGCGGCTCGCGCGGGAGGGTGCGGACCGCCGACCGATACACGCGCCTCACATCGTAGGGGTCGCTGCCGTCGCGGCGTGCGCGCCGCGGACCACGCCGGCGCGCGCGCTCTACGCCGCTCGGGCCATCGCGGCGCGCACGGACGGCAGCGCCGCCGCGAGGACGACGAGGCCCGCGGCGACGAGCGCCGCCTCGGTGAGCCACGGCAGCGCGGATCCGAGGACGTAGACCCAGTTCGCCAGGAGCGGGCCGAGGATGCGGGAGATCGACTGCATCGACTGGTTCGCGCCCTGCACTCGCCCCTGCATCCGCGGCCCCGCGGCGCCGGAGATGAGGCCGTTGTTCGACGGCTCATAGAGGCCGTCGCCGACGATGAAGAGGATCGCCCCCGCGTACAGGAGCGGCGTGGAAACGACCGCGGCCGTGAGCGCGGCGAGGAGCAGGCCGGCGACGCCGATCGCGAGGCCGAGCATCGCGACGCGGTCCGCGCCGAGGCGCGGGACGAGCTTGCGCACGAGGTAGCCCTGCGTGAACGCGGCGAAGGCCCCGGCGACGAAGAGCACCGTCCCGATGTCCCGCGCCGCCCAGTGGAAGACGTCCTTGAGGTACACCGACGCGTTCCCCTCCATGGCGTTGAAGCCGACGAAGAAGAGGAACGCGGTGCCGAAGAGCGGCGCCAGCGACGGCAGCGCGAAGACCCGCGCGAACTGAGCCAGCGGGTTCAGCTCGCTCGCGCGGAGGCGCTCGACGCGGTGCTCGCGGGCGAGGCTCTCCGGCAGGAGGAGGTAGCCCCAGGCGAGGTTGAGCAGCGTGATGGCGGCGGCGAAGAAGAGCGGCGCCGAGATGGAGATGGCCGCGGCGAAGCCGCCGATGGGCGGGCCGAACATGAAGCCGAGCCCCGCGGCGGCGCCGAGGAGGCCGTAGTACTTCGGCCGGTCGGCGGGCTCGGTGACGTCGGCCATGTACGCGAAGGCCGTGCTCACGTTGCCGCCGGTGATGCCGTCGATGACCCGTCCGAGGAAGAGGACCCACAGCGCGCCGCCGATCCCCAGGAGCAGATAGCCGACGACCGAGCCGGCCAGGCTCACGAGGAGGACGGGGCGGCGCCCCCAGCGGTCGCTGACGGCGCCGAGCGCCGGCGCCGCGAGGAACGAGAACAGCGCGTACGACGAGAGCAGGAGACCGGTGACGAGGGCGATGGCATCGCTGCCGCTGACGTACTCCTGGGCGAGGAAGGGCAGGACCGGCACGAGGATGCTGAAGCCGATGAAGCTCAGGAAGACGGTCGCCGAGATGAACACGAGCTGGGCGCGATCGGGGCGGCGTGTCACCTGCCTAGCCTATTTCCCGCAGCGCGCGCGCGACCGCATCGTGGACGACGGACCGGAAGCGGCCCCAGTCGGCCCACTCGCCGCCGATCTCGGGCGCCGCACCGGTCGCCGCCTCGAGACGGCGCGCGACCTCCTCGAGCTCTTCGGGGCGCACCTCGCGGTACGACGAGATGCGCTCGGCGGGGTCGAGCGAGCCGAGCGTCCCTCCGCGCTCGTCGAGGAGGAAGGCGAAGGTGTGGAACACCGCATCGGCGCCCGCGGGCGCGAGGTAGTCGATCCGCGCGAGGAAGCGTCGGACCTCGGTCTCGAGCCCGGTCTCCTCGTGTGCCTCGCGCCGCAGCGCGTCGAGGATCCCCTCGCCGTGCGAGATGCCGCCCGTCGGCAGGCGGTACGCGCCCGGCGGATAGAACTCCTTGGTCGACAGGAGCAGCGTGCCGCTCGGCCGGCGGATGGCCATCGCGACCTCGCCGAAGCGGTCGCTTCGCGTGATGGGGTCGAAGGAGACGCCGCGCAAGCGCCGGCGGAAGTGGACCGGCTCGCCGTAGCGCGCGGCCAGCGCGCGCAGCTCGTCGCGCGCCGCGCTCGTGAGGCGGTCCACGCTCAGGCCGGGACGCGCGCGGGCCACAGGCGCTCGCTCGCGATCCGCGCGCCCTCGGCAAGCGCCCGGAGCTTCGCCCACATGATCGACGGGTGCACGCGGCGGTAGAACGCGCCCTGGGCGAAGCCGCAGTCGGCGCCGGCGATGACGTTCTCGCGCCCGACGAGGCGCGCGAAGGTCAGGATGCGCTGCGCGACGAGCTCGGGGTGCTCGACCGCGTTGGTGTTGTGCGAGATGACGCCGGGGATGAGGATCTTGCCCGGCGGCAGCTTCGTCGTCTCCCACACGGTCCACTCGTGCGCGTGGCGCGGGTTGGCCGACTCGATGGAGACGGCCTGCGCGCGCACGCGCAGCACGAGGTCGACGATGTCCGCGAGCGGGATGTCCGTCGTGTGCGGCCCGTGCCAGCTGCCCCAGCAGAGGTGGTAGCGGATGCGGTCCTCGGGCAGGCCGGCCAGCGCGCGGTCGAGCGCGTCGATCCTCCGCTCGGCGAAGGCGCGGTACTCGTCGACGGTCGGCGCCGGATCCTGCAGGTCGAACTGCACCACGACGCGCGGGTCGTCCACCTGCAGAACGAAGCCGGCCTCGACGATGGCGCGGTACTCCTCGCTCATGGCGTCGGCGATGGCGTCCAGGTACGCGTCCTCGGAGGGGTAGAAAGCGTTCGGCCGCTGAAGCTCGATCGTGCCGGGCGCGGCCGCGGGGACGAACGCCTCCTCGACGCCCGCGGCGCGCGTGGCGTCGCGGAGCGCCGCGAGGTCGCGCCGGAGGGCGTCGCCGCCGCGGTAGCGGACGGGCGCGACGCAGGTGGCGGCGAGAGCGCCGGCCTCCGGCTGCCCCTCCTGCGCGTCGTACTCCTTATAGAAGTCGGCGAAGGCGCGGCGGTCACGGCCGACGTTCAGCACGCGGCTCTGGCCCGGCGGCGGCGGGCGCATCTCGAACCCCGCCAGCCGCTCGTCCAGGTAGGCGGTGAATCCGGTCTTGGAGTACTCGCCGTCGTTCGGCACGTCGATGCCCGCGTCGAGCTGGCGCCGGACGACGTCCGCGACGGCGCGCCGCACGGTCTCGTCCCAGTCGACGGACGCCGCGCCCCGCTGATGCGCGCGCAGGGCGTCGAGCAGGTCGGGCGGGCGGATGAGGCTGCCGACGTGGGTCGTGATGATCCGATCGGTGCTCCGCCGCATCGGGCGATCCTACGTCAGGACGGCCGTACTATCGCCGCATCCGAGCGCTGGAGGGGATCGGCATGAAGACCCTGGTGGCTGTCTTCGTCACGGCGATCGTCGCGGCGGCGTGCGCACCCGCGGCGGCGCCCTCACCGGCCGCCTCGTCCGCGCCGAGCGCGGCCGCGGGCGCGTCGGCGAAGGCGTCGGCGGCGCCCGCGCCCGTGACCATCAAGTTCGGTCAGATCGGCGGCGTCTCGGACGGCGCGATCTACCTCGCGATCGACAAGGGCTACTTCAAGGAAGAGGGGATCACGCTCGAGACGCAGACGTTCCAGACCGCCGCGAACATGGTGCCGCTGCTCGGGACCGGCGAGCTCGACGCCGGGGGCGGCGCGCCGAGCGCGGGCCTCTACAACGCCATCCTCCACGGCGTGCAGATGCGCATCGTCGCGGACAAGGGCAGCCTTACGCCGGGTCACGGATACGAGGCCGTCGTCGTGCGCAAGGCCCTGGCCGACAAGGTGAAGTCGGCGAAGGACATGAAGGGCCTCAAGATCTCCATCGCCGCCCGCGACATCGTCCCCGAGTACTCGCTCAACGAGTTCCTCAAGACCGGGGGCCTCACCGTCAAGGACGTCACCGTCGTGCCGCTGAAGTTCCCCGACATGCAGGCCGCGCTCGCGAACGGGTCCGTCGACGTCGCGGTGCCCATCGAGCCGTTCGCGACGAACATCATCAGCGCGAACATCGGCGACGTCATCACCTGGACCGACAAGGTCGTCCCCGGCGAGCAGACGGCGGTCATCCTGTACTCGGAGAAGCTGGCGCAGAACAAGGACGTCGCGGTCCGCTTCATGCGCGCGTACCTGAAGGGCGCGCGCCTGTACACCGACGCCTTCGACAAGAAGGACCCCGCGAAGTTCAAGGACGCGGTCGCCATCCTCTCGAAGGACACCAAGCTCCCGGCCGCGCTGTTCGACAAGATGCGCTTCCCGTGGATCGACCCCAACGGCAAGGTGAGCGTCGCGAGCCTCGACGCCGGGCAGCAGTACTTCGTGCAGAAGGGATCGCAGGAGAAGGCGCTCGACATGAGCAAGGTCGTCGACGCGTCCTTCGCGGTCGAGGCGGTGAAGGAGATCGGCGCGTACCAGTGACCCGAGCGTCGTGAACGACGGGGTCCGCGTCGCCGCGCGCCACCTCGGCATGCGGTTCTCGCTGCGCGGCGCGGACCTCGTCGCGCTCGACGACGTGAACCTTCAGGTCCGCGACCGCGAGTTCTGCTGCATCGTCGGGCCGAGCGGCTGCGGGAAGAGCACGTTCATCCGCATCCTCGCCGGTCTCGAGCGCCAGACGGCGGGCGAGCTCCACGTCGAGGTGCGCGATCCGGCGAAGCCGCTCACCGCGATGGTCTTCCAGGAGCAGAGCATCTTCCCGTGGATGACCGTCGAGGAGAACGTCGGCTACGGCCTCCGCATGCGCGGCGTGCACGCGAGCGTGCGCAAGCGCGTCGTCGACCACTACCTCGAGAAGGTCGGGCTCGCGCACTTCGCGCGCGCCTATCCGCACCAGATGTCGGGCGGGATGAAGCAGCGCGCGAGCGTCGCCCGCGCGTTCGCGACCGACCCGGAGATCCTGATCATGGACGAGCCGTTCGCCAGCGTCGACGAGCAGACGCGAGCGCTCCTGCAGGAGGAGCTCCTCCGCGTGTGGGAGAGCGACCGCAAGACCGTCGTGTACATCACGCATTCGATCGACGAGGCGCTCGTCCTCGGCGACCGCGTCATCGTCATGTCCGCCCGCCCGGGCCGCGTGAAGGCCGAGATCGCCGTCACGCTGCCGCGGCCGCGTTCGGTGTACGACCTCAAGTCGACGCCGGAGTTCTCCGAGCTCGTCGCGAAGGTCTGGGAGCCGCTGCGCCGCGAGGTCCTCGCGGGCTACGGCGCCTTGGGCGCGGCGTCGTGACCGTCAAGGTCCAGACGGCGCGCTCGCAGCGCCGGCTCGGGCCGGCGCGGATGGGCGGCGTCGCCGCCGAGCGGCTCATCTCCGTGGGGTCGCCCATCCTCCTGCTGGTCCTCTGGGAAGCGCTCGGCCGCCTCGGCCTCGTCGACGTGCGCTTCTTTCCGCCGCCGAGCGCGATCGCCGGCACGTTCGCCAAGCTCATCGCATCGGGGGAGCTCCTCGACCAGACGCGCATCAGCCTCGGCCGCGTGGTCATCGGCTTCCTCATCGGGGCCGTGCCGGGCGTGGTGCTCGGCCTCGTCATGGGCATGTCGCGCATCGTGCGCGCCGCGCTCAACCCGATGGTCGGCGCGCTCTATCCGATCCCCAAGAGCGCGATCTTGCCGCTGCTCCTCCTCATCTTCGGCATCGGCGAGCCTTCGAAGTACGCGATCGTCGCGAGCGGCGTCTTCTTTCTCGTCCTGCTCAACACCATCGCCGGCGTCCTCAGCATCGAGCCCGTGTACCTCGACGTCGGCCGCAACTTCGGCGCCGGCCGGCTGCAGGCGTTCTGGACGATCGCGCTCCCCGGCGCGCTGCCGCTCGTCTTCACCGGCATCCGTCTGGCGTGGGGGATCGCCCTCATCCTCATCGTCGTCGGCGAGATGTTCGCCTCGCAGTCGGGCCTCGGCTACTTCATCAACAACATGTACCAGACGTTCCAGGTGGAGAAGATGTACGCCGGGCTCATCGTCATGTCCGTGATCGGCTACGTCTCGTTCCTCATCCTCGACGAGCTGCAGCGCTGGCTCATCCCCTGGCGCGGTGCTCGCGCCGTCTAGCTTCTTCTCGGATGGCATCGACATCCCCCTCGCCTCTCGACATCGCCCAAGTTCTCGAGCGAGCTCGAGCGGAACATCGGCGACCCCTTCGCCTCGCTCTATTACGGCATCAGCCTTCTCCACTGCATGCCGGTCTCGCTGGCCGAGGACGGCCTCGGGCTGGGGATCATGTGGGGGACCGAACGGACGCAGCAGGCGCTGCGCGAGGCGGGCTTCGCCGAGGTCACGATGCACGACGCGGCGCGCCTGCAGAACTGCGTCTACGTCTGCCGCGGGACGCGCTGACGAGGCTACCGGCGGCGAAGGCGATCGAGGTCGCGCCGCTCGCGCTTCGTCGGCCGGCCCGCGCCGCGCTCGCGACGTAGCACCGACGCGTCGCGCTTCACGACGGGCGCGGGCGGGCTGTGGTCGACGAAGCACGTCGCCGCGGCGGCGGCACCGACGCGCTTCTCGATGACGGTCGCGACCTCGAGGACGCGCTCGCGGCCGACGAACGCCTCGATCCGATCGCCGGCAGAGACCGGCGTCGCGGCCTTGGCCGCGCGGCCGTTGACGCGGACCTTGCCTCCGCGACAGGCGGCCGTCGCCGCGGACCGCGACGGGAAGATGCGGACGGCCCAGAGCCACGCGTCCACGCGCGCCGTGTCGATACGGCTCTGGATCAGCTCACCGGACGCCGAGGATGGTGCGCGCGTTGCCCTCGTAGAGCGCCTCGCGCTGCGCGGGCGCCAGGTCGAGCGCCTCGATGTTGGCGATCGTGTCGCGGATGAAGCCGGGGCCCTTCTCGGGATCGAACGGCATGTCGCTGCCGAAGAGCAGGTGCTCGACGCCGAAGAACTCGACGGCGCAGCGGAGCGCGTGCTCCGCGCCGAAGAGCGCGGTGTCGCCGTAGAACATCCGGTAGTAGTCGTACGGCCGCTTCGTGAGCGCGCGGCCGACCTTCGTCAGGTCCTCGTCCGGCGTGCGCGCGCCCAGCTGGTCCAGCCCGGGGCCGATGCGTCCGGCGAAGTGGGGCACCATCCCGCCCGCGTGGTGCGTGAGGATCCGCAGGCGCGGGTGCCGGTCGAGGACGCCGCCGAAGATGAGGCGCGACATGAACACCGCGGTCTCGTAGGGCCAGCCGAAGACCCACCACATCTCGAACTTCGACCGCTGCTCCGTCAGGTAGTCGGGGAAGCTGGAGGCGCGCGCGGGATGGACCCAGATGGGCTTGTCGAGCTCGGCCATCGCGGCGAAGAGCGGCGCGAAGCGCGCGTCGTCGAGCGGGAGCCCGTTGACGTTGGTGAAGATCTGCACGCCGAGAGCGCCCAGCTGGGTGACGGCGCGACGCGCCTCGGCCACGGCCGCGTCGGGGTCGTTCATCGCGAGCGACGCGGAGAAGCCGATGAAGCGGTCGGGGTGCGCGCGGCAGAGCTCGGCCATCTCCTCGTTGGCGAGCTTCGCGAGGTCGCGGGCGACCGCCGGCGTGCCGAGCGTCTCGATGGGCGGGGAGGCGATGGTGAGGATCTGGCGGTAATCCGGGCCGAAGCGCTCCATGACCCGGAAGCGCGCGTCGAGGTCCCACAGGACGGGGATCCCGGCGGTGCGCTTCTTCATGTTCAGCGCCTCGCCGGTCGCGTGTTCGAACATCTTTTCGTAAAGCTTCCGCGGCAGGATGTGGGGGAAGGCGTCGATCTTCAGCACGATCGGCACGATAGCCTTGGCGCGGAGGGAATGTGGGCGCGATCGGGAACGTCCAGGCCTGGACGGAGGTCGAGCGGCGCGAGGCGCAGCGGACGCGGCTCCGCGCCATGGCGGCGGACGTCCTCGCCGGCAACACCTTCTATAGGGAGAAGCTCGCCGCCGCGGGCGTGACGCGGCCGGAGCAGCTCGTCGCGGGCTGGGCCGGCCTGCCGTTCACGACGAAGACGGAGCTGTCGGCCGACCAGGCGGCGCACGGCCCGTGGGGGCGCAACCTGACGTATCCGCTCGAGCGGTACGTGCGGATGCACCAGACGAGCGGGACGACGGGCCGGCCGCTGCGGATCCTCGACACGGCCGAGTCGTGGGCCTGGTGGGCCGAGATCTGGGCCGACTTCGTCTACGGCGCGGCCGGGGTGCGGCCCGACGACCGCGTCTTCTTCGCCTTCTCGTTCGGCCCGTTCATCGGCTTCTGGTCCGCGTTCGCCGGAGCCGAGCGCCTCGGCGCGCTCTGCGTCTCGGGCGCCGCGCAGAGCACGCCGGAGCGTCTGCAGAGCATCGTCGCCTCCGGCGCGACCGTGCTCCTCTCGACGCCGACGTACGCCCTCCGTCTCGCCGAGGTCGCGCGTGAGGAGAAGGTCGACCTCGCGAGCTCGGCGCTGCGCGTCTCGATCCACGCCGGCGAGCCGGGGGCGTCGATCCCCTCCACCCGCGAGCGCATCGAGGCGGGCCTCGGCGTCGTCGCCGTCGACCACACCGGCGCGACGGAGGTCGGCCCGACCGGGTTCTCCTGCGAGGCGCGCGACGGCGTGCACCTGGTCGAACGCGAGTTCATCGCCGAGGTCCTCGATCCCGCGAGCGGGGAGGTCGCCGAGGACGGCGAGGGCGAGCTCGTGCTCACCAACCTCGGCCGCTGGGGCTGGCCGGTGATCCGCTACCGCACCGGCGACCGGGTGAAGCTCGTGCGCGACGGCTGCGCCTGCGGGCGGACGTGGGCGAAGCTCGACGGGGGGATCGTCGCGCGCGCGGACGACATGGTCATCGTGCGCGGGGTCAACGTGTTCCCGTCGGCGATCGAGAGCATCGTGCGCGGCCTCGACGGCATCGCCGAGTACCGGGTCGAGGCCTTCGACCAGCGCGGCATGGTCGAGCTGCGCGTCATCGTCGAGCCGCAGCCCGGCGTCGCCGGCGGCATCCGCGACGGCGTCGCCGATGCCCTCCACCGCTCGCTCGGCATCCGCTGCGACGTCACGCTCGCCGAGCCCGGCTCGCTCCCGCGCTTCGAGCTCAAGGCGAAGCGGTTCGTCAGGATCGCCTCGCAGCCGACCCCGACGGGACGGTAAGAGGTCGGTATCGCGGCGGTTTTCCCTTTTGCGTAATCCGACTGTTCAGATCGGCATCAGGAACGGGACGATCGTCCCGTCTGTGATGCCACTTTCCTCCATGCCCTTTGCGATGACCCCGACCTCCGCTGACGGCTCGTAGATCCACGTCTTCTAGGTCGTCTTTCGTGTCCCGCGGCCGACGAGGCGCCTGAGGAGGGGGTTCCCCCCTCGCCTTCCTCAAAGTCGTCCTACCCCTCACGCTCCTCGGGGAGCCCCATTGGGCTGTGATCCCGGGGCGCGGACGTGCAGTCTCGGGCAGCCCGTACACTTTTCGACAAAGGCGTTCGAGGGGCTATCCACCCCGATGCCGCCGCAAGAAAAACGCAGCCCGGGGCCGGCTGCGCCAGTAGACGCGGACGGAGAGGCACTCCGTTAGAGAACAGCAGGCGTTGATCGGCGCCGGAAGGAGAGGGCGACGTATGTCGCCAACTCGGGTGGTACCGCGGTGAGAGCCGTCCCGTGAGCGGGACGGCTTTTGTATTTGGAGGAGCAGGCGATGGCCGCGACGGGAAAGAAGACGCGCTTCGAGGCGGCGGGGTCGACGTTCGACCTGCCGGAGCTCGAGCACGAGGTGCTCGAGATGTGGGGGCGCGAGAAGAGCTTCGACACGCTGCGGAAGAAGAACGCCGGGCACCCGCGCTTCTCGTTCATCGACGGACCGATCACCGCGAACGCCGAGGCGATGGGCATCCACCACGCCTGGGCGCGGACGTACAAGGACGTCTTCCAGCGCTTCAAGGCCATGGAGGGCTTCGAGCAGCGCTACCAGAACGGCTTCGACACTCACGGCCTGTGGGTCGAGGTCGGGGTCGAGCGCGACCTGCGGCTCGCCAACAAGCGCGAGATCGAGCGCTACGGCATCGACCGCTTCAGCGAGGCCTGCCGCGCGCGGGTCGATCGCTCCGCGGCGGCCTTCACGCGCCAGTCGGCGCGTCTGGGCCAGTGGATGGACTGGGACCACTCCTACTTCACGTACACCGACGACAACATCAGCCACATCTGGCAGACGCTGAAGCTCTGCCAGGAGAAGGGCTGGCTCTACAAGGGGCACCGCTCGATGCCCTGGTGCGCCCGGTGCGGCACCGCGATCTCGCAGCACGAGCTCGCGCTCGGCTACCGCGAGATGACGCACACGAGCGTCTACGTCCGGTTCCCCATCGCGGGGCGCGAGAAGGAGTCGTTCCTGGTGTGGACGACGACGCCCTGGACGCTCCCGGCGAACGTCGCCCTCGCGGTGCACCCCGACCTCGACTACGTCCGCGTGCGCATCACCGACGAGCGGCCGGGAGGCGCGACGGAGACGCTCGTCCTCGGCGCGAAGGTGTACGCGACGACGAAGTGGGAAGGGGCCCACGTCCTCCAGACGGTCAAGGGGCGCGACCTCGTGGGGCTGCGCTTCCGCGGGCCGTTCGACGGAGAGCTCCCGGCGACAGAGGGGTCGGCGCCCAAGCACGTCGTCGTCCCCTGGAACGAGGTCGGCGAGGAGGAAGGGACGGGCATCGTCCACATCGCCCCCGGCTGCGGCGAAGAGGACTTCGGGCTGTCGAAGGAGTTCGACCTCCCCGTCCTGGTGCCCATCGACGACATGGCGCGCTTCCGCTCGGGCTACGGCTGGCTCGAGGGGAAGGACGCGCGCGACGTCGCGCACGAGATCGCGGACGACCTGAAGCGGCGCGGTCTGCTCTTCCGCGCGGCGCCGTACACGCACCGCTACCCGGAGTGCTGGCGCTGCCACGAGGAGCTCGTCTTCCGGGTCGACGACGAGTGGTTCATCTCGATGGCCGAGCTGCGACCGCGGATGATCGCGGCGGCGGAGACGGTCCGCTGGGTGCCGGAGCACGCCGGACGGCGGATGCGGAACTGGCTCGAGAACATGAGCGACTGGAACATCAGCCGCAAGCGCTACTGGGGCCTGCCGCTGCCCTTCTACACCTGCGCGAACGGCCACTTCTTCGTGGTCGGCAGCGAGGCCGAGCTGCGGAAGCTCGCCAAGAGCGGCCTCGAGCAGCTGCGCGAGCTGCACCGGCCCTGGATCGACAACGTCGTCGTCGGCTGCCCGCAGTGCGGCGCCGACAGCACGCGCGTGAAGGAGGTCGGCGACTGCTGGCTCGATGCCGGCGTCGTGCCGTTCTCCACGCTCGGGTACCAGCAGGGCAGCCCGGAGTGGACGAAGTGGTTCCCGGCCGACTACGTCGTCGAGATGGTCGAGCAGGTCCGCCTGTGGTTCTACTCGCAGCTCTTCTTCAGCGTCGCGTTGACCGGCGGAGCGCCGTACGACGTCGTGCAGACCTTCGAGCCGATGCTCGACGAGTCCGGCGGCGAGTTCCACAAGACCGGCGAGAACGTCGTCCTCCTCGAGGAGGTCATGGAGAAGGTCGGCGCCGACGCCATCCGCTGGACGGTCAGCCGCCAGCGCGCGGACGAGACGATGCTCTTCAGCCTCAAGGCGCTCGACGACATCAAGCGCCGCCTGCTCGTGCTCTGGAACACGTACTCGTTCTTCGCGACGTACGCCGAGCTCAACGGCTTCGATCCCGCGGCGGCGCCCATCCCGGTCGAGCAGCGGCCGCTGATGGACCGCTGGCTCCTCTCGCTGCTCCACCGGCTCGTGCGCGACGGGCGCGCGGCGCTCGAGGAGTGGGACGTCCGTACGCTCACGCTGCGCGTCGAGGCGTTCATCGAGGACCTCTCGCAGTGGTACGTGCGCCGCAGCCGCCCGCGCTTCTGGGGCACGCGCGACACGAAGAGCACCCTCGCCGCGGAGCAGACCCTCTACGAAGCGCTGGTCACGAGCGCGCGCCTCGTCGCCCCGGCCATGCCGTTCTTCGCCGAGGCGCTCTACCAGCGGCTGGTCCGGCGCGTCGTCCCGGACGCCGAGGCCTCCGTTCACCACACCGCGTACCCGGAGGCTGACGTCACCCTCATCGACGACGAGCTCGAGCGCCGCATGGACGCCGTGCGCCGCGTCGTCACGCTCGGACATGCCGCGCGACAGTCGGCGAGCGTGAAGACGCGCATGCCGCTGGCGCGCCTCGTCGCCGTGTTCGACCCGACGGACCACGAGCGCGGCCTCCTCGACGGCCGCGACGAGCTCGCCGAGATCGTCCGCGACGAGCTCAACGTCAAGGCCTTCGAGGTGCGCGACGACGCCGCCGGCCTGGTGAAGGAGATCGTGAAGCCGGAGCTGAAGGCTCTCGGGCCCAAGCTCGGCAAGGAGCTGCCGAAAGTGCGCGCCGCTCTCGCCGAAGGGCGCTACGAGCGGCGCGACGGCTCGTACGTCGTCGAGGGGCACACGCTCGCCGCGAGCGAAGTGCTCGTGTCGCACGAGGGCGCGCCGGGCCACGCCGTCGGGCGCGACTCCGGCCTCGTCGTCGCCCTCGACACGCGCATCACGCCCGAGCTCGAGGCCGAAGGGCTCGCGCGCGAGCTCGTCCGCCGCGTCAACGAGATGCGCAAGGAGGCCGGTCTCGAGATCAGCGACCGCATCACCCTGCGCTACGGCGGGGCCATCGCGAGCGTGCTGGAGCGCCACCGCGACCTGCTCGCGAGCGAGACGCTCGCGACGGCGCTCACGCCGGGCGTGAGCGGGAAGGGCCACCGCTGGAGCGGCGACCTGAACGGCGTCGCGACCGAGCTGGAGATCGAGAAGGCGTCCTAGAGGCCGGACGACAGGTGCGGAGCGTCCGAACGGCGACGTAGGGTCGGAGCGTGGGCGGCGCCTACCGGCGGTGCTACCTCTACACCGTCCTCACGCTCTGCGGCCTCGCGGTGGCGGTCGCCAGCACGGCGGTCCTCAGCCGGATGGCGCAGGCGGTCGGGCTCGGCCTCAGCGTGCCCACGGAGGCCGAGGTGAGCGCGACGCTGTGGGTCGCGATCGTGCTCCTGCTCGTCGCGGTCCCCGTCTGGCTCACCCACCTGCTCGTCATCGCGCCGTTCCTGCTCGATCCGCGCGAGCGGCTCTCGCGGATCCGCCGCTCGTACGTCACCGTCTGGCTCCTCGCCGCGGTGATCACGCTGTACGTCGGCGTGAGCGCCTTCCTCGTCGGCAGCGTCGGCGTCGGGGTCGTCGCCGACCGCAGCGTCCCCCTCGCCGCGGCCATCGTCGCGGCGATCGTCGCCCGCGTCGCGTGGCGGTGGCGCTTCGACTAAGGCTCGACGAGCAGCGACGTCCGCAGCGCCTCGGCGATGAGCCGCGGCGCGCGGCGATGGGCCGGGCCGATGAGCGCGGAGCGCCAGGTGGGGTAGGCGAGCATCGCGTGCGCGAGCGCGATGGCGTCTTCCGGGCGCACGCGTAGCGCGTCGAGCCGCGCCAGCGACGCGACGGCGCGCTCGATGAGCCCGAGACGCACGCGGTCGAGCGACCGCAGGACCTCGGGGCCGCGCGGCGCGCCGCCGCCGACGAGGATCTCGAGGAGCTGCCGCTCGGCGCGGTACGTCCGCTCGTGCAGCGCGACGATGTCGTCGAGGATCGCCGCGCCCGACGCCTCCGGGGGCCGCCAGCGCTCGACGCGGCGGGCCAGCGACGCGGCGCGATGGCGCAGCGCCGCGGTGACGAGCACGTCCTTCGTCCGCGAATGGAGATACACGGTGCGCAGCGCGACGCCCGCGCGACGCGCGACGTCCGCGAGACGGAGCGCGGCGTATCCGCGCAGGCGCAGCTCGCGCAGCGCGGCGCGTTCGATCGCCGCGGCGGTGCGGTCGGCGCGCTCGGCGCGGAGACGCTGGACGTAGGTGCGCACGCGTCTATTTTCACTGCACAGCCTGTGCAGCGCCAGCTCGCTCGCCGATGCTACGCTCGGTCTTCCGTGACGCAGCCGCTCGCGTTCGTGTTCCCCGGGCAGGGCTCGCAGAAGGTCGGCATGGGCCGCGCCGTGTACGAGTCCTCGCCCAACGCGCGGCGCACCTTCGAAGAGGCGAACGACGTCCTCGGCTACCCGCTGTCGGAGGTGTGCTTCGCGGGACCCGCCGAGCGGCTCGACGACACCGCCACCGCGCAGCCGGCGATCCTCACGACGAGCGTCGCCGTCCTCGAAGCGCTCGCGGAGCGCACGGCGGCGCTCGGGCGCCGCATCACCGAGGGCCTCGACCCGCGCGGCGTCGCCGCGCTGCCGGCCGACCTCCGGCCGTCGTTCGTCGCCGGCCATTCGCTCGGGGAGTTCACCGCGCTCGTGGCCGCGGGCGTGCTCACGTTCGCGGACGCGCTTCGCCTCGTCGCGGAGCGCGGGCGGCTCGCCGCGACGAAGGGCGCCAGGGGGGCGATGGCCGCGATCGTCGGCCTGTCCGCGACGGAGGTCGAGGAGGTCATCCGCGAGGTCGCGCCCGACGGACGCACGGTCGTCGCGAACGACAACGGTCCGGCGCAGGTGACGATCGCGGGCGACGCCGACAGCGTCGAGGGCGTCATGGAGGCGCTGCGGCGGCGAGGCGCGAAGAGGATCGTCCCGCTGCGCATCAGCGGGCCCTTCCACTTCCCGCCGATGGGCCGCATCGGCGGCGAGCTGCGCCAGTTCATGGACGGCCTCCGCTTCCGCGAGCCGGTCGTCCCGGTCGTCGCGAACATCAACGGCCTGCCGCACGCGAGCGCGGAGACCATCCCGGACGCGCTCGTACGTCACCTCGCGCAGCGGGTCGAATGGCTGCGCTCGGTGAAGTTCATGCGCGAAGGCGGGGCGTCGACGTTCGTCGAGATCGGCGCGGGGCAGGTCGTGAGCGGCCTGGTGAAGCGCATCGTCGACGCGCGCACGCTCGCCGTTTCCGACCCGCCGTCGATCGCGGACCTCGTCGCCAAGCTGAGAGGAGCCTCGTAGTGACGCGCCGCGTCGTCATCACCGGCATGGGATGCGTCACCCCGCTGGGCAACGACCTCGCCTCCACGTGGGACGGGCTCAGCTCCGGGCGCAGCGGCATCGGCCGCATCACGCGGTTCGACCCCGCGCCGTACGAGACGCAGATCGCCGGCGAGGTGAAGGACTACGACCCGCTCGTCGCGATGGACCGCAAGGACGTGCGGCGGACGGATCGCTTCACGCAGCTCGCGACCGGATCGGCGAAGCAGGCGATCGAGGACGCCAAGCTCGACATCGCGAAGGAGCGCGAGCGCATCGGGGTCGCGATCGCGACCGGCGTCGGCGGCCTCGAGACCCTCATCGAGCAGGTCCTGGTCATGGAGAAGCGCGGGCCGGGGCGGCTGTCGCCGTTCCTCGTGCCCATGCTCATGGCCAACGCCGCATCGGCGCAGGTCTCGATGCAGTTCGGGCTGCGCGGGCCGAACCTCACCCACGTGTCGGCGTGCGCCTCGAGCGCGCACGCGCTCGGCGAGAGCGCGGAGATGATCAAGCGCGGCATGGCGGAGGTCATGGTCGCCGGCGGCGCGGAGGCGGCGGTCATCCCGCTCGCCATCGGCGCCTTCTCGAACATGCACGCGATGAGCCGCCGGAACGACGACCCCGCGCGCGCGTCGCGCCCGTTCGACAAGGACCGCGACGGGTTCGTCCTCAGCGAGGGGTCCGCGGCGCTCGTCCTCGAGGACCGCGACCACGCTCTCGCGCGCGGCGCGCGGATCTACGCCGAGATCATCGGCTACGGCGCGACGGCCGACGCGTATCACATCACCTCGCCGTCGCCCGAGGGCGAGGGCAACGCGCGCGCGATGAAGATGGCGCTCACGGAGGCGAGGATCGAGCCGAGCGCCGTCGACTACATCAACGCGCACGGCACCTCGACGCAGCCGAACGACCGCGAGGAGACGGCGGCCATCAAGCAGGTCTTCGGCGATCACGCCCGCAAGCTCATGATCTCGTCGACGAAGTCGATGACCGGCCACCTCCTCGGCGCCGCGGGGGCGCTCGAGGCGATCGCGTCGGTGATGGCCATCGGGACGGGATGCGTGCCGCCGACGATCAACTACACGACGCCCGACCCGGAGCTCGACCTCGACTACGTCCCCAACACCGCGCGCGCGACGAAGGTGAAGACGGCCCTTTCGAACTCGATGGGGTTCGGAGGCCACAACGCGTCGCTCATCCTCACCGCGGCGTAGGCGCCGCTAGGCTCGGCGCCGTGGCCTCCTTCGACGGCAAGGTCGCGCTCGTCACCGGCGGAGCCCGCGGTATCGGCCGCGCGACGGCGCTGCGGCTCGCCTCCGGCGGCGCGAAGGTCGCCATCAACTACAGGGGCAACGCCGCCGCGGCGGAGGAGGCGAAGACGCTGGTCGAGAAGGCCGGCGGGAGCGCGGCGATCGTCCAGGGCGACGTCTCCGTCGAGGCCGACGTCGCCCGCGTGGTGAAGGAGGCTCTCGCCTTCGGCGGCGGACGCATCGACATCCTCGTCAACAACGCCGGCATCACGCGCGACGACCTGCTCGTCCGGATGACCTCCGAGGCGTGGGACGCGGTCCTCGACCTCGACCTGCGCGGCGCGTTCCTCGTCACGCGCGCGGCGATGCGGCCGATGATGAAGCAGCGCTACGGGCGGATCGTGAACGTATCGTCCGTCGCCGGCGTCGCGGGCAACGCGGGCCAGGCGAACTACGCGGCGGCGAAGGCCGGGCTCATCGGCTTCACCAAGACCGTCGCGCGCGAGATGGCGAGCCGCAACGTGACGTGCAACGCCGTCGCGCCCGGGTTCGTCCCGACCGATCTCACCAACGAGCTGCTGGACAAGATGAAGGACACGATCCTGCCGCAGATCCCGCTCGGGCGGTTCGGCACGGTCGAGGACGTGGCCAACGCGATCGCCTTCCTCGCGTCGGACGAGGCGAGCTACATCACCGGACAGGTGCTCGTCATCGACGGAGGCATGGTCACCGCCTGAGTACCTCGCCTCCGTCGCCCCTCTACCATCGCCGCCGTGCTCCCTCCGCGCCGCGTCGTCCTCATCGGGGCGCTGGCCGTCGTGACGTTCGGCCTCGATCGCTTCACCAAGAGCTGGGTGGTCGCGAACATCCCGCTGGGCGAGGCGCGCGAAGTGGCCGACGGATGGGCGCGCGTCGCGAACGTGCGCAACACGGGCGCGGCCTTCGGACTGCTGCCGGAGCGAACGTCGCTCCTCTCGCTCCTGTCCGTCGTCGCGGTGCTCGTCATCCTCTACTACTACCGCGACCTGGCGGCGCGCTCGGCGCCCATCGCCTTCACCCTCGGGATGCAGCTCGGCGGCGCGGCGGGGAACCTCGTCGACCGCGTCGGGCAGGGCTACGTGACCGACTTCGTCGACGTCGGCATCCCCGACGGCTGGCGCTTCTGGGCGTTCAACGTCGCCGACTCGTCGATCGTCGTCGGGATCATCATCGTCACGTTCCTGCTGTGGATGGAGGAGAGACGGGCGACGAGGTCAAGCACCTAGTCCTGCGCGCGGCCGATGCGGCCGCGATGCGCGTCGACCGCTACGTCGCCGAGCACAGTCAGCTCTCGCGGAGCGCGATCGCGCGCCTCGCGAAGGACGGACACGTGCGCATCGGCGGGCGCGCGGTCGAGGCCGGCCATCGCGTTCACCGTGGCGACGAGATCGTCGTCGACGTCCCCGCGGAGGCGCCGCCGCTCTCGCTCGAGGCCGAGGACATCCCCGTCGACGTCCTCTACGAGGACCAGGACGTGATCGTCGTCAACAAGCCCGCCGGCCTCGTCGTGCACCCCGCGTTCGGCCACTCGAGCGGCACGCTCGTGAACGCGCTCGTCGGGCGGATCGCGGCGGAGACGGGTCGCACCGCCGCGCGGCCGGGCATCGTCCACCGCCTCGACAAGGACACCAGCGGGGTCATGATCGTCGCGAAGAACGACGTCGCGCAGCTCGCGCTCGCGCGGCAGCTGCAGGGGCGCACGGTGCGCAAGGAGTACCTCGCGCTCGTGTGGGGCGATCCCGGCGCGGAGCCCGCCGTGGTCGAGGCGCCGGTCACGCGCGACGCGAGCGATCGCCGGCGCATGGTCGTGCGCGCGGTCGGGCGGGACGCCGTCACGCGCTTCCGGCGCATCGCGGCGTACGGCGACGGTGCCTCGCGGCAGGCGCTCCTCCTCGCCCAGCCGCTCACCGGGCGCACGCACCAGATCCGCGCGCACCTCGCGTTCGCGAGAACGCCTATCGTGGGCGACCCCGTGTACGGACGGCGCGGCGACAGGAGCGAGCTCGGCAGGCAGTTCCTCCACGCCTGGCGGCTGACCGTGCGTCTGCCTCACGCGGGCGAGCGGACCTTCACCGCGCCGCTCGCGCCGGACCTCTCCCGCTACCTCGCATCGCTCGGCGAGCCGCGTGTGACGGCGGAGCCGTTCGCGGAGGTCGAGTGACGGACGACGATCCGCCGCGCGAGCGCCGCCCGGTGAAGGGGCTGCTCGTGATCGTCTCGGCGCCGTCGGGCGGGGGGAAGGACAGCGTCATCGAGCGCCTGTGCGAACGGCTCGACGACGCCGCCGTCTACGTCACCGCCACCAGCCGCGCGCCACGCCCGGGCGAGGTCCACGGGAAGCACTACTTCTTCTACTCGCCGCAGAAGTTCCGCGAGGAGATAGAGGAGGGCAACTTCCTCGAGTGGTCGATGGTCCACGGCGAGTTCAAGGGCGTGCGGCGCGACGCCGTCGCGGACACGCTGTCGAAGCACAAGATCGTCGTCGTCAAGCCCGATCCGCAAGGGATGCGGAAGCTCAAGGTCGTCCTGCCGGAGGCCGTCACCATCTTCATCCAGTCGCCCTCGCTCGAGTCGCTGCGCCGCCGCCTCGTCGCGCGCGGGACGGAGACGCCCGAGGCGCTCGAGCTGCGCATGAAGAACGCCGAGATCGAGATGGCCGCCGCGCCCGAATACGACCACGTCGTCGTCAACGCCGACGGCAAGCTCGACGAGACCGTCGAGCAGGTCGCGGACATCATCCGCAAGGAGGCCGAGCGGCCGCGCACGTACTGGCTATGACCTCCGCGGCGGAGGTCGCCGTCTTCGCCGGCCTCCGCGGACCCGCGCGCACCTTCACGTACAGCGTCCCCGACGGGATGGCCCTCGAGCCCGGTCACCTCGTTCGCGTCGCGCTCGGTCCCCGCGTCGCGGCCGGGGTCGTCGTCGCGGTCGATGCGCCGTCGGCGGGCCGGGAGCTTCGGCAGGTCGAGGCGCTCGCGCAGCCCGTCCCGGTCCTGCGGCCGTACCAGCTCGAGCTCGCTCGCTGGATCGCGCGCCACTACCGCTGCTCGCTCGCCGACGCGGTCCGCGCGATGGTGCCGCCCGGGCTGGCGCGGCGCGCCCGCGTTCCGGTCCGCGTCCGCGCCCGGCCGCGGCGCATCCCCGCGGAGCTCGCGCTCGCCGAGGACGACACGGTGCGCGACCTCGACGCGACCGCGGCGCAGCGCGCGGCGCTCGGCGAGATCGCGCGCGCGCTCGCCGGGGACGGCGGCGCCTTCCTCCTCCACGGCGTGACGGGCAGCGGGAAGACCGAGGTGTATCTGCGCGCCGCCGCGGACGTCCTTGCGCAGGGACGCGGCGTCATCGCGCTGGTGCCCGAGATCGCGCTCACGACGCAGGTCGTCGCGCGGTTCGTCGCGCGCTTCGGCGAGCGGGTCGCGCTGCTGCACAGCGCGCTCTCGGAGGGCGAGCGGCTCGACGAGTGGCGGCGCGTGCAGGCGGGCGCGGCGGACGTCGTCGTCGGCTCGCGCTCCGCGCTGTTCGCTCCGCTCGCGCGGCCCGGCCTCATCGTCGTCGACGAGGAGCAGGAGCCGTCCTACAAGCAGGAGAGCGACCCGCGCTACCACGCCGTCGACGCCGCGATCGAGCTCGGGCGGATCTGCCGCGCCGCTGTCGTCCTCGGCAGCGCGACGCCTCGTGTCACCACCTACGCCGCGGCGCGGGAGGGCGCGATCCGCCTCCTACCCCTGCCCGAGCGGGTGGGCGAGCTGCCGCTGCCGCCGACGACGGTCGTCGACCTCCGGCTCGAGCTGCGCGCGAACAACCGCTCGACCCTCTCGTCCGCGCTACGCGCCGCGCTCACCTCGGCCGTCGCGAAGGGCGAGCAGGCGATCCTCTATCTCAACCGCCGCGGCTACGCGACCGTCGTCCTCTGCCGCGACTGCGGCTTCGTCGTTCCCTGTCCGGCCTGCGAGATCCCGTACGCCGTGCACGCCGACGGCCGCATGGTCTGCCACCGCTGCGGGCGGAGCGAGGCGTCGCCGCCGGCGCGCTGCCCCTCCTGCGGCGGCGCGCGCATACGTCAGCTCGGGGTGGGGACGCAGCGCGTCGAGGACGACGTGCGCGCGGCGGTGCCGGAGGCGCGCATCCTCCGGCTCGACCGCGACGCGGTGCGACGCAAGGGCGCGCACGCCGCGGCGTTCGAGCTCATGCGCTCGGGACGCGCGCAGGTGATCGTCGGGACGCAGATGGTCGCGAAGGGCTTCGACCTGCCGGGCGTCACCCTCGTCGGCGTCGTCAACGCCGACACCGTCCTCAACCTCCCCGACCACACCTCGGCGGAGCGCACCTTCGAGCTGCTCACGCAGGTGCTCGGCCGGTCGGGCCGCGGCGCCGCCGGCGGGAGGGGCATCCTCCAGACGTACCTCCCCGACCACTACGCGATCCGCGCGGCCGCGGCGCACGACTACGACGCGTTCGCCGAGGCCGAGCTCGCGGCGCGAAAGCGCTTCGGCCATCCGCCCTTCGGCCGTCTCGTCCTGCTGCAAACGGCGGCGAAGCAGCAGGCCACGGTCGATCGCCGCGCCGACGCGCTCGCGAGCGCATTGCGCGACGCCGCCGGTGACGATGCCGACGTGCTCGGTCCGGCGCCCGCGTTCGCCGCGAAGAAGGCCGGGACGTACCGCGCGCAGATCGTCCTGCGCGGGCCGCGTCCGGATGCGCTCCTCGACCGCGTTCCGATCGGCGCGGAGTGGAGCATCGACGTCGATCCGACGACGCTCCTCGGCTAGGCTGTCGCCGATGGCCGACGACGAGGACGTCGAAGACGCGGCGGAAGAGCCGCACGAGCCGCGCATCCGTGTCACCAAGGGCAAGCCCTGGCGCATCGACGCCGGGCGGCGCGCGAAGTGGTCGGCCGAGGACTTCGTGCGGGAGCACGCCGTCGAGATCCGCCAGGTGGGCGATCCCGTTCTGCACACCTCGGCCAAGCACCCGAAGCTGTCGAAGGCGGAGCTGGAAGCGCTGGTCGCCCGCATGTTCGCCTCGATGGTCGCGGCGCGCGGGATCGGGATCGCGGCCCCCCAGATCGGCGTCGGCCTGCGCATCGCGATCATGGACGTCGACGAGGCGGGCATCGTTGCGATCGACCCCGTCGTCGACGAGGTCTCCGAGGAGACGGAGCAGACGAGCGAGGGTTGCCTCTCGGTCCGCGGCTTCTACGGGATGCTCGAGCGGCCGCTGGGCGCGCGCGTGAGCGCGGTCGACATCAACGCCAAGCGCTTCGCCATCGCGGGCGACGAGCTGGGGGCGCAGTGCATGCTCCACGAGACCGGCCACTTGAACGGCGAGCTCTACGTCGACCGGCTCAAGTCGCGCGAGGATCTGCACCCGGTCGAGCCCGACGACACCGAAGAGGTCGGGGCGTAAGCGCGAGCGGTACCCCGCGCGTCGTGTTCCTCGGCACTCCGGCCTTCGCCGTCCCTTCGCTCGACGCCCTCGCCCGCCTGCGCGACCGCGGCGAGATCGACCTCGTCGGCGTCGTCACGCGGCCCGACCGTCCGGGCCACCGCGGACGCATCACCGCGCCGCCGGTCAAGGAGCGCGCCGTCGCACTCGGCATCCCGGTGCGGCAGCCGGCGCGGCTGCGCGGCGGCGCGCTGCGCGAGGCCATCGACCTCCGGCCCCACGCGCTCGTGTGGGCCGCGTACGGGAACCTCGTGCCGAAGGCCCTCCTCGACGCCGCCACAGGCCGCGCCCTCAACGTCCACCCCTCGCTCCTGCCGCGGTGGCGCGGGGCCGAGCCGGTGGCGCACGCGATCCTCGCCGGCGACACGCGGACGGGCGTGACGCTCATGGAGGGGACGGTCGATCTCGACGCCGGCGCGATCGTCGCGCAGGCGGAGGTCGCGGTCGCGGCCGAGACGACAGGCGAGCTCGAGGCGAGGCTGGCCGAGCTCGGAGCGCGGCTGCTCGAGCGCGAGCTGCTGCCGTACCTGCGGGGAGAGGCCTCGCCTGTGCCGCAGGATCCAGCGCGGGTCACCTGGGCGCCGAAGCTGGACCCCAAGGGCGGCGAGCTGGACCTGGGACGTCCGGCCGAGGAGCTCGAGCGCGTCGTGCGGGCCTACACGCCGGACCCGGGCGCCTTCACCACGTTCCGCGGGCAGCGGATCGGCGTGCTGCGCGTGAGCGTGGCCGGAGGTCCGCCCGCGGAGCACGGCGTCTTGTCGCTGCGCGCTGGCGTGCCCCACGTCGCGGCCGGCGCGGGGTGGCTGCGCCTCGATGAGGTGAAGCCGGCGGGAAAGCGCGCGATGAGCGGGGCGGATTGGGCGCGCGGCTTACACGACCTCGAGGGGGCGCGCCTCCCGAGCTAGCGGCCCTTCTCGCGCGGTCGTCGAAGAGCGGTAGGCGGTGCGCGCTCTCTCCTTGTCGTCGGACCCGTCACGTAGGCTGGAGAACGTGACTGCGCCGCCACCCTCCATCACCGACGTCAGCGACGAGACGCTTGCGCGCTGGCTCGCCGAGCACGGCGAGCCGCCCTACCGCGCGCGCCAGATCCGCCGCAGCGTCGCGCGCTCGGCGGCAGCCGACTGGAGCGGTCTCACCGACCTCCCGCTCGCGCTGCGCTCGAAGCTCGCGGAGGCGTTCCGCTGGTCGTCGGTCGAGCTCGAGACCGAGATCGCCAGCGCGGACGGCGAGACGCGCAAGGCGCTCCTCCGCCTTCACGACGGACATCACGTCGAGACGGTGCTCATGCCGCACCACGGCGAGCGCGACGCGGTATGCATCTCGTCGCAGGTCGGATGCCCCATGGCCTGCGCGTTCTGCGCGACGGGAGAGATGGGCTGGATCCGCGACCTCACCGCCGGCGAGATCGTCGACCAGGTGCGCTTCTGGCAGCGTGAGCTGAGGTCACGCGACGCGCGCGTCTCGCACGTCGATTACATGGGGATGGGCGAGCCGCTCCGCAACTACGCCCCGGTCATGGCTTCCGTGCGCCTGCTCACGGACGTCGACATGTTCGGGATCAGCCCGCGGCGCATCACGGTCTCGACGTGCGGGATCGTCCCGAAGATGGACGACCTGGCGGCGGAGGGCATCCCCATCAATCTCGCCGTCTCGCTCCACGCCGCCGACGACGCGACACGAACGCGGATCATGCCGGTCGGCCGGAAGTGGGACGTGGACGAGCTTCTCGCCGCGTGCGCGCGCTACGTGGAGCGCACGAAGAGGCGGCTCACCTTCGAATACATCCTCCTTGCCGGCGTGAACGACTCCGCGGCGCACGCCGAGCGGCTCGCGCGGAAGATCGCGGGGCTCGGCCGTACGGGGATGTACCACGTGAACCTCATCCCGGTGAACCCGGGAGCGGGCGACTTCGCGCGGCCGTCGCCGGAGAAGATGGAGCGCTTCGCGGGGATCCTCGAGCGGCACGGCATCGCGGCCACGGTGCGCATCAGCAAAGGGCAGGACATCGCGGCGGGCTGCGGTCAGCTGAAGGTCGCGGAGGGGCGCGCGGCGGCCGCGGTGTAGACGGCCGTTACCGGGAGCGGGCGGCCTTCGCCTTCTTCTGCGCGAGGCGCGCGTCCTTGGTGAGCGTGCGCCGGCAGCGTGTGCAGATGAGGAGCTTCTGGCCCTTGACCACGGCGGCGTGCAAGTTCACCTCGAAGCGGCGATGCGTGTGGACTTTGGAGTGGCTGACGTTGGAGCCGTGCGCGGCTTGCTTGCCGCAGATGGCGCAGGCGCGTGGCATCGAGGGCGTGCTCCTTTTGGGGAGATGCTGCTGTGCTAGGGTCCATCGATCGTAGCACGATGGGACGGACGCGCGCTGCTCCACGTCGTGACGGCGGCGGCGTCCCGTCTGGGGCGTGATTCCGCCGAGGTGGATGCGCTCAACGTCTATCCGCTCCCCGACGGCGACACCGGCCGCAACATGCATCAGACCATCAGCGCGGCGCTCGTTCGCGCGAACGCGGCGACGGGCACGACCGTGGCGGAGGTGAGCGCGGCCCTCGCACGCGGCGCGCTGATGGGCGCGCGCGGGAACAGCGGCGTGATCCTGTCGCAGATCCTGCGCGGGTTCGCCGAGGCTTTCGCCGAGGCGCAGACCGCCGGGCCGGCCGAGCTGCGCGACGCGTTCGCGCGCGCGCACGTCAACGCCTTCGCCGCGGTCGACCGGCCCGCGGGCGGCACGATGCTCTCGCTGTGCGCCGAGATCCACGAGCGCTGCGGCACCCAGGACGACATCGCCGTCGTGCTCCGCAGCGCCGTCGAGACCGGAGCGGACGCCCTGGCGCGGACGATGGAGGACAACCCCATGAACAAGGCCGCCGGCGTCGTCGACGCCGGGGCCTACGGGATCTGGCTGCTCCTCGTCGGAGCGCTCCAGGCGGTCGATCCGCGCGCGGCGGTGCCGGCGCCGACGCTGCGGCGGCGCGGCGCGCGGGGCGCGGTCGCCACCGGTTCCGGGGTCGCGGCGTGGACGGGCGGGCACTGCGTGCAGTACCTCGTGGCGTCGCCGCGGCGTCCGGCCGAGGAGCTGCGTCGCGAGATGCTCGACGCCGGCGCGGACAGCGTGCTCGTCGTCGGCGACGACGCTCTCCTCAAGGTGCACGCGCACGCGGCGAAGCCGGAGACGGTCATCGCCGTCGGCGAAACGGCCGGCGCCGTCGAGGACCTCCTCGTCGAGGACTTCGACGCCATGGTCGCCGAGCACGAGCGCGCGACGGGCATCGTCCTGCGCTCGCCGCCGCGCCCGCTCGCGGCGATCGCGGTCGTTCCCGGCGACGGATTCGCCGACATCGCGCGCTCCCTCTACGCCGTGCCGCTGCGCGGCGGCGCGAGCATGAATCCGTCGGTGGGAGAGCTCATCGCCGCGATCGCCGAGGCGAATGCGCACACGGTGCTGCTGCTGCCGAACGACAAGAACGTGATCCTGGGCGCCCGCGAGGCGGCCAAGGAGGCCGTGTCGACCGTGCGCGTCCTCGAAACGAAGAGCGTGGCCCAGGGGATGGCCGCCCTCGTCGCCTTCGATCCGATGCGTCCGGCCGACGAGGTCGGCGCGCGGATGAGGGAGGCGGCCGAGGCCGCCCACGGCGTCGAGGTGACGCACGCGACGCGCGACGCGATCATCGATGGCCGGAGCGTGCGCGCCGGGGACGCCATCGCGCTCCTCGACGGGCGCCTGGTGGCCAACGGCGGCGACGCCCTCGACGTCCTCGCCGAGGCCGTGCGCGGGCTCGAGGGCGTCGGGATCGCCACGCTCTACACGGGCGCGGACGTGAGCGACGCCGACGCCGAGTGCGCGGCGGAGCGGCTGCGCGAAGAGCTCGCGGGCGCGGAGGTGGAGGTCCGGCGTGGCGGTCAGCCGCACTACCCGTACATCGTCCAGGCGGAGTAGCTCGGCCCTCGCCGAGCCGGTCCAGCGACTGCGCGGCGTCGGCGAAGATTCCGCGAAGCTGCTCGATCGCCTCGGCATCCGCACCGTCGAGGACCTGCTGTGGCACCTCCCCTTCCGGTACGAGGACTACTCGAAGGTCGTCCCGCTGCGGTCGCTGCGGCCCGAGGTCGAGCAGACGGTCGTCGCGACGATCGGTCACGTCGCGACGATCCCCGGGCGGCGCGGACCGCCGCGCACGGAGATCGAGCTGCGGGACGAGAGCGGCGCGCCTTCGCGGCACAAGGCGGTCTGGTTCGGGAACGCCTTCATCCGCCAGCGCGTACAGGAGGGGCAGACCGTCCGCATCTCGGGCAAGCCGAAGTGGTTCGGGCAGGGCCTCTCGTTCACCAATCCCACGCTGGAGCCGGCGGATCGCGAGGCGGTGCAGACCGCGCGCATCGTCCCGGTGTACCGCCTAACGGAGGGGCTCAAGGAGGGCTACCTGCGGCGCTGGCTCCTTTCGCTCGTGACGTCGCAGCGTCTCGCGCTCGTGACCGATCCGCTCCCGCCCGAGGTCCGCGAGCGCCAGGAGCTGCCGGCCATCGCCGACGCGCTCCGGCAGGTGCACTTTCCCGACGCGCCGCCGGAGCTGTTCCGCGCCCGGCGCCGGCTCGCCTTCGACGAGCTGCTCATCCTCCAGCTCGCCACGGCGCAGCGGCGCGCGCGGTGGATCGCCGAGGCGAAGGCGGCCCCGCTGACGGTGGACGACGGCGTCCTCGACGGATGGGTCGGCGACCTGCCCTTCGCGCTCACCGGCGCGCAGCGGCGCGCCCTGGCGCAGATCCGCGCCGACCTCGCGCGCGCGGTCCCCATGTCGCGCCTGCTGGAGGGCGACGTCGGATCGGGGAAGACGGTCGTCGCCGCGCTCGCCATGCGCATCGCGTCGCGCTGCGGCATGCAGTCGGCGCTGATGGCGCCCACGGAGCTCCTCGCGGACCAGCATTACGCGACGCTCGAGGCGCTCTTCGCGCGCGGCGGTCCGACGGTCGCCCGGCTCAGCTCGAGCACCCCGGCCGCGGAGCGGACGCGGATCGTCGAGGGCCTGCAGCGCGGCGAGCTCGACGTCGTCGTGGGCACCCACGCGCTGATCCAGGAGGGCGTCGGCTTCGCCCGGCTCGCGCTCGCCATCGTCGACGAGCAGCACCGCTTCGGCGTCGAGCAGCGCGCGACGCTCCGCGAGAAGGGCGCTTACCCCCACGTCCTGCTGACGACGGCGACGCCGATCCCCCAGACGCTGTGGCAGACGCTCAACCGGGATCTCGACGTCTCCGTCCTCGACGAGATGCCGGCGGGCCGCAACGAGATCCGGACGGAGGTGCGCACCCCCGACGCGCTCCCCAAGGTCTGGCCGTGGGTGAAGGGCCTCGTGAGCACCGGGCAGCAGGCGTTCGTCGTGTGCCCGCGCATCGACCCGGCCGACGAGGAGCGGGAGACGCTGTTCGAGCAGGCGTGGCAGCCGAGCGCCGTCGAGACGTACGACGACCTGCGCGGCGGCGCGCTGTCCGACGTGCGCGTCGGGCTCGTCCACGGCCGCATGCCGCAGAAGGATCGCGACGCGGTCATGTCGCGCTTCCGCGACGGCGAGATCGACGTGCTCGTCGCGACGACGGTCATCGAGGTCGGCATCGACATCCCGAACGCGACGGTCATGGTCGTCCTGGGCGCCGAGCGCTTCGGGCTGGCGCAGCTCCACCAGCTGCGCGGCCGCGTCGGGCGGCGCGCGGGACAGCGCGCGTTCTGCGTCCTCGTCAGCCCGCAGAGCGACTCCGACCGGCTGCGCGCGATGAGCGAGCGCGTCGAGAAGGACGGGACCGATCGGCTCCTGAACGGGTTCGAGCTGGCGCAGCGCGACCTGCGCATGCGCGGGCCGGGGCAGTTCCTCGGGCAGGAGCAGAGCGGCTTCGCCGATCAGCTGCGCGTCGTGGACCTCACGGACATCGACCCCCGCCTCCTCGACGACGCTTCGGGCGAGGCGGACCGGGTCGTCGCCGCCGATCCCGATCTCGAGCGGGCGGAGCACCGCGGCCTGCGCGATGCCGTCGACGAGCTCTGGGAGCGCTACGCCTTCGCCTAGGACGATGCGCGTCGTGGCCGGCGAGGCGAAGGGCCGCGCGCTCGTCGCCCCGCCGGCGAGCGTCACGCGCGCGGCGACCGAGCGGATCCGCGAGAGCCTGTTCGCCGTCCTCGAGCCTCTCCTCGCGGGAGCGCGGGTGCTCGACCTCTACGCCGGCGCGGGGACGCTGGGCATCGAGGCCCTCTCCCGCGGCGCGGAGCACGCGACCTTCGTCGAGCGCGACCGCGGGGCGCTCTCCGCGCTCCGCCGCAACCTCGCGTCGACGGGCTTCGCGGGGCGGTCGACCGTCGTCGCGCGGGACGTCGGGGCATTCCTGGGCGGCGCGCCCGCGGGGCCGTTCGATCTCGTGTTCTGCGACCCGCCGTTCGCCGACGTCGCCGGCCTCTCCGCGACGCTGCGCAGCCCCGGGCTCCGCGCCGGCCTCGCGCCGGGCGCGCTCGTGGTCGCTCGTGTGCTGCGCAAGCATCTTCCGGCGATCCCCGCGGACGCCGCGGTGGAGCGGACCAAGGAGATCGGGGAGGAGGCGCTCCTCCTGCTGCGATACGATGCCCCGCGACCGAGCTGAGGGAGGGACCCAGGGTGGACATGCAGTTCCTGGTGGAGCGGCTCGAATCCCTCGTCGTACACGCTCGCAAGGTCCCGATGACGGATCAGGTGATCCTCGAGCAGGCCGCGCTCCTCGACCTCATCGACCAGCTCCGCGTCGCCATCCCGGAAGAGGTGCGCCAGGCACGGCGCACGATCCAGGAGACCGACCGCGTGCTCGGCCATGCGCGCGAGGAGGCCGAGCGGATCATCGCCGCGGGTCAGGAGCAGGCGGCACTCCTCCTGCAGGATCAAGCCATCTTGGCGGAGGCCGAGAAGCGCGCCGAGGACATCGCCGGGCGCGCGGAGCAGCGCGCGGAGGAGACGATGCGTGGAGCGGACCAGTACGCGTCCGACGTCCTCCTTCGTCTCCAGGGCGATCTCGAGAAGACGCTCGGGGTCGTGCGGAAGAGCCTCGAGGTACTGGAGGAGCGAAAGGCCGCGCCGGCGGAGGCGTGACCGGTGAAGGTCAGCGTCGCGCCCTTGCTGAAGCAGTCGGTCGGCGACCACATGGATCTGCACGTGCAGGAGTCGCCGGTCGATCCGCGCGGTGACAACGCGGGGCTCCTCGACGCCGACATCACGGCGTTCGACGCGGACATCAAGGCGACGCACACGGACCCCGGCGCGTACCTCGAGGGCGGCGTCCGCGCGGAGGTCGCGCAGCAGTGCGTGCGCTGCCTGCGGCCGATCCACTCTCCCGTCGCCGCGCGCTTCGCGGAGCAGTACTACGCGACGGAGCGCGTCGAGACGGGCGCGCCGATGCCCTCAGCTCCGCGCGACGCGAAGACCATCGGCTCGGACTTCCTCATCGACCTCACGCCGCTCATCCGCGAGGAGGTCATCCTCGCGACGCCGCAGGCGCCGCTCTGCCGCCCGGGCTGCAGGGGCCTCTGCCCCGTCTGCGGGGAGGACCTCAACGAGCGTCCCCACGACCACGAGCCGGCGCCCGACGCGCGCTGGGCCGCGCTCGAGAAGCTGAAGGATGTGAAAGACTAAGGGCATGGCTGGACATCCGAAGAAGAAGTATTCCCACGCGAACCAGGGCAAGCGCCGGAGCCACCTCGCCCTCTCGAAGGTCGAGCTGGCGCCGTGCCCGCAGTGCCGCACGCTCAAGAAGCCGCACGAGGCCTGCCCTCGCTGCGGGACCTACCGCGGCCGTCAGGTCATCACCATCAAGACGAAGAGGGCGGCCCCCGGCCCGGCCTAGCCTGTTAGGCCGATGCGCATCGCCGTCGACGCCATGGGTGGCGACCACGCCCCGGACGAGATCGTCCGGGGCGCGCTGTTGTACCGGGCGTCGGGCGGCGCGGCCGAGATCGTCCTCGTCGGCGACCCCGCGCGCCTCCACGCCTCCGACGGGATCGGCGTCGAGCCCGCGACCGAGGTGGTCGAGATGGGCGAGCACCCCGGGGCGGCGCTGCGCCGGCGGGGCGACACGTCGATCGCCGTCGCGACGCGCCTCGTTCGCGAGGGCAAGGCGGACGGCGTCGTGTCGGCGGGCAACACCGGCGCGACGATGGCCGCGGCGCTCCTGATCCTCGGCCGCGTGCGCGGCATCGACCGCCCGGCGCTGTGCGGGATGCTGCCGACGACGAAGGGCGGCCCCGCCTGCCTCCTCGACGCCGGCGCGACGATGGACGCGACGGCGCAGAACATCCTCCAGTTCGCGCGCATGGCGTCGCGCTTCATGGAGCGCGTCCACGGCGTCCCGAGCCCGAGCGTCGGGCTCCTCAACGTCGGCGAGGAGCCGGAGAAGGGCGGACGCATTCAGCTCGAGGCGCACGAGCTGCTCCGCGGCGCGGCCGACATCCGCTTCTACGGCAACGTCGAGGGGCGCGACATCCTCCACGGCACGACGGACATCGTCGTCACCGACGGCTTCACCGGGAACACCGTCGCGAAAGCGATGGAGGGCGTCCTCGACGTCATGACCGAGGGGATCCGCCGCGACATCTTCGGCGGCGCGGGCGGGAAGGTCGCCGCGCTCGTCGCGCTCCCGGGCATCCGCCGCTTCCGCGCGCGCATGGACTACGAGCCGTACGTCTCGGCCCCGCTCCTGGGCGTGAACGGCGTGTCCGTCGTCACGCACGGCCGCGCGCGCGCGCGGATGCTCAAGCTCGCGATCGACGTCGCGGAGCGGTCGATCGCGTCGGGGCTCATCGCCGCCCTCGGCGTCGCCGCGTGAAGCAGCGGCCTCCGCGCGGCGGGCGCCATCCCGCGCGCCGCCTCGCGCTGCAGACCCTCTTCGAGGTCGACCTCAATCGCGGCGCCGACGCGCAGGCGACGTGGGAGCGCGGCGTCTTCCGCGCCGGCCTCAACGAGCAGGCGGGCGCGTTCGCGTGGGACATCGTGCGCGGCGTCCTCGACCACCGCAAGGAGCTCGACGAGGAGATCGCCGAGCTCGCGCCGGAGTTCCCCATCGACCAGATGCCGCGCATCGACCGCAACGTCCTGCGCATCGCGCTGTACGAGCTGCGCTACGCGGGCGACGCGCCGGCCAGCGTGATCATCGACGAGGCCGTCGAGCTGGCGAAGCTGTTCGGCTCCGAGGCGTCGGCGAAGTTCGTCAACGGCGTCCTCGCGACGGCCGTCGGAGGCTAGGGCCGCACGACCAGCGGCACCGCCACGATCGAGATCTGGCTGCCGTCCTTCGGGCTCACCTGATAGACCTCGAGCGTCACGTTCCCCGAGACGCTCGCCGGGAGCGTGACGTCCGTCTCGGCCGCGCCCCAGAGCGGGCTCGTCCCGATGCTCGCCGTCGCGGGCGCGGCGGCGACCACCGCGCCGTTGGTGTCGACGACGCGCCAGAGGTACGTCGCCTCGAACGCGCGAACGGCGCCGCTCAGGTGGAACGTGCGGCCGACCTGCGCGCCGCGGACCGGCGCGTACACGGCGGTGTTGCCGTCGTCGGACACGCCGCCCGGCGGAGCTCCGGCGTCGATCTCGATGCGCGTCGGGTCGAAGACGACCATCGCGCGCCACAGCGGGAAGCCCGGGACGCTGAAGCGGAGGCTCGCGGGCGTTCCACCGGGCACGGTCACGCTGAGCGTGCCGTCCGCGGCCGGGTCGACCGTGAACGCCGGGACCGCGTGCGACGGCGGCGGGGCGGCGTAGGCGAGCGTCAGGACGAAGCGCGTCGTCCCCGTAGCGATGGGCATCGTCGTCGCGGTCACCGTCGCCGGCGCCGAATAGCCCTCGACCTTCAGCTGCACGAGGAAGGTCTTCGACGGCGTCGGCGACGGCGCGGGCGTCGGTGACGGGGTGGGCGAGGGCGACGGCGTCGCGCTGGGCGGCGGCGTCGTCGGCGTCGCGATCGCCGTCCGCGTGGCGGTCGGGGACGGCGAGACGATGGTGACCGGCGGCGTCTCGGCGCGGGTCGCCAGGAGTGCCGCTCCCAGCGCCGCGAGGGCGATGACGAGGACCGCGAGGCCCCGGAATTGACGCATTCCGCCTCGACGATGACACTTGCGCGGCAACACGGGCACATCCGCCCGTCGCTTTGAGGAGGACCAGTTGGCGGAGGGACCGTCCTACGAGCGTCTGAAGAAGATCATCGTCGAGCAGCTCGGCGTGGATGAGGCCGAGGTCAAGCCGGAGGCGTCCTTCGTCGACGACCTCAACGCCGACTCGCTCGACCTGGTCGAGCTGATCATGAGCCTCGAAGAGGAGTTCGGGATGGAGATCTCGGACGAAGAGGCGGAGAAGATCAAGACCGTCGGCGACGCCATGGAATACATCGAGGAGAAGACCGGGGCCTAGACTGGGCGCAGCGTCACAAGCGAATAGGGGAGGCAGCCGCTTCGGCGGCTGCCTCTTTGCATGCAGCGGAGGACATGGATAACGACGTCGCCGGATATCGCTTCAGGGACGAGCGGCTGCTGCAGGCAGCCTTGACGCACACGTCCTACCTGCCGGAGGCCGCCGAGCCGCCGATCGAAAGCTTCGAACGCCTGGAGTTCCTGGGCGACGGGGTCGTCGACTTCGTGGTGGCGGACGACTTGTTCAGGAAGTTCCCGGACGCGGCCGAAGGTGAGCTGACCGAAAGACGCGCCCAGGTGGTCTCTCGCGTCGCGCTCGCGCGTGTCGGCGATCAGCTCGGCCTCATGGAACGCGCCCGACTGGGGAAGGGCGTGGGGGTCAACGAACCCCGCTACGGATTCACGACCCGTCTGTTCGAGAGCGTCGTTGGCGCCGTCTACATCGATGGCGGCTTCGAGGCCGCGCGATCGTTCGTCCGTTCAACGCTCGGCCCGCTCCTCGAACAACCCCTTCGACGTTCGCCGAAAGGTGAGCTCCAGGAGCTCACGCAGGATCGGTTCGGAGCGATGCCCGAGTACGTGAAGCTGGAGTCCGCCGACGTGGATCAGCCCCCGCGCTTCGTCTATGAGGCTCGTATCGCCGGCAAGGCCGCGACCGGGGCGGGACGCTCGATGAAAGCGGCGCAAGAACAGGCGGCCGCGAGGCTTCTGGAGGAGTTGAAGCGTGACGAATGAGCTGCGGGTGATCGAGGGCGGCGCGCGGCCCGGCGCGGTGCTCCGCACGGCGACGATCGTCGGGTTCAAGTCGTTCATGAACAAGACGACGATCGAGTTCGCGCCCGGCATCACCGCGATCATCGGCCCGAACGGCTCGGGGAAGTCGGTGCTCGGCGAGTCGATCCGCTGGGTGCTCGCCGAGACGAACCCGCGCCACCTGCGCGCGAAGAAGAGCGAGGAGCTCATCTTCGGCGGCTCGGAGACGCGGCGCAGCCTCGGCATGGCCGAGGTCATCCTCCACGTCGACAACACGTCGCGGCGCCTGCCCATCGACTTCACGGAGGTCGAGATCGGACGGCGCATCTATCGCGACGGCCAATCCGAGTACCTCATCAACGGCGCGCGCGTGCGCCTGCGCGACATGGAGGAGCTGCTGGCCGGCGCGAACCTCGCCGACAACCCGTTCACCTTCATCGGGCAGGGCCTCGTCGACCAGGTGCTCGCGCTGCGTCCCTCGGAGCGGCGGCTCGTGATCGAGGAAGCGGCCGGCGTGCGGCGGCTGCACGAGCGAAGGGAGGACGCGCTGCAGCGCCTCAAGGGCGCCGAGGCCGAGCTCGTGCGCGTCGTCGACATCCTCCGCGAGATCGGGCCGCGGGTGGAGATGCTGCGCGAGCAGGCCGCGAAGTGGCAGGAGTACGAGACCATCCGCAACGAGCTGCGCCGCAAGGCCATCCGCTGGTACCGCAGCTCCTTCGGCGAGACGGCGAAGACGCGCGCCGAGCTCGTCGCGAAGCTCGCGAGCACCGACGCCGAGGTCGGCCGCCTCGAGGATCGGATCGACGAGATCGGCTCCGCCGGCGCCGTGAGCGACGAGGAGCTGCGCGAGGCCCGTGAGGAAGAGGAGAAGCGGCGCATCGGCCTCTCGGACGCGCTCGCCGCCGAGTCCGCGGTGCGCGAGCGGATCGCCGCCACGGGCGCGAGCATCGAGGCCGTCGCGCATGAGCGCGAGCGCTCGCGCCACGCGCTTGCGACCCTGCCCGGCGAGCTCGCGCAGCTCCGCGCCAAGCGGAGCGGCCACGACGAAGAGGCGCTCGCGGCCGCGCGCCGGGCGCGCGAGTCCGCCGACGCCGCGCGCGTCGCCGAGGAGGAGGCGTCGCGCACGCGCGTCGCGCTGGCCGAGGCGCAGGCGCAGCGCGTCGAGACGCTGCTGCGCGGCCAGGCGGCCGAGCTGCGCGAGGCGGTCGCGGCCGTCGAGCGCGAGCTGAAGGGTGAGCTTCCGGCCGGCGTGAAGTGGGCGAGCGAGTTCGGTGAGGGCATGGCCACCGCGTCGACCCACGCCGCCGTGCTCAACCTGCGCGTGCGCGGAGTGTCCGTGTTCCTGCCGGACGACACCGGAGCCCTGAACGTCACCCTCGCGCCCGACCGTCGCACGGCGCTCGCCGTCGCGCGGAACGGGGGCATCGGCGTGACGAAGGACGGCTTCGTCGCGAGCGGCGGCGTCGTGCACATCAGCGGCGCGGGGCGCGCCCTCGCGGAGCTCGTCGAGCGGATCCACATCGACGTGCCGGAAGGCTCCGCCGACGTCGCGGCGGCTGAGGCGATCGAGCGCGCCGCCTTCGACGCGCACGCGACGGCGACGAAGAGCGCCGAGGACGCGCGGCTCGAGGCGGCGACGAGCGAGGAGCGGCGCGCGTCGCTGGTGCGGCTGCGGGACACGCTCGACGAGCAGATCGCGGCGACCGAGAAGCGCATCGCCGACGAGGACGAGCGCGCGCGCACGCTCGAGGAGCAGGAGCGCGACGCGCGGGCGCGCCTCGCGGCGGCGCAGAACGAGCTCGGCGTCGCGTCGGCGCAGGCGCGCGAGGCGGAGCGCTCGGCCGAGATCGCGCGGCAGCGCGCGCTGGCCGCGGAAGGGTCGCGCCGCGAGTCCGAGCAGCGGCTCGCGCGGGCGCGGGAGCGGCTCGCCGAGCTGCGCGGGGAGCGGTCCAAGCTCGCCGTCGAGGAAGAGCGCGCGAGCGGCGCGCTGCGGCTGTTGGAAGAGCAGGTGAGAGCGGAGCTGGGGCTGGCGGACGACGAGCCGCTGCCCGACCCGGAGAGCCTCGAAGCCCAGGACGAGGGTCCCGTCGACGAGAAGAACGTCGTGCGCGACCTCCAGCGTCTGCGGCGGAAGCTGATCTCGCTCGAGCCGGTCAACCCGCTGGCGGCGACGGAGCTCGCGGACATCGGCCAGCGGCACGACTTCCTCACGACGCAGAAGGACGACCTGGAGAAAGCGATCGCCGACCTCCGCGCCCTCGCCGAGGAGCTCGCGACGACGATCGCGGAGCAGTTCTCGACGACGCTCCAGGCCGTCGACCACGAGTTCGGGATCTTCTTCCAGCGCCTGTTCAACGGCGGCGAGGCGCGGCTGCGCACGAGCGCGGATCCCGAGGACGTCGGGATCGACATCGTCGCGCGGCCGCCCGGGAAGCGCATCGGCAGCCTCACCCAGCTGTCCGGGGGCGAGCGCGCGCTCACCGCGGTCGCTCTTCTCCTGGCCATCCTTCGCGTGCGGCCCGCGCCGTTCTGCGTCCTCGACGAGGTCGACGCCGCGCTCGACGAGCGCAACGTCGGACGGTTCACCGAAGCGCTGCGCGAGCTGACGGACCGCACGCAGTTCATCGTCATCACGCACAACCGCGGGACGATCGAGGCCGCCGACACCATGTACGGTGTGTCCATGGACGAGGGCGGCGTCTCCAAGGTGATCTCGATGAAGCTCTCGGAGGCTCGTCGCGCCGCCGGCGCATGAGCATCGAGCAGGGCCTCGAAAAGACGAGAGGCGGCCTCATCTCCCGGCTCTTCGGCGCGTTCCGTAAGCCGGAGGAGGAGCCCGTCAGCGACGAGTGGCTCGATCGCCTCGAGGAGGCGCTCCTCCGAGCGGATCTGTCCGTGTCGCTCGTCGACCCGGTGATGCTGCAGGTGCGCGACGTCGTGGCCGAGGGACGGGCGACGACGGTCCCCAAGGTGCTCGACGCCGTGCGCGACGCGCTCGTCGCGGTCATCCCGCCGGCGCCGCCGGCGGCGGGCGGCACGCCGCGGGTGATCCTCGTCGTCGGCGTCAACGGGAGCGGCAAGACGACGACCGCGGCGAAGCTCGGGAAGCGCATGCGCGACGAGGGCGCGACGCCCCTCCTGGCGGCGGCGGACACCTTCCGCGCCGCGGCGATCGAGCAGCTCGAGAGCTGGGCGGGACGGACGGGGCTGCCGATCGTCAGCGGCCGGCCCGGCGGCGATCCGGCCGCGGTCGTGTTCGACGCGATCCAGGCCGCGCGGTCGCGCGGGAACAGCGTCGTCATCGCCGACACGGCGGGCCGGCTGCACACCAAGGGTCATCTCATGGACGAGCTCGAGAAGGTCGTCCGCGTCGCCGGCCGCGCGCGTGAGGGCGCGCCGGACGAGGTGCTTCTCGTCCTCGACGGAACGCAGGGACAGAACGCGATCGTGCAGGCGCGCGAGTTCACCAAGGCGGCGAAGGTGACGGGCCTCGTCGTCACGAAGCTCGACGGCACCGCGAAGGGAGGCGCGATCTTCGCCATCGCGAACGATCTGGGGCTGCCCGTCCGCTGGCTGGGCGTGGGAGAGAAGGCGGAGGACCTCGTCCCGATGGATGCGCGCGCGTACGTCGCGGCTATGCTCGGGCGTCCCTGATGTTCGAGCAGCTCCAAGATCGTCTGACCGCGACGTTCGCGACGCTGCAGGGACGCCCGCGAGTGACGGAGGCCGACCTCGAGGCGGCACTGCGCGACGTGCGCGTCGCGCTGCTCGAGGCCGACGTGAGCTTCAAGGTGGTCAAGCAGCTCGTCGCGACGGTGCGCGAGCGGGCGATCGGCCAGCAGGTGATCCAGAGCGTCACCGGCGCGCAGCAGGTCGTGAAGATCGTGCACGATGCCCTCGTCGAGATGCTCGGCACAGAGGCCTCGCCGCTGGCGCGCGCCGCGACGCCGCCGACCGTCATCGTCATGGTCGGACTGCAGGGGTCCGGCAAGACGACGAGCTCGGCGAAGATCGCGAATCTCCTTCGCAAGCAGGGGCGGAAGCCGGTGCTCGTCACCGTGGACATCCACCGCCCGGCGGCGATGGATCAACTCGAGGCGCTGGGGAAGCAGCTCGGCGTACCCGTTCGGCGCGCGGATCCGAAGAACGTACCGCTGGAGGGCGGGGACACCGTCATCGTCGACACGGCCGGCCGCCTCCACATCGACGAGGCGATGATGTCCGAGGTCGAGTCCATCGTCGCCGCGACGCAACCGGACGAGATCCTTCTGGTCGTCGACGCGATGGCCGGACAAGACGCCGTCGACGCGGCGACCGCGTTCCACGCGCGCCTGCCCATCACCGGCCTCGTGCTCGCGAAGGTCGACAGCGACGCGCGCGGCGGCGCTTCGCTGTCGATCCGCGCCGCGACCGGGATACCGGTCAAGCTCCTGGGGACGGGCGAGAAGCTCGACGCGATCGAGGTCTTCCACCCCGACCGGCTCGCGCAGCGGATCCTCGGCATGGGCGACGTCGTGACGCTCGTCGAGAAGGCGCAAGAGGTCGTCGACCAGAAGGAGGCCGAGGAGCAGGCGAAGAAGCTCTTCGAGGCGCGCTTCACGCTCGACGACTTCTACAAGCAGCTCCAGCAGCTCAAGAAGATGGGGTCGATCGGCGACCTGATCAAGATGATCCCCGGGATGGGGCAGCTGGCGAAGCAGATGCCCAGCGGCCCCGAGGCGGAGAAGGAGCTGAAGAAGGTCGAGGCGATCATCTCGTCGATGACCCGCGGCGAGCGCGCCGATCCGTCGACCATCAACGGCTCCCGGCGGAAGCGGATCGCCCGCGGCTCCGGGACGACGGTCGCCGACGTCAATCAGCTCCTCCGGCAGTTCGAGGAGATGAAGAAGCTGATGAAGCAGCTGGGCGGAATGGCCAAGGGTGGGCGCCTGCCGTACCATTTACCTCTCCGGAGGTAGCTGTGTCCGTACATATCCGCCTGCGCCGCCAAGGGAAGACGAAGCAGCCGACGTATCGGCTGGTCGTGGCCGACTCCCGCGCGCCCCGCAATGGCCGCTTCATCGAGACGCTCGGCCACTACGACCCGCGCCGCGAGCCCGTCGAGCTGGTCGTCGACCTCGACCGCGCGAAGCATTGGTTCAAGACCGGCGCCAAGCCGACCGAGACCGCGCGTGATCTTCTCGTGAAGGCCGGCATCCCCGACGCCGAGGTCCCGCCGGTCATCCGATGACCGAGACGCGCGAGGGAAAGGTCCTCGAGCACATCGCTCGACAGCTGGTCGAGGACCCCAGCGCCGTGGTCGTCACCGAGACGACGGACCACGACATCCTGAAGCTCCACCTGGGCGTCGGCGAGCCGGACGTCGGCAAGGTCATCGGCCGCGGGGGCCGGATGGCGAAGGCCGTCCGGGCGCTGCTGAAGGTGGTGGCGACGCGCGATGGCGCGAAGGTCGACCTCGAGATCGACTGAGATCGTCGTCGGCGTCGTGCGCGCGCCGCACGGCGTCCGTGGCGAAGTACGCGTCGAGCCCATGACCGACCGCGTCGCCGAGCGCTTTCGCGTCGGCTCCGTCCTTCGGACCGATCAGGGGACGCTCCGCGTCGCCTCCGTGCGCGGGACGGACGACGCGCCGATCGTCGCGTTCGAGGGCATCGTCGACCGCGACGCGGCGGAGAGGCTGCGCGACCGTGCGCTGCGCGTGGCGCGCGCGGCGGTCCGGCGCGAAGGCGAGTACCTGTGGGACGACCTCATCGGCCTCGAGGCGTTGACCGTTCGCGGAGAGCGCCTCGGAGAGGTGCGCGAGATCCTGCGGGCCGGCGGCGCCGACGTGCTGGTCGTGAGCGACGGCGAGCGAGAGATGCTCTTCCCGATGCTCGAGTCCGTGGTCCGCGAGGTGGACCTCGCCGCCGGACGCATCGTTCTCGCGCCGCAGGAGGAGGCGTGATGCGCGTCGACGTGCTCACCCTGTTCCCGCGGATGTTCGAGGGGCCCTTCGGGGAGAGCATCCTGAAGCGCGCGCAGGACGCGGCGCTCGTCGACGTCCACGTACACGACATCCGCGACTGGGCGACCGACCGGCATCGGACGGTCGATGACACCCCCTACGGCGGCGGGCCGGGGATGGTGATGCGGCCGGAGCCGCTGAGCCGCGCGATCCGCTCGGTCCGCGGCGGCGACGGCCACGTCGTCCTCCTCTCGGCGCAGGGGCGACGCTTCGACGAGCCGACGGCCCGGCGGCTCGCCGCGCTCACGCACCTCGTCCTCGTCGCGGGGCACTACGAAGGCGTCGACGAGCGCGTCGTCGAGCGCGACGTCGACGAAGAGCTGTCGATCGGCGATTACGTGCTCACCGGCGGCGAGCTGCCGTCGATGGTGGTCGTCGACGCCGTGGTGCGCCTCGTGCCCGGGGTCATCGAGGCGGCGTCGCTCGAGCAGGAGTCGCACACCGGCGGCCTGCTCGAGGGTCCGCAGTACACACGGCCGGTCGAGCACGAGGGAAGCCGCGTGCCCCCGGTGCTGCTGTCCGGCGACCACAAGGCGATCGCGGAGTGGCGACGATCCGAGTCGATCAGGCGGACGGCGGAGCGCCGACCGGACCTGCTCGCATCGGCCGACCTGACGCCGGAGGAGCGAGCCCGCCTGCCGCGGGCCGTGACGCCGCGCGCCCGCGTCGGCGACGACGAGCTCATCCGGGCCTATCGGTCCGGGATAGGGTCCTATCGCATCGCCGCGCGATTCGGGATGTCGCCCGCCACCGTCCGCGCGCGCCTGCGCGACGCCGGCGTTCGGATGCGCCCCGCCCGGGGCGCGCAGCGCGCTCCGACAGCCGCCGACGTACACCGGATGCGCAAGACCGGCATGACGATCCGGGAGCTGGCGAAGCACTTCGGCGTCTCCCACGTGACGATCATCGACCGGCTGCGGAGGTCCACGCCCTAGATCTGATATGATCGACCGGCCCCGTGACGATGACATTGACGATGGAAGACGCCCTCAAGCAGCTTGCCCAGGAGCAGATGAAGACCGATCTCCCGGAGATCCGTCCGGGAGATACGGTCCGCGTTTCCGTGCGCGTCATCGAGGGCAACCGGGAGCGGCTGCAGAACTTCGAGGGCACCGTCCTGCGGGTGCGCGGCGGCGGGCTGGACGAGCAGGTGACGGTCCGCCGTGTCGCGAGCGGCGTCGGCGTCGAGCGAACGTTCATGCTCCACTCGCCGCGCGTCGAGAAGATCGAGGTCACGCGGCACGGCCACGCGAGACGAGCGGCCCTCTATTTCCTCAGAGAGCGCGTCGGAAAAGCCGCCACCCTTCGGGAGAAGCGCCGCTAGTCTCCCTCGCGTAATGCCGTCGCTCGCCTTCGAGAAGCGCTTCTGGGACCAAGGTCTCCCCCGGGTCGTCGGCGTCGACGAGGTCGGCATGGCCGCGCTCGCGGGCCCCGTCGTCGCCGCTGCCGTGCTCGTGACGCCGGGGTGTCGGCTCATTCGCGCGGTGCGCGACTCGAAGGTCCTCAGCCGCGGGCAGCGTGAGGCGCTCGTGCCGGTCATCCGCGCCCGCGTGGTGCGCGTGGGCGTCGGCGCCGCATCCGTGGCCGAGATCCACCAGCTCAACATCTACCACGCGAGCCACCTCGCGATGCGGCGCGCTCTCCGGCAGATCGGCGAGTTCGATCACGTGATCGTCGACGGCCGTCGCATCGTCGACCCCACCTTCGCCGCCGGTCGGCACACCGAGATCGTGAAGGGCGACGCGCGCTCGTTCGCGATCGCCGCCGCCTCGATCGTGGCCAAGGTGACGCGTGACCGGCTCATGGCGAAGCTCTCGCTCCGGTATCCCGGCTATGGCTGGGAGCACAACTGCGGCTACCCCACGATCGACCACCGTACCGCCCTCCAGGAACGCGGCTTGACGCCGCTCCATCGGCAGGACTTCGGGACCGTCCGAGTGCTCCTCGCCGCCGAGCAGACGGAGCTCGGGCTCATGGACGAGGTGGTGAAGGAGACGCTCGCCGGCTGACCTTCAAGGCCGTGCCGATCGTCTCCGCGTGCCCGACTTGCGCCACGCGCTGGGCGTTCACGGCGAGCAGCTCGCGGAGCGCGCCCTGGCGGAGCGCGGCTGGCGGATCATCGCCCGGAACGTCCGGACGCGGTTCGGGGAGATCGACCTCGTGTGCCACGACGGCAGCGGATTCGTCTTTGTCGAGGTCAAGACCAGGCGCGCGACGTCCTTCGTCTCGGCCATCGAGGCGGCCGGGCCGCGCAAGGTCGTACGTCTCGGTCGGCTCGCCGAGAACTGGCTCGGCGTGCATCACCGGCGCGGCTCGCCGTGGCGGATCGCGGTCCTGGCGTTGACCGTCGGCCCGGGCGGTATCCGCGCACAGCTTGCCGACGCAATCGACGGGTGATGTACCCGGCGGAAGGCGACGAGTGAGGCTGTCCCCTCTCCCCACCTACCGCGGTCGCGGTCGAAGGGGAGGAAAGTGGCATCACACGTGGGACGATCGTCCCACTCCTGATGCCGATCGAACTGATCGGCATCACACGTGGGACAAGTGGTACGTCTGTGATGCCGTTCCCCGCACGCTGCTGCGCGAGGGAACAGGTTCGGGGAGCGGCGGCCGGGGCGACCGGTCGCGCAATGCGCCTCCGATCCCTACCCAGATGGATCTCCTTGAGGCCCTCACAGCCTCCCGTTCGAGGGCCGACGTCCTGGCGGCCCTCTTCCTCGACGACGCGCACCCTTGGGGGGTCCGCGAGCTCGGGCGCGCGGCGCAGCAGCCCCACCAGAACGCTTCCCGGGAGCTCGAGTGGCTGGTGGAAATGGGCCTGGTACGCGCGGCGACTCAGGGCGGGCGGACGTCGTACACCGTCGTTGTCGGCGATCCGCTCGGAAGCGAGCTGGGGAGGCTGATCCGACAGGCTCGCGGACACGTCCCGGGTCTGCGAAAGACGCTGCTTCGCCTGTCCCAGCCGATGATCGCCTGGCTCACTCGGACCTCGTCGCCGACGGTGCGCTATCCGTGCGTCGGCTCCGATCTGATCGTTCTGAGCAGCGTCCCGAAGAGCGTCGTCGAGCTGCAGCTCTCGAACGTCGCCGCTCGCGACACGCGTGTCCACCCCATGTCGGTCGCGGAGTGGGTCACCCGCCTCCAAAAGGGGGAGCTGCTCGTGCGACAAGCGCGCCGTGCGCGGAAGCTGTGGGTGGTCGGGTCGTGGGATGAGCTGCGACGGCTCGAGCAGCGCTACCTCGAGTCCAGGAGGACGCTCACGGCCGCGATGTCGAACTGGAGAGAGGAGCTCTCGGACGAGTGGGACGAGGACTACGACCCGCTCGGGAGCGAGGAGCGCATCGGTTGAGCTCCCCGGCGGATCGGATAGCCCTCGAGGTGGACGCGCCTCACGGGATCGCGCGGGTGCGGACGTGTGCGCTGTGGGGCCTCGAGACGGCGCTCGTGTGGGTCGAGGCGGACGTGGCGAACGGCCTTCCACATTTCTCGATCGTCGGACTTCCCGACACCGCGGTGTCGGAGGCGCGGGAGCGCGTGCGGTCGGCGATCCGCAATTCCGGCTTCGAGTTCCCGCTGCGCCGCATCGTCGTCAATCTCGCGCCCGCCGAGCGCCGCAAGGAAGGCACCGGCTTCGACCTGGCGATCGCGCTGGCGATCCTCAAGGCAAGCGGCCAGATCGAGCGCGAGATCGACGGCCTGTGCTTGGGGGAGCTGTCGCTCGACGGCGCCCTCCGCCCGATCCGCGGCGTCATGCCTCGGATCCTGCGGGCTCGCGACAACGGCATCGACCGCGCGTACCTGCCGACGGCCAACGCGCCCGAGGCGGCGGCGCTGGGCAGCGAGTCCATCCCTCTTGGACATCTGCGCGCGGCGGTCGAGCACGTGGAGGGCCGTGCGACGCTCGCGCCCGCGCCGGTGCCTCCGCCGGCGCGCGAGCCGTCGTGGGACGTGGACCTGGCGGACATCGCGGGTCAGGACACGCCGAAGCGCGCGCTCGAGATCGCCGCCGCGGGGGGCCACAATCTGCTCTTCATCGGTCCGCCGGGCACGGGCAAGACGATGCTCGCGCGCGCCTTGCCCTCCATCCTCCCGCCTCTCGAGCCGGACGAGGTCCTGCTCGCGAGCGCGATCCACAGCGTCGCGGGCCTGACCGACCCGGATCGGCCGCTCCTCACCGCGCGGCCGTTCCGGGCGCCGCACCACACCGCGTCGCGCCTCGCGCTCGTCGGCGGCGGCGTCCCGCCACGTCCCGGCGAGGTGAGCCTCGCGCACTCAGGCCTACCGTCTTGTTACCTGACGAGAGGAGGCCGACTGGGATGTCTATCAGGCGCGCGGTTGCAGCGGTCGGCCGTTCGAGGCCACAGCACGCGGCGATCTACTGCCGGATCAGCGACGATCGCGTAGGCGCCGGCCTTGGCGTCGCACGCCAAGAAGAGGATTGCCGAGCTCTCGCAAGGGGCACCGGGTGGTCGGTCGCTCGCGTCTACACCGATAACGACTTGTCTGCGTATTCGGGCAAGCGACGCCCCGCCTACCGAACGCTCCTTGAGGACATCAAGTCCGGCGGGCTGGATGGCGTCCTCGCTTGGCACCCCGACCGACTTCACCGCTCGCCTCGCGAGCTGGAAGAGTTCATTGACGCCGTAGACGTCGCTGGCATCCCGATCCTCACCGTGCAGGCGGGTCAGTACGACCTGTCGACGGCCACGGGCCGAATGACGGCCCGGATTGCCGGTGCAGTTGCTCGCCACGAATCGGAGCACAAGTCAGAGCGCGTCCGCCGCAAGCATGAAGAGCTTGCTCAGGGTGGCATGGTCAGCGGTGGCGGAGACCGCCCGTTCGGCTATGACGACGACCGCACAACAATCCGCGCTTCCGAAGCAGCGCTGCTGAGCGACGCTGCGCGACGCGTCCTGGCCGGTGAAAGCATCCGCGGGATTGTGCGCGAGTGGAACAGTAGGGGAATACGGACAACGGCGGGCAGACCTTGGTACACAACGGCCCTCCGCCGGCTTCTCGTCTCGGGACGTATCGCAGGACAGCGGGAGCACAACGGTGAGATCGTCGGCCCGGCCGTCTGGAAGGGGATCATCAAACCCATCGAGAGCGCCCGTCTGCGCGCG
>JAGWSB010000073.1 GCA_028876375.1 Chloroflexota bacterium | reverse complement strand
GTGAACATCCCCGCCAAGATCGTCGACTACGCGCTCGAGGTCGCCCGGAAGGCGCTGCAGGTCCGGGCATGAGTCTCCGGGCGGGCATCGTCGGCGCGGCGGGTTACGCCGGCGGCGAGCTCCTGCGCCTCCTTCTCGCGCATCCCGAGGTCCGTGAGGTCGTCGCGGCAAGCTCGTCGCTCGCGGGAAAGCCCGTCACGACCGCGCACCCCAACCTCCGCAAGCGGACCGACCTCGCGTTCGTCCCGTACGAGGACGTCCGCGGCTGCGACGTGCTCTTCCTCGCGCTGCCGAACGGCTCCCAGCGCTACGAGGAGTTCCGCGACCGCGCGCCGCTCGTCATCGACCTTTCTTCCGACCACCGCCTCCGGGACCCGAAGGCCTACGAGGTCTGGTACGGCGCGCCGCACCCGCACCCGGAGCGGCTCGCCGAAGCGGTGTACGGCATCCCCGAGCTGCACCGCGAGCGGATCGCGGGCGCGCGGCTCGTCACCGGGGCCGGCTGCAACGCGACCGCGGCGATCCTCGCGCTCCTCCCGCTCGCTCGCGCGTCGCTCATCGACCGCGAGCGACCCGTCGTCATCGAGTGCAAGGTCGGCTCGAGCGAGGGGGGACGCGAGGCGAGCGAGGACTCCCACCATCCGGAGCGGTCGGGCGTGGTGCGCAGCTTTCGCCCCGTCGGCCACCGCCACACCGCCGAGATCGAGCAGGAGCTGGGGTGCCGTGTCCAGCTGAGCGTGACGAGCGTCGAGCTCGTGCGCGGGGTCCTCGCCACGGCGCACGTGCCGGTGAGGAGCGTGGCCGACGAGAAGGTCCTGTGGCGCGCCTACCGCGAGGCGTACGCGAAGGAGCCGTTCGTGCGGATCGTGAAGGAGCGCACCGGGATCTACCGCTATCCGGAGCCGAAGCTCCTCGCGGGCACGAACTTCGCCGACGTCGGGTTCGCGCTGGACGCGCGCGGCGACCGGGTCGTCGCGCTTTGCGCCATCGACAACCTCGTGAAGGGCGCCGCCGGGAACGGCGTCCAGGCGATGAACGTGGCGCTCGGTCTCCCCGAGGACGCCGGCCTCGGCTTCGTCGGGCTGCACCCATGACGATCGTCGTCAAGGTCGGCGGATCGGCCGGGATCGACCGCGGCGCGGTCGCCCGCGACGTCGCCGCGGTGGCCGCGGGCGGCGAGCGGGTCCTGCTCGTGCACGGCGCGTCGGCCGCGACCGACGCCCTCGCGACCACGCTCGGTCATCCCGCGCGGACGATCGTCTCGCCGTCGGGCCAGCAGAGCCGCCGGACGGATCGGAGGACGCTCGAGATCTTCGCGATGGCCGCGCTCGGCGTCGAGACCTTCAGCTACGTCGAGCTGCTGCGGCGTGCCGGCGCTCCCGCGATCGGCGTGTTCGGCGCGCTCGCCGGTCCGCGGAAGAACGTGCGCGCCGTCGAGGCCGGCAAGGTGGTCATGCTGCGCGACGACTACACCGGCAAGGTGGAGACGGTCGACGTGCCGCTCCTGCGCAACATGCTCGAGCGCGGATCCCTTCCGGTCCTGCCGCCGCTCGCGCTGTCGCCCGAGGGGGAAGGGCTCAACGTCGACGGCGACCGCGCCGCCGCCGCGGTGGCCGTCGCCCTCGGCGCGAGCGCCCTCGTCATCCTCACCAACGTGCCCGGCGTGCTGCGCTCCGTCGACGATCCGACGAGCGTGGTCGCGACCGCGACCCCGGTCGAGGCCGATGCGCTCGCGGGCGGACGCATGAAGAAGAAGGTGATGGCCGCGCGCGAGGCGCTCGACGGCGGCGTCGCGCGCGTCGTCATCGCCTCCGGCCGTGTCGAGCGCGCGGTCGCGCGCGCCCTCGCGGGTGACGGCACGACCATCGGCGCGGCGGCGGCGGGCGCGCGGTGACGGACATCCGGACGCGCGAGGACGCGCACACCTCGGGGCTCTACCAGAAGCGGCCGCTCGCGATCGTGCGCGGCGAAGGGGCGCGGCTGTGGGACGCCGACGGCAACGAGTACATCGACTGCGTCGGCGGGCAGGGCTCCGCCAATCTCGGCCACGGCAACGCCGCCGTCGCGGAGGCGATCGCCGCGCAGGCACGCGCGCTCGCCTCGTGCACGGAGCTCTTCTACAACGACCGGCGCGCGGAGCTGTACGACGTCCTCGCGGCGATCCTGCCGCCGGAGCTCGACCGCGTCTTCCTGTGCAACAGCGGGACCGAGGCGGTCGAGGCCGCCTTCAAGTTCGCGCGCATGACGACGAAGCGCGCGCGCATCGTCGCGACCATGCGCGGCTTCCACGGGAAGACGATGGGCGCGCTGGCCGCGACGTGGGGACCCGAGTACCGCGAGGCGCTCGGCGGCGACGCCCTCCTTCCGGGCACCGCTCACATCCCGTTCAACAAGGTGGAGGCGCTCGACGCCGCGATCACGCCCGACACCGCGGCCTTCGTCCTCGAGCTCGTGCAGGGCGAAGGCGGCGTCCGTCCCGCGACGGAGGAGTTCGCGCGCGAGGCCGCGCGGATATGCCGTGAGCGGGGTGCGCTCCTCATCCTCGACGAGGTGCAGACGGGGTTCGGCCGCACCGGCGCGATGTTCGCCCTCGAGCGGTACGGCGTCGTGCCCGACCTGCTCTGCCTGGCGAAGTCGATCGCCGGCGGCGTCCCGATGGGCGCCGTGGCTTTCTCGCGCCGCCTCGGGGACCTCCCCAAGCGCTCGCACTCGACGACGTTCGGCGGGAATCCGCTCGCCTGCGCGGCGTCCATCGCCGCCATCGGCGAGATGCGCCGGCTCGACCTCGCGCGGAACGCGCGTGAGCGCGGCGAGCAGCTGCTGGACGGGCTGCGCGGCATCGAGAGCCCGCGCGTGCGCGAGGTCCGCGGCCTCGGCCTGCTGTGCGGCGTCGAGCTGAAGGAGAACGCCGGACCGACGATCAAGGCGCTCCAGGACGGCGGTGTTCTGGCCCTCGGCGCCGGTCCGACCGTCGTGCGCTACCTGCCGCCGCTGGTCATCAGCGCCGAGCAGATCGAGCGCGTCCTCGCCGCGACCGCCGCCGCTCTGCGATGAGCCTCGACGCCGCCGACCTCGACCTCGTCCGCGGTCTCGTGGAGATCCCGAGCATCTCGCGCGACGAGGCGCGCGCCGTTTCCTGGCTGGTGGAGCGGATGCGCGAGCGCGGCTTCCGCGCTCGCGTCGACGAGGCCGGCAACGCGGTGGGCGAGATCGGCGAGGGAGCGGTCCACGTCGTGCTCCTCGGGCACATCGACACCGTGCCGGGGATCTTCCCCGTTCGCATCGAGGACGGCGAGCTCGTCGGCCGCGGCGCCGTCGACGCGAAGGGCCCGCTCGCCGCCTTCGTCTCCGCGGCCAGCGATCCCGTCCCCGGCCTGCGCGTCAGCGTCGTGGGCGCCGTCGAAGAGGAGTCACCCACGAGCGCGGGCGCGCGCCACTGGGCGACGCTGCCGTCGCCCGATCACTGCGTCGTCGGCGAGCCGTCGGGGTGGGACGGCCTAACGGTCGCGTACAAGGGACGCCTCGTGGCCGAGGTCGCTCTCGAGCGCGCCGCGCGTCACGGCGCCGCCCCCGGCCCGACGCTGACGGAGGAGGCGCTCGCGGTGTGGGAGCGCGTCCGCGCCGCCGCCGCCGCGCGTGGGGGAGCGCGTGCGTTCGACCGGCTCGATTGCCGCCTCGAGGGCGTCCGCGCGGGTGAGAGCGACGGGCTCGTCGAGCGCGCGTGGCTCAAGGTCGGCTACCGCATCCCGCCCGGAGCCGCAGTCGACGACGTCGAGCGCGATCTGCGCGCGGCGGTGACCGCCGAGGAGGGCACGAGCGCGACGGTGACGCGCGCCGCGTCGGAGGAGCCGGTGCGGACGGAGCGCACGAGCGCGCTCGCGCGCGCCTTCGTGCGCTCGATCGCCGAGGCGGGCGGTACCGCGCGCACGCTCGCGAAGAGCGGCACGAGCGACATGAACATCCTCGCCCCGGCGTGGCGCTGTCCGATGGTCGCGTACGGACCCGGCGACAGCGCCTACGACCACACGCCCATGGAGCGGCTGCGCCTCGACGACCACGCGCGCGCGATCGCGGTCCTGCGCGCGGTGCTCACGCGCCTCGCGAGGCGCGACGGCGGGGAGAGGTCGAGCTAGGCTAAGCGCCGTTCGCCTCCGGGACCGCGCGATGGATGAGGAGGGCAGCGTGCTCCGCGACCGGAAGAGCCGCCAGCGTGCCGTTCTCGCGGCCATCATCGCGCTGTCGACGCTCCTGTCGGCGTACTTCGTCGACGCCCGCTACTTCAACGACAACCTCCAATCGGCGGTGTACGACTTCGTCATCACGGCTGCCCCGGCGAAGGTGAAGAACCAGGTGACGGTCGTGGCCCTCGACGACGCGACGGTGGAGAAGTACGGCCGCTGGCCGCTCCCGCGACAGGCCTACGTCGACCTGCTCAACGCGCTCAAGCCGCTCAACGCGAAGGCCATCGGCTTCGATATCGCCTTCTACGACCCATCCGACAACCCGACGCAGGACATCGCGTTCGCCGCGGCGATCAAGGACCTCGGCAACGTGTACCTCGCGATGCAGGGCGTCGGCGAGGGCACGTACGGCGGCCACGCCCAGACCTGGACGAGCGTGAAGCTCCCGATACCCGCCCTGCGCGACGCCGCGGCCGGTCTCGGCGCGGTCAACGTCAATCCCGAGACGGACTCGCGCGTCCGCGAGGCGCAGATGGTCATCCGGGGACCCGACGGGAAGCCGTACTACGGGCTCGCCCTCCTCACCGCTTCGCGCCAGATCGGCGGCCAGGTCGACAAGATCCGCATCAGCGGCGACGACCTGATCATGCCGACGGCGGCGTTCGGGGATCGCGTCGTGCCGCTCACCCCGGGCGGCTCGACGCGGGTGTACTTCGCCGCTCCACCGCACGACGCGGTGAAGCCGATGTCGCAGGGCGGCGCCGTCCCGTGCGCCCGGCCGGACGCGTTCTGCGTCGTCTCGATGCTCGACGTCATCAACGGCAAGGTCCCGCGCGAGCTCATCCTCGGCCGCACCGTCTTCGTCGGCGCGCACGGCCTGTCGGCCGAGCCCGACAACTATCCCGTGCCGAACAGCGCGCAGCAGAAGATGTGGGGCGTCGAGATCTGGGCGAACACCGCGCAGTCGATCTTCACGAACCGCTACCCCGTGCCGGACCAGGGCTTCCTCATCACCCTCGTCGAGGTCGTCCTCCTCACGGTCGCGGGCATCTTCCTCGTCGTCCGCCTGCGGCTGGTCGGGTTCCTGCTCGGGCTCGTCATGCTCGCGGTCTTCTCCTTCGCCGAGCTCGGCGCGTTCATCAGCTCCGTCTCGCCCGCCATCGGCAACGGGCCCGTCGCTGTGCCGTCCCTCGGCTACCTCCCGCCGAGCGTGTTCTGGTGGGTCATGACCCTCGGCTACCTCCTCGTCGAGGAGCAGCTCGCGGTCGCGCGGACGCAGTCGACGTTCGGCCGCTTCGTCACGCCGGCCGTCGCCCGCACGATCCTCGAGACCGAGGAGAAGGGCGGGCTGCAGCTGGGTGGGCAGATGCGCGAGATCACCGTTCTGTTCGGCGACATCCGCGGATTCACCTCGCTGTCCGAAGGCATGGAGCCGCAGACGCTGATGGCGACGCTGAACCGCTACTTCGACGGGATGGTCGAGGTCGTGAACAGGTACCAGGGGACCGTCAACAAGTACAACGGCGACAACATCATGGTCATCTGGAACGCGCCCGTGGAGGTCTCCGACCACCCGCACAAGGCCGTGGAGTGCGCGATCGAGATCCAGAAGTTCGTCGTCTCGGAGCGCGCCAAGGGTGGCCCCGACGTCTCATTCGGCTTCGGCATCAACACCGGTCCCGCGGTCGCCGGATTCCTCGGGGCCTACGGCCGCATGGAGTACACGGTGATCGGCGACACGGTGAACGTCGCATCGCGCCTCACGTCGAACGACATCGCGCGGCGCGACCAGGTCGCGTGCAGCAAGGAGACCCTCGCGCGTCTGGGCGACGACGTCGTCGCCATCGATCTCGGCGCGATCTTCGTCAAGGGGCGCAACGAGCCTGTCGCGTGCTACCAGGTCGACCGCGTCGGCCTCGCCGCGAACCCCAACCCGGCCCCGCCGCCCGAGATCCCCGTCGGGCGCGCCGCCGTCGCGGGCTTCCACTGACCCGAGATGGCCACGGACGACAAGGAGATGCTCGTCATGGTCACCTTGGGTCACCTCGCCGTCGAGCATGACCGGCACGCGTACCTCGAGAGGGTCACGGACCTCTGCTCACACGCGACGGACGCCGATCGCTGCACGGTGTACGTCGTCGATCGCGAGCAGGGCGAGCTGCGATCCGCCGTCGCGCAGCGCATCGGCGTCGAGATCCGCCTTCCGTTGGGTCGCGGCCTCGCCGGTCACGTCGCGGCGACCGGAGAGACGATCAACGTTCCCCAGGCGTACGCCGATCCGCGGTTCGACCCGGCCGTGGACCGCATGACCGGCTACAGAACGTCGAATATCCTTGCCGTGCCCGTCTGGTCGGCCGACGGCCGCACCGTGGTGGGTGTGATCCAGGTCCTCAACAAGCGCGGCGGAGCGTTCGAGCGGCACGACCAGATCCTCATTGAGCGGATCGCGGAGGCGGTCGGGCCGGTGCTCGAGCACTGGGCCGCGCCGAAGGGAGGGGTGAGGTGAACGAGAGAGAGCGCAGACGTGGCAACGACCGGCGGGGGCGCGAGCGCCGCGCCCGCGAGCGCAGGAGGGTCGCCGACCGGCGGGGGGCGCAGCGGCGGAGCGGACCCGACCGCCGTGCGACGCAGCGTAGGGTCGGGCCACGGCGGGACGGCGACAGACGCGACACCGAGGCGTCGGGAGAGGCCGGCACCGGAGAGGCACAGCCTCCAGCCGGCCGCAGGATCACCGATGCGGGCCGGCTGGACCTGATCCTCGACATCACGCGAAAGCTCATGACCGTCACCGACCTCACCTCGCTGCTGCGCGAGATCGCGACGGGCACGACGAAGCTCCTCGACTGTGACCGCGCCACGGTGTTCCTCGTCGACCGGGAGAAGGGCGAGCTGTGGTCGAAGGTCGCGCTCGGCGCGGACGAGATCCGCTTCCCGCTCGGCGCGGGCATCGCCGGAACGGTCGCCGCGACGGGGAAGGCGATCCACATCCCCGACGCCTACGCCGACCCGCGCTTCAACAAGGACGTCGATCGGCGCACTGGCTACCACACCAGGACCCTGCTCACTTTCCCGATGACGGGGCACGACGGCTCGGTCATCGGCGTCTTCCAGGCGGTCAACAAGCGCGGCGGTCCATTCAACGACGACGACCAGGACACGCTCTCCTCGCTCGCGTCCTCCGCCGGCGTCGCGGTCGAGAACGCGCAGCTCGTCGAGGCGCAGCGCCAGCTGTGGATGTCGCTCGTCGAGACGCTCGCGGTGACGGTCGACGCGCGCGACCAGCAGACGGCCGGCCACAGCCGGCGCGTGACGCGCTACGCGGAGGTCATCGCGGCGTCCGTCGGCCTCTCGGCCGCGGAGATCGAGCGCATCCGCACCGCCGGGCTCCTCCACGACTACGGGAAGATCGCCGTTCGCGATCGCTTCCTCCAGAAGGCCGGGAAGCTGGACGACGCCGAGTTCGCGTACATGAAGGCGCACGCGGAGAAGACGGGGGAGTTCCTCCGATTCCTGCGGTTCCCGCCCGACATGCGCGACGTCCCGCTCATCGCGGCGCAGCACCACGAGCGCATGGACGGGAAGGGCTATCCGCTCGGGCTCAAGGGCGACCAGATCACGATCGGCGCGCGCATCGTCGCCGCGGCGGACGTCTTCGACGCGCTGACCGCGCCGCGCTACTACAAGCCGGCGTACCCGATCGAGAAGACGATCGAGATCATGCGCTCGATGACCGGCGAGCACCTCGACCCGGAGATCTTCGCGGCGGTCGAGCGCGCGCTCCCACAGCTCCTCGCGACCCTCGAGGAGCTGAAGCCCACCTGGCCGAAGGCCGGCGACGAGGGCATGGGGTCGCTGCAGGAGTCGGCCCAGCTCTCCGAGCGCGACCAGCAGGGCGCGCGTCCGGCGTCGGCGGGGAGCGGCTCGTGAGGGCCCGCTTCTGGGGAACGCGTGGCTCCATCCCGACGCCCGGACAGCGCACCGTGCGCTACGGCGGGAACACCGCCTGCGTCGAGGTCCGCGACGGTGGGGACGCGATCCTCGTGCTCGACGCGGGCACGGGCCTTCGCGAGCTCGGCCTCTACCTCGCGCAAGAGGCGGACGGGCCGCTCTCGCTCGAGATGTTCCTCTCGCACCTCCACTGGGACCACATCCAGGGGATCCCCTTCTTCCGCCCGGCGTACGACCCGCGGACGTCGCTGCGGATCCGCGCGCCGCGGCACGCGCATCCGGTCAAGGAGCTGCTCGGGATGGGGATGGACGACCCGTTCTTCCCGGTCGACCTCGACGCGCTGCCGGCGAAGATCGACATCGAGGAGATCCCGGACGGGGCCGAGCGCGGTGCCGGGCCCTTCCGCGTGAGGAGCGCGCTCCTCCATCACCCCGCGCCCACGCTCGCGTACCGCGTGGAAGCGGACGGCCGGTCGCTCGTCTACGCGACCGACACGGAGGACCCCTTCTCCGGGAAGGACAACCCCGTCATCGCGCTCGCGTCGGGCGCGGACTGCCTCATCCACGACGCGCAGTACGAGGATGACGACTACAAGAAGGGCTGGGGCCACTCGACGATCGCGAGCGCCGTCGACGTCGCGGCCCGCGCCGGCGTCCGGCGGCTCGTCCTCTACCACCACGATCCCGACCGCTCGGACGACGCGCTCGACGAGGTCGGCAAGCGCGCGCAAAAGCTCGCGCGCGAGCGCGCCGGCGCGCTCGAGGTCCTCGTCGCCTACGAGGGGATGGAGCTCGCGATCTAGCGCGATCGATCCGGCGATGTGACGCCGTCGACGCGTCGGCGCCTCTACTCTTAGCGCGCCTTCATTCGAGGCACGCCGCGGCCGCACATCGTGTGGCGTACCGAGACCGGGGTCTTCGCCCTCGCACCTAGAGGAAGGGTCCTCCATGCGCCGACGCGCGCGCATCGCCGCGATCGCCTGGCCCCTGATCGCCGTCGCATTGCTCGCGGTGAACGCGGACGCGGCGCTCGCCGGCACTTCGTCTCTCCGACCGACCGTGCCTCCGGATGGCCTGTCCGTCCGCGCGCTCGCGACCGCGCTCCTCGACTCGACGACCGGCACGGCGGCGGCGGCGCACGCGAACGTCGCGGCGCTCGGAGCGCGGATCGACGCGCTGCGCGCGGAGGACGCGTCCGTGCGCGTCGACCTCGCCGCGCTCGATCCGGCCGCGGCGGGTCGCGACCCGTACCTCGGGCGGCTGCTGCGCGACGCGATCTCCGCATCGGCCGACGGCGGCCGTGACGCCTCGGCGCTCAGCCTGAGCGAGCAGGTCGGCGGCGCGGACGTCATCGCCGAGCGCGCCACGCTCGTCTCGCGCGACGCGACCCTCGGCGGGCTCTCGCTGACGCTCTCCGACGCCGCCAGCCGCACGACGACCGATCTGAACGTGCTCGAAGCCGCGCGCTCCGCCGCGCTCGCGCTCGGGAGCCCATCGACGAGCGATCCCGCCGCCGGGCTGGCACAGATCGACGCGCTGACCGCGCAGGTGGCGCGTGCTCGCGTCGCGCTCGCCTCCGACTCCGCCGTGACGGTCGGCGTGCCTCTCGCGCCGATCGCGCCGTGGACCTGGCCCGTGGCGGGGACGATCTCACAGGGCTTCGGGCCTACGTCGATCGACCTCGAGGCGCCGCGCGTCTATGCCGGGATCGCCTTCCCGTACTTCCACGACGCCGTCGACATCGCGGCGCCGTTGGGGAGCCCGGTCGTCGCGGCCGCGGGGGGCACGGTCACGTTCGTCGGGCGCTTCTCCGACGGCGCGATGGTCGTCCAGATCACGAGCCCCGACGGGCTCCAGGAGACGTACGCCCACCTCGACGACCTCGCGTCGCCGCCGCCGGTGAAGGTCAACAGCGCGGTCGCCGCGGGGCAGCGGATCGGGACGGTCGGCCTCACCGGCATCACGACCGGACCGCACCTGCACTTCTCCGTGTACCGCGGCACGACGCCGGTCGACCCGCTGCCGCTCCTGCCTCCGCGCGGCTAACGCGCGGCGTCCACCGCCGCGCCGTCGAGCGTGAGCCGCCAGCGCGCACCGTCGCGCTCGACGCGGCACGGGACGTCGAACGTGCGCCGCATCACGTCGCTCGTCATCACGCTCTCGATGGGCCCGCTCGCGACCACCCGGCCGTCCCGGAGCGTGAGGAGGTGCGTCACGAATGCCGGGATCTCTTCGACGTGATGCGTCACGAGGACGAGCCGCGGCGCGCCCGCACGCGCCGCGAGCCGCGCCAGGTCCGCGAGGAACCGCTCGCGCGCGACGGGGTCGAGCCCCGCGCAGGGCTCGTCGAGAAGGACGAGCGCCGGGCGACCGACGAGCGCACGCGCGATGAGGACGCGCTGGCGCTCCCCCTGAGAGAGCGTCCCGAGGTCGCGCTCGATGAGGCCCTCCGCGCCGATCGCGGCGAGCGCGTCGCGCACCCGCGCGCGCTGCTCCTCGGTCGCCGCGGACAGCGCGCCGCCGGTCGTGCCATCGAGGCCGCTCTCGACGACGCCACGCACCTGCTCCCAGGGCTGCAGCCGGTCGAGGATCGCGAGCGAGACGACCCCGATCTCCTTGCGCAGCTCGCGCAGGTCGTACGACCCGAAGCGCTTCCCGAGCACCGTGACGCGCCCGCGGCTCGGCCACACGTATCCCGCCAGGACGCGCAGGAGGGTCGTCTTGCCGGCGCCGTTCGGGCCGACGATGGCCCAGTGCTCGTCGCCGCCGACGCGCCAGCTGATGCCGCGCAGGATCTCGCGGTCGGGCGTGCGCAGCAGCTCGATCTCGAGGTCGAGCACGTGGCCGTCGCTCTCGGCACCCATCCCCATGCTCCGTTCATATCACGGGATCGCATCGGCCCCGCGCGGACGGTGCCGGATGCCTAAACTCGCGGCCTCGTGTGCTGTGTCGTCGCCCTCGGAGCGCTCATCGGCCCGCGCATCGCCATCGTCTTCTGGTGGCTGTTCGACCCGCTGCGCTGGGCGTTCGTGTTCCGCGCGGGGTGGCCGCTCGCGATACTCGGCTTCCTGTTCCTGCCTTGGACGACGCTCGTCTATGTCTGGCTCGCGCCCCTCGGCGCGACCGGCGGGCTCGGTCTGTTGTGGCTCGTTCTGGCGCTGGTCGTCGACCTCAGCTCGTACGGCGGCGGGTACCGCAGCCGAAGATGGTTCTGATCCAGTGGGCGAGGAGGGACTCGGAGGCGCGCGTGACAACGGTGTCGCTCAGGCTGCAGAACGGCCGACTGGTGTGCGGAGGCTGTCCCCGAGTCCGTTGAATTTGGAGGCGGTCCTCCAGATCCACTCCATCTGGTCTGGTAAGGATGGGCTGCATGCAAGAGGGAGGACCGCCCTATGGGCAAGCGAACGCGTCCACGCGCAGCGGGGCACCTGGCTGACCTCGATCTGCCCGCAACAGAGACGTCGAATGTGGACCGGTACTTTCAACGCCAGACCCCCGCAGCTCGCCGCCCCTACCCGCTACGCGACGCCCCTTTCCTCGCGACAGCACCCGCTTGGACCTTCCGCGACGAGGAGTCACCTTGTGGCAGTGTGCTGATTTGCCTGGCAGCTATCGCTATCACGAGAGCGGCGCGATTACGGACGGCGAACACGCACAGAAGCTTCGAGACGTGCCACTTCACCGTCTGTTCGCATACATGCAACTCGGCCGCGATCTCTCTGTTTCGATCGCCAGCGGCGATGCGTTCGACGATGAACCTATCGCGCTCGGACAACACTCTTGGTCGCTCGCTTAGTCGTTAGTAGGGACTAGATGACATCGACTTGACATGCTAAACCTCCCTCCTTCGTAACAACGAAGATCGAGGTGGAACGATGCGGCCGTCCACGACTCCGCCGAATCTGCGGCTCGCGACCTTACCTTCGCGCTTCTCTCGCAGAGAAGATCTCCTTGCAGGCTACCTTTGGGGCGTCGATTCGCTCTTCTCGAACATGACGCGCCTCGGCGTGCTCACCGCCATTTCACTCTCGGCGGGCGTGCTGGGATACGTCTTTCTGCACGACCGTCTTGGCGTCCTAACGTTGATCGCTGCGTGCGCGCTCGTGTTGACGAGCCCTGTCGCTATTGCGAAGACGGCAACAGCGTGCGGGATCAACGCTTTGGGAACGTTCTCCCGCTACGACAGGCCGCTCATCTACCGCGTGATCGATGCGTTCGTCTACATGGTGACGGCGTCTCTCACTGCTTCCGCCATCGGCCTCATCGCTGGTTTCGCTGGTGAGGTCGCCGGGACCGGCAGATGGACCCTCTTCTTGGGTCCTGTATTCCTGCTGCTGGGCCTGCGCGAGTTCGGGCTGTTCAATCGGCTACGGGTGCCAACGATGCGCTGGCAGGTACCGGCAAGGTGGGTCTCTGATCAACGAACGGCGCCGCTCGTCTGGGGATTCTTTCTCGGCTCGGGGCTCGCCACATGGATGCCGCACGCATCGTTCTACGGCCTCCTGCTCTTGGCTGCTTTCCTTCCGTTGCCTTTCGGTCCGATCCTCATGGCAAGCTACGGGGCAATCCGTGCTGTCCCCGCGCTCCTCGCCGCGCTTACGAGGCGTTGCTCCGGCGAGGTCGCATTCACAGGGTCCTTGCAAATCAGGCTGCTGGGTCACGCGGTTGCCGGCGCTGCGAGTCTGGTCCTCGCAGGCGTGCTGCTCGCCCTCTTGGTGGAAGTTGTCGTGCGCGCGCCGGCAGCCGTCGTCCTCGCGGTCTCCGCGTTCGTCGCTGATAGTCCTATCAGCGCCTCAGCAGGAGCGTTCATTGCGGTCATCCTGGCCGTGGCTGGCATCGGCAAGGTCGGCGATCGTGCTCGCTTCATCGGCGTTCTCCACGACACCTACGAACTGCCCGTTGGGCTTTCCCGCTTCGGCGGCACGGCGGTTCCGGTGCTGGAGCTTGTGAACTCGGTGCTTCTCATCGATCCGCATACCCGGTTGACCGGATTGGTCCTCGCGAGCGGCCTATTGAGCGTCATGCTCGTCATCGCCGGTTCTGTGGTGCTGGCGGGGGGCACCGGTGACTGTGGGTGCCTCGGAACGTTCTCGAGTGGATCGTTGGGTCGAGCGACGCTCTCGCGACTAGGGACCCTCCTCGGGATTGCGATCATTGGGATCATTCCCGCGATCCACACGTCGATCTCAACTCCCGCGATCAGTGCCAATGCGCTGGCAACGACAACTGTTGTCGTCAGCGGCTCTGCATTCGTGCTCCTCGTTGTGGGCCTTGCGACCAAGCGGGCGCTACAAGTCCTGGGAACGTTCGAGCGTTAGGAGGTCAGTGAAAGGCGATGGACCTCTGGTTGATCAGTTATGCCGTGCTCTGGTTCCTCGTCATTGCGGAGGCGATAGCTCTGATGGTCCTGGCCCGCGCCGTCGGCGCGATAGTCCTCGGAACGCGTGACGCAATAGAGCGTGACGGCCTGGCATTGGGAAAGGCCGCGCCAGAGTTTGAAGCCATCGCTGCGACGGGAACGAAGGTCGGACTGGGTGATCTGTCGGGTACCTATGCGGCCCTCATTTTCGCTTCTCCCTCTTGCCGCATTTGCCGCAGTCTTCTGCCCGGACTCCCGCCACTCGCACGGCGTCTTGAGGGCAAAGCGCGGATCATCGTGATGCTTCGAGGCGCGCCGACGGACGCGGAACTGATGGCAGAGGAGGCCGCAGCTCCCGTGGAGGTGTGGTCCATCGGCGCGCGCGGGATTGCTGAGCAGTTCCATGCACGGGTGAGTCCATATCTGCAAGTGATCGACCCTATGGGCGTTGTCCGAGCCAAGGGACTCGTGAATGGGGTCGAGCACGTCGAGCATCTGCTGTTCGAGGCAGGCCTGCGCGACCAAGCGATCGCGCAGCACAGCGCGAAGCCGCTATTGGCGACGACGAGGGGGTGACCAGTGGAGCCAGACCGGACGACCCTGTTCGCGCTTGAGTCCTTCGCGCGTATTGTCGACCGCCGCTCATTCTTGAGACGTATCCTGCAGACGGGCTTCGCAACGATTGCGGCGACCGCATTCGGATCTCTGGCGACCGGCCAGCAGGTGTATGCCGACAGCACGTGCTCCTGCAATCCACCTGGCGGGGTTTACTGCACTGGCTGCCCTGCGGGCACGGCCGGAGGGTGCCCTGGTACTTGCACCGTATGCACAAGCGCCGACTGCTCAGGCTGTCCGTACGCGTCGGGCACTTGGAGTTCGTGTGGGTGCGGCACCTGTGGTGCGGGGTGCCGGCAATGCTATGACTGTCAGTGTCCCGACTGTTCAAACAAGTGCGGGTGCCGGAGTGACTGCAGTTGCTGCAATTGTTGCGGGCCCCAGGACATCGCCGCAGAACTTCGGAGAGTCAGCCATCTGAACGCGGCCGCGCAGCAGGCTACGCCTCGCTAGCAGAGCGCCGTCGATCGGGGGGGCGTGGGTAATCGCGCGTTCCTCCCGCGATTCGGCGGGCCCCGGGCACGAGCCGAGCGCCCTCCGAGAATGCGGATTCCAGGCGCTTCTGCCCCCGCTCTCTAACGATCGCGCGGTCTTTCCTGCGCACAGGATGATGTTTGGGTCTGCTAGGGCGACCACCTTGTGGGAGATGCGGGGGCGCGTTCTTGGTCGGGTGCTACTTCGCCTCGAAGATGATGAGCTCGGTGAAACCGATCCCATCGACCTGATAGCCGTAGCATCCTGGCGTGGCGATAAGAACGTTAGAAGGAAGGTCGCGCCATCCCAGGGCTGAATGCTCGCTG
>JAGWSB010000072.1 GCA_028876375.1 Chloroflexota bacterium | reverse complement strand
GTCGGCGGCCTCGTCGCGGTCGGCGGCCTCGGAGCCGCGGCCCTGGCCGCCGCGCGCATGACGGGGTACACGACGGAGGACGCGGCGACCCTCGCCGCCGCCGCCGGGGGCGGCGTCGACGTCGCGCGGATCGCGCTCGCCGGCGTCATCGCCGCGTCGATCGGCGCCCTCGTCGACGTCGGCGTGGCGCAATCGCGCGCCGTGCTCGACCTGGCGGTGGCCGATCCCGACCTGCGCGGCCGCGCCCTATACCTCGCCGGGGCTCGCGCCGGCCGCGCCCACCTCGGCCCGCTCATGGGCACGCTGACGTTCGCGTACCTCGGCGCCGCGCTGCCGCTCGTGCTCCTGGTCTTCCTCGACCTGCAGCCGCTGTCGGCGACGCTCAACGGCGATCGGATGGTCGCTGCTCTCGTCACGGTCCTCGTCGCGAGCCTCGGGCTGGGCGTCGCCGTGCCCATCGCCACGGCCGCCGCCGCCGCGCTCGCGCCCGGTCGCGCTCCTTAGACGGCCCTCGCCGCGCGGCGGCACTTCCCGCACAGGCCGTAGAGGTCGAGCCGCGCGTGGTCGACGAGGAAGGCGTGGCGGCTCTGGACCGCGCGCAGCATCGATCCGAGCACGTCCTCGGAGAGATCCTCGACGCGCTCGCAGCGTACGCACACGAGGTGATGGTGGTGCTCGGGGTCGCATGCGACGTACGCATGCTCGTGGCCGGGCCGCTCCAGGCGGGTCGCCATGCCGCTCTCCACCTGCGCCTCGAGAGCGCGGTACACCGTCGCGAGGCCGAGCCGGAGATGGCGCTCGCGGAGCTCGCGATAGAGCTCCTGCGCCGACACCGCGCGACGCTGCCGCGCGAGCGCCTCCGCGACGACCACGCGCTGCGACGTCAGGCGGCGGCCGCGGGAGCGGATCCGCGCCGCGAGGGCCGGCGCGCCGGTACGGGCCATCGCGGGCCATCGTAGGAGGCCGCGGCGCAGGTGACAACGATCCTCAGTATCATCATGAGGATCGTTCTCGATCCGGAGGGCAGATGCGCGTCGTCGCGGTGCTCGTTCTCGCGGTGCTCGTCGCGGGCGCGTGTGGCGCTCCCGGCGCCCCGTCCCCCGCCGGGACAATCCCCGTGCTGGGGACGGAGAACTTCTACGCGGACCTGCTCGCGCAGGTCGGCGGATCGCGCGTCCACGCGACGAGCGTCCTGAACGACCCGAACGCCGACCCCCATGCCTACGAGGCGAGCCCGCGGGCCGCGGCCGCGGTGGCGGACGCGAAGCTCGTTATCGTCAACGGCCTCGGCTACGACGACTTCATGCGCAAGCTCCTCGCGGCGTCCGCGCGACCGGGTCGCGTCGTGATCGACGTGCAAGCCACGCTCGGCCTCCCCAGTGGCGCGAACCCCCACGTCTGGTACGACCCGAAGACGATGCCCGCGGTCGCGGAGGCCGCGGCCGCCGCGCTCGCGAAGCTCGATCCGGCGGGCGCCGACGGCTACCAGGCGCGAAAGCGCGCGTACCTCGACGCGCTGAGGCCGATCGACGAGCGGATCGCCGCGCTCAAGGCGACGTACGCCGGCAGCCCGGTCGCGTTCACCGAAGCGGTCGCGCGCTACCAGACCGACGCCATCGGCCTCGTCGTCCTGACGCCGGACGGCTTCACGAAGGCGATCGAGCAGGGGATCGATCCCGCTCCCGCGGACGTGGGGGTCGAGCGCGACCTCCTCACGGCGCGGAGGGTCAAGGCGCTGATCTACAACAGCCAGGTCGCGACGCCGCTGACGCAGGAGATCCGCGACCTCGCGTCGCGGAGCTCCATCCCCGTCGTGGGATACGCCGAGACGATGCCGAGCGGCGCGAAGACGTTCCAGGATTGGCAGCTCGCGCAGCTCGGCGACCTGGCGACCGCGCTCGGAGGCCGCTGAGGCGATGGCGACGACCGGCGCGTCGGCGCGCTTCGAGCACGTCACGCTCGCGTACGACGGCCGCGCGATATGGGCCGACCTCTCTTTGGAGATCGCGAGCGGCACCTTCACCGCGATCATCGGCCCCAACGGGTCCGGGAAGACGTCTCTCCTGCGCGCGGTGCTGGGGCTCGTCGCTCCCTCCGCGGGCCGCATCGAGGTGCTCGGCCACGCGCCGCGGCGCGGGGACCCCGCGATCGGTTACGTCCCCCAGCATTCATCGTTCGACCGCGACCTGCCGCTGCGCGGCCGCGACCTCGTGCGCTTCGGCATCGACGGCCATCGCTGGGGCATCGGCCTCGGCGACGGCGCGGCCGGAGCGCGCGTCGAGCGCGCGATCGCGGAGGTCGAGGCATCGGCCTACGCGAGCGCGCCCATCGGGCGGCTCTCCGGCGGCGAGCAGCAGCGGCTGCGGATCGCGCAGGCGCTGGCGGGCGATCCGCGGATGCTGCTGTGCGACGAGCCGCTCGCGAACCTCGACCTGCGCCACCAGCAGGGGATCGCCGAGCTCATCGCGCGCTGGAGGAGGAACAGCGGCGGCAGCGTCCTCTTCGTGACGCACGACATCAACCCCATCCTCGACGTCGTCGACCGCGTGCTCTTCGTCGTGGGCGGCCGCTGGGCGGCGGGCACGCCGGCGGAGATCCTCACGTCCGAGCGGCTGACCGAGCTCTACCGCTCGCACGTCGACGTCGTCCGCGTCCACGACCGCATCGTGGTGGTGGGCGAGTCGACCGCGGCGGGGCTCGAGCTCGAGGAGCCCCACCATCTTCCGCCGACGCTGGTCGATCACGGGGCCCCGCGCTGATGGATCAGCTGGGCGCGCTCCTGCGCTACGAATTCGTCCAGAACGCGTACGCCGCGGGCTTCGTCATCGCTCTCGTGTGCGGCGTGGTGAGCCGGTTCGTCGTCGCGCGCGACATGTCGTTCGGCGTCCACGCTCTCGCGGAGCTCGGCTTCACCGGCGCCGCGGCCTTCGTCCTCGTCGGACTGTCGCCCGTCCTCGGCCTGCTCACAGGTTCGAGCGTCACGGCGCTGTTCATCGGCGCGCTCGGCGCGCGCGCGAGCGGGCGCGACACCGTCGTCGGCGTGACCATGGCCTTCGGCCTGGGCCTCGGGGTGCTCTTCATCACGCTCTATCCACGCTACGCGACCGAGGCGTTCGCGATCCTCTTCGGGACGATCACCGGCGTGAGCCGCGGCGACCTGGCGCTCATGGTGGGGATCGCGATCGTCACGCTGGTCGCGCTCGCGCTCATCTACCGTCCGCTCAGCTTCGCGACGGTCGATCCCGAGGTCGCGGAGGCGCGCGGCGTCCCGGTCGCCGCGCTCGGCATCGTCTTCCTGCTGGTCATGGCGGCCGCGGTCGCCGAGGCGGTCCAGGTCGTCGGCGTGCTCCTCATCCTCACGCTCATGATCACTCCCGGCGCGGCGGCCGAGCGGCTCACTCCGCGTCCCGGCCGCGCGATCGCGTGGAGCGTCGGCATCGCGCTCCTCTGTACGCTCGGCGGCATCACGCTCGCGCTCGTCACGAACGTCCCGGTGAGCGTGTTCGTCACCGCGCTGAGCTTCGCGAGCTACCTCGTGGCGCGCTTCGCCGTCGGGCCGCGCCTCCGCTCGGACGTCCGCCCATCCGCGACGGCGGGAGCCTGACCCGCGCTCACTGCTTCGCGCAGGCGGGACCGACGCCGCTCGCCGCCCCCTGATACGTGCAGCGCAGCGCTCCGGCGGGATACGTGATCGTGAGCGTGACGGTGACGTCGGCGTGATCCGTCGTCGGATCGCACGGCGGATGCGGGTGCTGCCAGACCATCGTGGCCTTCGCCGCGGCGCCGCCCGCGGCCTGCGGCTCCTGGGGTGACCACGACCCGCAGTTCGGGCCGCCCCACTGCAGCGTCAGGCCGCAGCTGCCCACGCCCGCGACCGTCGTGACGTAGGTCGTGGAGAAGGTCTGCTGGACGAACGTCGCGGTGATCGGCGCGACGCTCGGCGCCTGCGCGCACGGGTCCGCGGTCGCGGACGCCGACGACGACGCCGACGCGCCGGACGCGACGGGCACCGGCGCGGGCGCGACGTTGTGCGTCGCGTACACGAGGACGCCGCCGACGACGAGCAAGAGCACGGCGAGCAGCGCGGCGAGCGGGACGAGCGACATGCGGCTCGTGAGCGTGACCGCCGCGCGCGTCACGTCGATGAGCCCGGCGCCCACGGGGATCTCGACCTGCCAGCCGTCGTCCGGGATGAGCGTCTCCGGCGGCGGGACCTTCTCCGGCCAGCCCACGCCGTAGGCCGCGACGTCCGCGGAGACGACGTCGGCGACGATCTCGTCGATCCCGGCCGCGGAGTCGATCACGGCCTGGCTCCCTGGGGGCGGATCTCCGGCCGGAGGAGGCCCCGCCGCGCTCCGAGCTCGTCCCAGAGCCCCGGCCGCTGCGCCTGCGAGCGGTCCTCCAGGACGCGGGCGGAGGGAGCGGCGCGCAGGTACCGCCCAAGGAGCGCGTCGAGGCGTCCGCCGTCCAGGAGCGCCAGGAACCGCGCGAGGAAGGCGTCCGGCACGCAGGCGAACGCGCGGCGCGTCCGCGCCCGGTCGGCGAGCACGAAGACCGTCAGCTCCCACGTGGCGAGGACCGCCCCGAGGTCGAAGGCGCCGCGTGACCGCACGCGTACCGCGGAGCCGTACGTCTCACCGGCGGGCGCAAGGGGCGCGCGCGGCGCCGCGGGAGACGATCCGTCGCGCTCGAGGGGGAGCGCGCGCGTCCCGGCGACCGCGGCGTCGACGCGTTCGACGTCCGCGCGGTCGACCGTGTAGGGTAGCTCGCGACGCGCGGATCGCCAGGCGGCCGCGAGCTGGGACTGAGCCGTGACGGGCTTGCCGCCCGAGGTCGTGAGGATCGCGCGCCGGCCCTCGCGATAGAGGTCCGGTCCGAAAGCGCGCCGATCGACGTACCAGCCGTAGCGGCGCCACTCCGCGGCCGGCTCGACCACGAGCTCCGGAGGGAGGTCGCGCGCCGCTCGCCGCCCCGCCGCCCGCGCGAGGCACGCGAGCACGCCGCCGGCGGCGAGGAGCGCGGCCGACGTGAGGTCGTCCCCCTCGACGAACTCGCCGCCCAGCTCGATGCGGCCGGGCCGCGACCTGACGAGCAGCCCGGGCGACGCGGGCCCGTCCATGAGGAGCATGAGCGCCGGCGCGAAGGTCCGGGCGAAGAGACGCGCCGCGTCGTGGCGACGCTCGCCCGACGCCGTCACGTTGACGTGGGTCGAGAAGCCGTCCGGCCGCAGTCCCGGCCCCAGGATCCGCTCGAGGTCCGCGCGCGCTCCGGCGGCGGACGACGCGACGGCGCGGCCGAAGCCCGGCGCGAGCGGGACCGGAGGCATGGCGACCTCGGCCTCCGCCTCGTCGCACGTCAGCCACGTTCCCGATGCCAGGCGGAAGCCGAAGGCGTCGCGTGGATCGAGGTGCGCGACGCCGAGCTCGAGGTCGCCGATGATCTCGCGGAAGTCGACCGGATCCGCCCCGCCGACCACCCGATACTCGTGCTCGATCCCGACGCGCACACCGCCGTCACGCGGTGGCGACAGCGCCTCCGCGAACGCGCGGTCGATCTCGCCCGGCGTGTCCGCGGCGCCCGGCGACCGGACCCTCCACCACATCGCGGGTCGTCCTCTGGCCGCTAGCCGCCGACCTCGTGCTGTAGCCCGGCGAGAAGCTCGCGGTACGCGGCGTTGTCCATCTTCTCGGATTCCTTCCAGGCGACGTCCGCCTGGTCGGGCGCGTACTTCTTGTGGAGGAGGTCGCGCATCAGGTCTTTCTCGCGCTTCGTGATGGGGCGTGGATCGATGCCCTCGCCACTCGACTTGAATATGTCGGCGCCGGTCGGATCCTTGGGCTCCTTGTCGCTCTTCTGCCCGCCGCCACCGCCGCCTCCACCGCCACCACCACCGTTGCCGCTGCTGCTGCTACTGCTGCTGCTGGCGCCGCCGCCGCCCCCGCCGTTGCCGCCCTTGCCGTCGCCTTTCTCGCCCATCGTCCATTCCTCCTCGCGTCCCTCGCCGTCGCCGCGCGCAAGCGCTCGTCCGGCAGGCGGCCGAAGCCTCTCATGCGATCGCGGCACCGGTCAAGACGATCGCGCCCGGAGACCCGCGCCGCCGCCCGAGGCGCCCGCCTTCTCCCCCTACACTCGACCCTCGAGAGCGCGCGAGCGCGCTCGGCCTGGAAGGAGCCCCACGTGCCACAGATCACCCCCGACATGACGGTCGCGTCCGTCGTCGAGCGCTGGCCCGACGCGGCGCGGATCTTCGCCGCCTACGGCCTCGCCTGCGTGTCGTGCTCGATATCGAAGAGCGAGTCGATCGCGCAGGCCGCCGGCGGCCACGGCCGCGGACGCGTGCAGATGGACGCGCTCATGCGCCAGCTCAACGAGCTCGCCGCCAGCGGCCAGCTCCCGGGCGACCTGCCGAAGACGCCTCCGGCGCCGAGCGGCGGGCCGAAGGGCGTCGCGCAGCAGGCCGGCGTGAAGCACGTCATCGCCGTCATGTCCGGCAAGGGCGGCGTGGGCAAGTCGCTCGTCGCGGGCCTCCTGGCGGTCGGCCTCTCGCGCCGCGGGATGCGCGTCGGCGTCCTCGACGGCGACATCACCGGGCCGTCGATCCCGCGGATGTTCGGCGTGAAGGAGAAGCCGGGCGTCGTCCCGGGAACGCAGACGCTCCAGGCGCCGCGGTCGCGCACGGGGATCCCGATCATGTCGATGAACCTGATCCTCCCGAGCGAGGAGGAGGCGGTCATCTGGCGCGGCCCGATGGTCTCCGGAGCCATCCGCCAGTTCTTCAGCGACGTCGCGTGGGGCGACCTCGACTACCTGATCGTCGACCTGCCGCCGGGAACGAGCGACGCGCCGCTCACCGTCATGCAGGCGCTGCCCGTCGACGGCGTCGTCCTCGTCACGACGCCGCAAGCGCTCGCGACGATGGTCGTCACCAAGGCCGTCCGCCTCGTGAAGCAGCTCGGCGGCGACATCCTCGGCGTCGTCGAGAACATGAGCTACGTCACCGCTCCGGACGGCTCGCGGCTCGAGGTGTTCGGACCCTCGCAGGGCCTCAAGCTCGTCATCGCCTCGAACGCGCCGCTGCTCGCGAAGCTCCCCATCGACCCGAAGATCGCGGAGCTCGCCGACAACGGCGGCATCGAGGACTACGACGCGCCGGAGTTCGACGAGCTCGTCGCGAACTTCCTCGCCGTCGCGCCCACGGCTGTCGCGGAGCCGGTCGGCTCCGCGCACACGCACTGAGCGCGCGGGCGATAGCGCTCGCGCGCCGGAACGCCGGCGCGCTGTGGCTCCTCGCGGCGACGATGGTCGCCAACGTCCTGGCCTACGCGTACCAGGTGGTGATGGCCCGGCTGCTCGTGCCGACCGAGTACGCGATCCTGACGGCCTTCTTCGCCCTCCTCATCCTCGAGTCGATCGGCGGCCAGGTCGTCCAGTCGGCGACGGCGAAGCTGGTGGCTCAGTACTCGGCGCGGGGCGAGGAGGCGGCGCTCCACGTCTTCGTCAGCCGCTGGCTGCGGCGGATCCTCCTCGTCGCGGGGCTGCCGTCGCTCGCGGTGTTCCTCGTCGCGCTGGTCCGGCCCATCGGCCCGTTCTCCCAGCCCGCGCTCGCGATCATCGCCGTCACCCTCTGCCTCGCCATCTTCACGACGTTCACGCTCGGGCTGCTCCAGGGCCTCGGCCGCTTCGGCTGGCTCGGAGGCACCTTCATCGCGCAGGCGCTCGTGCGCCTCGCCGTCGGCGTCCTCCTCGTCGCGGTCGTGTTCCCGCCCATGACGCACCTGCGCCCGGTGCACGGCGCGTTCATCGGGGCCGCCGCCGGGCTCGCGGTCGGCGTCGTGGCCAGCCTCGTTCCGCTCATGCCGCTGCTGCGCGCCGCGCGCGGCGCCGTGCACGAGATCGACCTCGCCGCGTCCGAGACGCGCTTCTTCCTCCTCGCGACGGTGATCTTCATCGGCTACGCCGCCCTCACGTACACCGACGGCCTCATCGCGCCGTGGCGCATCCCCGACGAAGCCGGCGCCTACGCTGCGACCATCACCATGGCGAAGATCGTCCTCTTCGCACCGATGGCCATCGGCCTCATCCTGCTCGAGCGGACGAGCCGCGCCGACGCGCTCGGACAGGACCCCGACCGCTATCTGTTCCAGTCGCTCGCCTTCGTGCTCGCCACGAGCGGCGCCGTCGCGCTCGCGTACCTCATCGCTCCCGACCCGCTCACCGCCATCGTCGTCGGCTCGCAGTACCCCGAGACGGCGCGGCTCATCGGGCCCTACGGGCTGGCGGCGCTGTCGAACGCGCTCCTCTCGCTGTGGGTCGCGTACTTCACCGGGCGCGGGCAGATGGGGATCGGCGCCCTCCTCGCGATCGCGGTCGTCGTCGAGGTCGCGCTCTTCGTGTTCGTCGCCGCCGATGCCTTCACGATGGTGCGCATCGTCCTCACGGTCTCGCTGGTGCTGCAGGCGGCGGCCGTCGTCATCTACGCGCTCGAGAGAGCGCGACGAACGAGCGCCGCGACGGGCTGAGCATCGCCGCCGCGAGGGACGATCCGCTCGCCGCGCGCGTCGGCGCGTCGCTCGTGTGCGCCGCGGGCATGGCGGTCGCCGCGGTCGCCGTCCCGCTCGATCTGCCGCCGCTGGTGCCCTTCGCCACGACGGCCATCGCGCTGGCGGCGACCCTCGCGCTCGCGGCCGTCGGGGGACGCGCGCTCGAGCGCATCGGCGAGCTCGCCCGTGCGCGACCACGGGCGCTCCTCGCGGCCGCGACCGTGGTCGTCGTGTGGGACCGCCACCTCTTCGTGTCGTCCGCCGGGATCGCCCCCGACGACGTGCTCGCCGCCGCGAGCGTCGTCGTGGCGCTCGCGCCGCTGCGCGGGGCGCGCGCGACGCCCGTCCTGGCGGCCCTCGCGGTCGCGACGTTCGCGGTCGCGGCCGCGACCCTCATCGTCGCGAAGCCCTACCACTCCGACGCGGTCGTCGCCGCGCACGGCGGCGCCCAGCTGCTGCTCGAAGGTCGGCGACCCTACGCGGACTTCGACATGGTCGCGCAGCTGCGCCGCTTCGGCCTGCCTCCCGAGTACGCGACGCCGCTCGAGGACGGGACGCGCCTGCGCTCGCTCCAGTACCCCGCGCTCACGTTCCTCGTCCCCGCGCCGTTCGTCGCGGCGGGGCTCGCCGACGTGCGCGTCCTCTACCTCGTCGAGGTCCTGGCCATCTTCACGCTCGTCGTCGCGTCGGTGCCCGCCGCGTGGCGCGCGGCCGCGCTCGCCGCATGCCTCGGCGGTATCGCCGTGGTCGACCAGTTCGTCCTGGCGGGCGTCGATCCGCTGTGGGCGCTCCTGGCCCTCGGCGCCTGGCTCACGCGCCGGTCGCGCTGGTCGGCGGTCCTCCTCGGCCTCGCGCTGGCGACGCGCCAGCCCGCGTGGCTCGTCGCTCCGTTCCTCATCGCTTCCGCCGGGCGCCGATCCGGGCGATCCGAGGCCGGCTTCCGCGCGGTCGTCGCCGCGGCGGTCGCGCTCGTCATCCACCTGCCGTTCCTCCTGACCCAGCCCGGCGCCCTCGTGGCCGGCGTGACCGCGCCGGCGCTCCTGCCGCTGGAGGCGTGGGGCGTCGGACCGGCCAAGCTCGCCGCCGATGCGCATGCCGCCGTCTTCCCGCGGCTCGCCTACGTCGCGGCGGCCGCGGCCGCGTACCTCCTCGCGCTCGCCGCGTTCGTCCGCGGACGCACGCGCGGCGGCGCCCTCAGCCTTCCGCTCCTTCCGCTCTGGCTCTCGTCGCGCGCGCTCCTGAGCTACTTCGCGTTCCTCGGGCTGTTCGTCCTCGTCGACGACGAGGACGGTTACCATCCGCGGCGATGAGCGTCGACAAGGAGCTTCTCGAGATCCTCGCGTGCCCCGTCGACCACGCCGCCGTACGCGAGGAAGGTGACCGGCTCGTGTGCACGCAGTGCGGGCGCCGCTATCCGGTCCGCGACGGGATCCCCGTGATGCTCATCGAGGAGGCGGAGCTCCCGACCCCGTGACGAGAGGAGACGCGGATCACCTCTCGATCGTCATCCATGAGCTGCGCAACCCCCTCATCGGCATCGACGCCGCGGCGCGCGTCCTCGCCGGGGAGCTCGGATCGCATCCCGCGGCGAAGCGCGCGACGGCCATCGCGGCCGAGGCGAAGGCCCTGCTCGGCCTCCTCGACGGCGTGGCCGAGGCGGACGCCGCCGACGCCGGGCGGCTGCGATCGCTGCCCGCTCCGCTCGACCTCGCGCGCACGGTCCGCGAGACGGTCGCCGCCGCGCACCTGCCCGGCCGCTCCATGGCCGTCCGCGGCGCGGACGCGCCCGTGATGGTCCACGCCGACGACGGCCGCATCCGCCAGGTCCTGCGCAACCTGCTCCTCAACGCGGCGCAGTACTCGCCCGCGCGATCGCCCATCGAGGTCGAGCTCGCGCTCGACACGCGCAGCCGAACGGCGACGGTCCACGTGCGCGACCAGGGGCCGGGCATCCCCGCCGCCGAGCGGCGAAAGCTCTTCCGCAAGTTCACGCGCCTTTCGACCGCGGGCGCGACGCGCGGCTCCGGGCTCGGCCTCTACATCTCGAAGGCGATCGTCGAAGAGCACGGCGGCGAGATCGACGTGCAGAGCGTGCCGGGAGGGGGGAGCGACTTTTCGTTCACGCTGCCAGTGAGGGCGGGCCGGAGGTCGAGCGGAGCCAGGACACGTCCTGCCCACCCGAGCGCAAGCACGTGAGCACAAAGGTCCTGCTCGTCGACGACCACTTCCTCTTCGCCGACGCACTCGGCAGCGTCATACGCGCGCTGCCCGAGTACGAGGTCGTCGGCGTCGCGCAGAGCGGCGCGCAGGCGATCTCCATCGCGCGCACGTCGCGCCCCGACGTCATCCTCCTGGACTACCACCTGCCCGGCTACGACGCCGCCGACCTCATCCCGCGGTTGCGATCGCTGAGCCCCGGGGTCCGCATCGTCATCCTCACGAGCGACACCAGCGACGGCACGCTCGTCCGCGGACTGCGCTCCGGCGTGGAGGGCTACCTCACCAAAGAGCGCGCGCTGGACGACGTCCTCGACGCCCTGCGCGTCGTCGCCGCCGGCGACAAGTACCTCACCGACGAGCAGGTCGCGCGCACGCACGCGGTCACCGGCGAGGCGACCGGCGACGCCCTCACCGAGCGCGAGCTGGAGATCCTGCGCCTGCTCGCGCAGGGCAAGCCGTCGGAGGGCATAGCGGAGGAGCTGACGATCAGCGCGAATACGGTGCGCACCCACCTCCAGAACATCTTCTCGAAGCTGGGTGCGCACTCGAAGCTCGAGGCCGTCGCGACGGCCAACGCCCGAGGTCTGCTCGACCGCTGAGACGTGACCGTCTCGCGGTGACGTCTCCAAGCCACGGTCAAGCCGGGGCCGCGCCGGCGACCTCCCGCTCCCGCTGCGTGAGCTCCGCAAGGGCCTCCGGCCAGTGCAGGCGCTCGAACACGAGCGTGCTCGACGCGATGCGGCCGTTCCGGAGCGTGATGTACTCGACGCTCAGGACCGCTCCGACGCGCGTGTTGGTGACGAAGTCGTAGACGACGCACGCCTTGTCGCCGTCCACGAAGAGGTGCCGGATGTCGTTCCGCTCGATGACCGGCAGGAGGCGCCTGAAAGCGCCGACGAAGGCATCGCGACCGCGCAGGGTGTTGTCGCCTAGCGTGAACTCCGCGTCCGGCTCGAGCATCTGCGGGAGCGCCTCGAGCCGCCGCTCGCCGACCGCCTGGATGTACGCGCTGATGAGACCGCGGATGTCGCCTGGCATGTCCATCTCCTCCGTTCGTGGCGTCTGCGCTGGAGATAGTCAAGTTGACACTTGAGTTTGTCAAGTGTAGCCTCTCGGCCGTGCGCTCCTACCACCAGTACTGCAGCTTCGCGCGCGGCCTCGACGTGGTCGGGGACCGCTGGACCCTCCTGGTCGTGCGTGAGCTGATGTACGGGCCGCGCCGGTACAACGAGCTGCTCGCCGGTCTGCCGGGCATCGCCACGAACCTCCTGGCCGAGCGCCTGCGCGAGCTCACGGAGAAGGGCGTGCTCGAGCGGCGGAGCGATCAGCGGTACGCCCTGACGCCGTGGGGCGAGGGTCTGCGCGACGTCGTCCACGCCGTCGGCCGCTGGGCGCGGCCGCTCATGGGCGAGATGAAGGTCGACGACGCGTTCCGCAGCCACTGGCTGGTCCACCCCATCCACGTTCTGTTCGAAGGCGTCGATCGACGCCGCCCGCCGCTCACCATCGGCGTCGAGATGGGCGACGCTCCGGTGACCGTCCGGTCGAAGGCCGGCCGCGTGTCGGTCCTCCCGGGGCGGCCCGACGCGCCCGACCTCGTGCTCTCCGGCCCGCCCGACGGGATCGTCGCTCTCCTGGCGGGCCTCGAGCGTCCCGCCGCCCGCAAGGTGAAGGTCCAGGGCGACGTGCGTAAGCTGGCGAGGCTTCACCCCCGGGCAGCGTGACCGTCACCCAGCGCGCGCCCGCAGCCCTCCGCGCGGTGGTCATCCGAACGTCGTAGGGCGTCTCCTGCGGGCGTCGCATGTCTGGACAGGTGTCCGCTATCGAGACTTCCCGGCATGGCCTCGCCTGCTCGTGCGCGTCTGGGCGACCTTCTGGTCCGCGCGGGCATCATCACGCCCGAGCAGGCGGACGCCGCCGCCGCGGTCCACCGCGCCAATGGCCGAACGATCGGCCAGCAGCTCCTCGCGGACGGCGCCGTCACCGAGCTGGACCTGACGGCGGCGCTCTCGTACCAGCTCGACATCCCGCTCATCCGGATCGCCTCCTTCCCCGTCGACGACGTCGCCGTCTACCTGACGCCGCGCGACCTCGCGGGCGCGGACCGTCTCCTCGTCGTCGGCTCGCGCGACGACGCGCTCCTGGTGGCGATGGCCGATCCCGGCGACGCCGCCGTCCGCGACGCTCTCGCCGAGCGCACCGGCCGCCGTGTCATCCCGCTGGTCGCCGTCGCGTCGGAGCTCGAGCGCGAGCTCGAGCGCCGGGGCTTCGCCCTCACGCCGCAGGCGGAGCACGGCCCGGCGCCGCGGCGCGTCGTGCCGGAGGCGCGCGCCGAGCCCGTCCCGCACCCCGCGCCGCCCCCGACGCCGGCGTCCGCGGCCGGCGAGCTCGTTCCGTTCCCGCGCGCCGGAGCGCGTCCTCGTCCCGTCGAGGAGGCGCTCCCGGAGACCGAGGAGCCACGTGACGCGGAGGCGCCCACGCGCGCCGCGGAGCCGGAGCCCGACCGCGAGCCCGCGCCCGAGACGGAGCCCGAGCCGCAGATCCGCAGCGTCGGCTTCGCGCGCCTCCGTGCGGAGCCGGGCCCGGAGTCGCAGATCGTGCGCTTCGTCCTCGCGCAGGCGATCCGCGAGCACGCGTCGGACATCCACATCGAGCCGCTCGCCGACCGTCTGCGCGTCCGCTCGCGCGTCGACGGCGTCCTGCGTGAGGTGACGCAGCTCCCGCGCGAGATGGCGGCGGCGGTGGCGACGCGCCTGCGGTCTCTCGCCGGGATGTCGCCCACGGACCGGCAGGGGCGGCTCGTCGTGCGCGACGACACGCGCGAGGCGACCTTCGACGTCACCGCCGTGCCGACGGTGTCCGGCGAGAAGATCGTGCTGCGCGTCGCGGAGCGCACGAGCGCGGCGCCTGAGCTCGACGACCTCGGGATGGAGAGCGGCATCCTCGAGCGCTGGAGGGAGCTGCTGCGCGTGCCCTACGGCCTCCTCCTCGTCGCCGGCATGCCGGGGATGGGCAAGACGACGACGCTGTACGCCTCGGCGCGCGAGCTCCCGAGCGCGACGAAGGACGTCACCACGGTCGAGGATCCCGTCGCGTTCGCGCTCGACGGCGTGAGCCAGGTGCAGGTCGATCGCGCCTCGGGCGCGTCATTCGTCGACACGCTGCGCGGGGTCCTGGCGCAGGAGCCCGACGTCGTGATCGTCGGCGAGCTGCGCGAGCGCGACACCGCCGAGGTCACCATGAACGCCGCGCTCGCCGGCCGCCTCGCGCTCAGCACCATCCAGTCGCCCGACTCCGTCGCGGCGCTCTACCGCGTCAGCGGGTTCGGGGCCGATCCGTATCTCGTCAGCGCGAGCGTCGTCGCCGTCCTGGCGCAGATCCTCCTGCCGCGCCTGTGCGAGCAGTGCCGCGTCGCCGCGCAGCCCTCGATGCTCGAGGCGGCGCTCCTGCGTCAGGCCGGCCTGAACGCCGAGCGCGTGTTCACGGCGCGCGGATGCGCCCGCTGCGGTGGCACCGGGCGGCGCGGCCGCGTCGCCGCGTTCGAGCTGCTCATCCCGACCGAGGAGCTGCGCTCGGCCATCGAGCGCGGCGCGAAGATCGAGGACGCGCGCGACATCGCCGCGCGCGCCGGCCTCGTGGGACTTCGCGAGGCGGCGCTCCGCCTCGCGGCGGACGGCGTGGCCACCGTGCAGGACGTCATCGCGCGCCTCCCGGCCAGCGGGGCCTAGGCCCCCATGCTCGAGCTCCTCGAGTACGTCGCCGGCGGCGTCGTCCTCGCGTTCTACCTCTTCATCGCCGTCGTCCTTCCGACCGCGGTCATCGTCGCGTTCGTCCTCCTCATCGGGACGCTGCTGCGCGGCGCGATCGATCCCGCCGTCGCCGCGCTGCCCGCCGCCATCCGCGCGAACCGCGTCCTCGCGGCCATCGGCCGACCGCTGCGGATGCTCGTCATCCGCGGCATCGGGATCGCGCTCTTCCTCGCGCTCGTCGGGGTCGCCGCGAGCGGCCCCTCGCCCGGCGTGCTCCAGAGCGGATTCCAGCAGATCCTCGTCACGCTGACGGTGATCCAGGACGTCGTCGCGACCTGGATCACGGGCAGCGTGCTCAACGACATGCTCGTGCAGCTGCAGACCACGCCGGGCGAGGGCCAGCTCACGAGCCTTCGGCTTCTCGAGAACCTCGTCGCCGCCCACCTGTACACGACCCTCAAGCCGGGCGTCACCGACCTCGCCTTCCGCTGGACGTTCGCCGCGTTCGCGAGCGCGCTCGTCGCCGTGTACGTGGTCCTCGAGCCGGTGCGCGCGGTGCGCCGCCGCCTGGCGGGCCTCATCGCCCCGCGGCCGCTCGAGACGACGCTCACCGAGGAGTCGCTCGAGCGGCAGGCGGAGCTCATCGCCCAGGCCCTCGCGCGCGCGACGCCCGGCGCGCCCGCCGCGGCGG
>JAGWSB010000071.1 GCA_028876375.1 Chloroflexota bacterium | reverse complement strand
ACAGGGTGAACTGGGGGACGACGAGGACCTCGCCGCCCACGTCGGCGACGGAGCGCGACATCTTTCCGCGCTCGTCCTCGAAGACGCGCAGCGAGCCCACCTTCGCCGCGAGGCGTTCGCCGTCCATCGCCGCGTCGTCCGCGCCGACGCCGAGGAGGATGACGAGACCGTGGAGGATCGCGGCGACGGGAGCGTCGTCGACCGTCACGCGGCCGGAGCGGACGCGCTGGACGACCGCGCGCACCTAGGGGGCGATCACTCCAGCATCCAGGGGTCATCCCCCCGGATCACCTGTTCGACCTCTTCCGCCGTGAGGTGCCCGGGCGTCCACGCGATGCGGCTGCGCGAGAGGGGAAGGCGCGTGATGTACGTCACCTTGCCGAAGCGGTAGCCGTGCTGAAAGAGGAACTGCTTGCCGTCGACGACGAGCTGCTGCTTGCGGTCGGACGAGATGGCGGCGGGCACGCGGTCAGTATCGAGCGATCGCGCGCCCGCCGCTCTCAGTGGCTTCTAGAAGCCGCCGCCGTCGCCGGGATCCGCGGCGCTCGTCGTGATCCGCGGCGCAAGCGCCACGGTCGCGCCACCGTTCGGCCCCGAGACCGTGATCGTGCCGACCGGCGTCGTGATCGTCGGATCGCTGAACCCGCCACCGTCGCCCGGATCGGCCGACGCCGCCAGCGGCAGCGCCAGCATCAACGTTGCGGTGATCCCCAGCGTCAGAAGAAGCTTTCGGATGCGTCTCATCTCGCGACCCCCCGCTTGTGCCGATAGGTTGAGCGGCACTAAAGTCCCGTCAGTTGACCACAAAGCAGGCAGGCGGTCGATCATCCCGCCTGTCGATCCCGTGTCGGGAACGGTAACAAGAAAGGCTCAATGGGCGGTAAGCACGGCAGAGGCGTAGACACCCTCAACGGATCCCTCGGTGAACGCGTCCGTTCGGCGCGCAAGTCGATCGGATTCAGCCAAGCGCGCCTGGCGGGCGAGGAGCTCACCAAGGGCTTCATCTCGCAGCTCGAGTCCGGCTCGGTGCGGCCGTCGATCCGCTCGCTGCAGATCATCGCCGCGCGCTTGGGGAAGCCGCTCGACTACTTCCTCGGCGACGAGCCGCTCGCGACGGGGAAGCGCGTCGCGTTCCACAAGCTCGCGGCCGAGAGCGCGTCGGAGCGGCACGACTGGGGGGCCGTGCGCGAGCAGGTGACGCTCGGGCTCCAGCAGTCGCCCGAGGGCGCCGACCGCGCGGCCCTGCTGCATCTCCTCGCGCGGGCGGAGATCTCCGACAGGAAGTACGAGCGCGTCTTCGAGCTGGCCGACGGCGCCCTCGCGCTCTTCGACGTCGCGGCCGACCCCGAGCTCGCCGCGGGTCTCTTCATGGACCGCGGATTCGCGTACCTCGAGCTCGGTCAGCTCGTCGCCGCGACGGACGCGTACGAGCACGCGCGCGACGTCGTCGAGAGGCACGAGGTGGTCGACACGCGCCTGCGGTCGCGGATCCTCATCTCGCTCGGCACCGTGTACCGCCGCCTCGGGCGCACGAGCAAGGCGATCGCCGCGTACGAGCCGGCGCTCGCGATGGCCTCGCGCGTCTCCGAGCTCGAGGTGGCGGCGCGCGGCTTCATGGGTATGGCGGCGACGCATTACGACTCCGGCGAGCTCGACCTCGCGATCGGACATTACCGGCGCGCGCTGGAGCTCTTCCGCCGCATCTCCGACATCGATTTCGAGCTCAACGCGCTCCAGTCGATCGCGACCGTCCAGTTCGAGAGCGGCAGGCTCGCAGAGGCGAAGACGTCGGCGCAGCGCGCCCTGGCGCGCGCCATCGAGGTCGGCAACTCGCGCTGGGCGGCCGTCGCTGAGGTGATCCTCGCGCGCGTCGCGCTGCGGGAGGGACGCCCCGACGACGCGCTCAAGATGGCGACGCACGCCGAGACGCTGCTCGACGAGGCCGCCGACCGCATCCAGCAGGCCGACGCGCAGGGCGCCATCGGCGCGGCGAACGAGGCTCTCGGCCGGCACGCCGCGGCGGATGCCGCCTACCGCCGATCGATCGAGACCTATTCGAGCGTGAACGACGTCGCCGACCGGTCCGACATGGCCGCCGAGTACGCGCGCGTGCTGCGCGCGCGCGGCCAGCTCGAGGACGCGTTCGCGATGCTCGAGCTCGCGCACGGGAGCGCCGGCAGCCAGTAGCCTCTAGCCATGCCTCGCACCTCCCTCGCGTACGGCAACGAGGAGGTCGCCGCGGTCCTCGAGGAGATCGCCGACCTCAGCGATCTGAAGGGCGAGAACCCGTTCCGCGCCGTCACGTTCCGCGCCGCCGCGCGCGCGATCCGCGATCTCCGCGAGCCGCTGCGGACGCTCATGGATCAGAAGCGCCTCGACGAGATCCCCAAGGTCGGCCCGGCCATCGCCGAAGCGATCGAGCAGCTCCTCACCACGGGACGGGCCACGCGGCATGAGCAGCTCAAGAAGGAGGTCCCCGCGGGACTGCTCACGCTGCTGAGCGTGCCCGGCGTGGGACCCGCGACCGCGCGCGCCATCTACGACAACCTGAAGATCACGACGATCGACGAGCTCGAGGCGGCCGCGAAGGCGGGGCGGCTGCGCTCGCTCCCCAAGATCCAAGCGAAGACGGAGGAGAACATCCTCCGCTCCATCGCGTCGCTCCGGCAGCGCACCGGGCGTTCGCTCCTCGTCGACGCGCGCGCGGCGGCGAACGAGATCGTGGCGTACCTGCGCGAGAAGCGCGACCCGAAGCTCATCTCCGTGACCGGCAGCGTGCGCCGCTGGCGCGAGACCATCGGCGACGTCGACGTCCTCGTCGGCGCGGCCGCCTCCGGCCCGATCATGAAGGCGTTCTGCGAGGCGCCCAGCGTCGACCGCGTCCTCGCGCACGGCGAGACGAAGTCGTCGGTCGTCGTCGAGCGCGGCCTCCAGATCGACCTCCGCGTCGTCCCGCCGGCGTCGTGGGGCGCGGCGCTCATGTACTTCACCGGGTCGAAGGACCACAACGTCCGCCTCCGCGGCCTCGCCCTCAAGCGGAAGCTCCTCCTCAACGAGTACGGGCTCTACCGCGTCGGCGAGGAGAAGACCGGGAAGCCGATCGCGTCGGGAACGGAGGAGGAGGTCTTCGCCGCGCTCGGGATGGACTGGATCCCGCCCGAGCTGCGCGAGGACCGCGGCGAGATCGACGCCGCGCTCGCGCACCAGCTGCCGCGCCTCGTCGAGCTCTCCGACATCCGCGGTGACCTGCACGCGCACACCAGCTGGACCGACGGCCGCGACACCGTCGCCGACATGGCCGAGCGGGCGCGCGCCAAGGGGTACGAGTACCTCGCTCTGACCGATCACTCGGTCGGGCTCGGCATGACGCACGGCCTCAACGCCGAACGCATTCGCGAGCGCACCAAAGAGATCGAGGCGGTCAACAGGAAGGTGGCGCCTTTCCGGATCCTCGTCGGGACCGAAGTGGAGATCCGCTCCAACGGGAAGCTCGACTACGACGACGAGACCCTCGCCTCGTTCGAGGTCGTCACGGCGTCCGTCCACTCCGCCTTCTCGCAGGAACGCACGGTGATGACGAAGCGGATCGTCGGCGCCATGGAGCATCCGCGCGTCAACGCGATCTCGCACCCGACGGGCCGCCTCCTCGAGCGTCGCGATCCCTACGAGGTCGACCTCGAAGCGGTGATCGCCGCGGCGCTCAGGACCAAGACGCGCCTCGAGGTGAACGGGGGACCGGAGCGGCTCGACCTGTCGGACACCGCCGTCCGCCGCGCGATCGACGTCGGCGTCATGCTCGTCTGCAACTCCGACGCGCACGCCGTCGAGGAGCTCGACCAGATCGAGTACGCGGTCGCGACCGCGCGGCGCGGATGGGCGACGAAGGACCGGGTGCAGAACACGATGACCCTCGCGGAGCTCCTGCGGCACCTCAAGGGCAAGGGATGAGGAAGCGCTTCGTCGTCCGCGGCCGCGTGCAGGGCGTGAACTTCCGCGCGGCCGCCGCGGACGAGGCGCGCCAGCTCGGCCTCACCGGGCGCATCTGGAACCGGGACGACGGCGCCGTGGAGTGCCTCGCGGAGGGCGAGGCCGCTGCGATCGAGCGGATGGGGGAGTGGCTGTCGCGCGGCCCGCGGATGGCTCGCGTCGAGCGCGTCGAGGCGGGTGACATGGATGGTGACGCGGAGTACGGCGACTTCCGCGTGCGCTAGCGGCGGCGCTTCCGGCGCTCGGCCTTGGGGATGTACTTCAGCCGGCGCAGCTCACGGCCCCACGCCGCGTCGCGCGGCGGCAGGTAGAAGACGTAGACGTAGACGAGGATCGCCACGTCGATCACGAACGACACGATGTACCAGTAGAAGGGCACCTTCGCGACCGCGAGGACGAGGACCCAGATGAGCACGATGATGTTGACCCAGTACGCCCACGGCCGGACCGATGTCTCGGCCGGCGATGGCCTCGTCCCCGTCCGCCAGTAGTACCAGACGGTGTTGGCGACCATCGCCACGAACACGCCGATGACGAACGGCCAATAGAAGCGCGACTCGGAGTTGAACTGATCGGTGATGCGCTGCAGGATGTGAGCGAGGTCGATGGGCACGGGGTGCCTATACTACCGTCGCTCTTCGCCCACCATCACGCGCATATCACCTCAGGGGAGACCCGCTTTTGCGCGCGCTGCTCTCCGGCTCCGACAACAGGTTCGTTCCGTTCGCTCGCGGGCTGCGCGAGCTCGGATGGGACATCGTGGCGACCTCGGGCGTTCGCGCGCTCTTGGCGAGCGAGGGCATCGACACGCTCTCGATCGAGCAGGTAACGGGGCAGGGGACGCTCCTCGGCGGACGCGTGCAGACGCTCCACCCGAAGATGCATGCCGCGATCCTCGCCCGTCGCGCCGACGCGCAGCATCGCTCCGAGCTCCAGCGCGACGCCGTCGTCCCCATCGACCTCGTCGCGGTGAACCTCTACCCGTTCCGCGAGGCCGTCGCCGAGGGGCTCAGCGGCCTCGACCTCATCGAGAAGATCGACGTGGGCGGCGTCGCCCTCCTGCGCGCCGCGGCCAAGAACCACGAGGACGTCATCGTCATCGTGCGTCCGGAGCGCTACGCCGCGGTGCTCGAGGAGCTGCGCCAGCGCGGGACGGTCGACCCCGAGACGCGGCGCGAGCTCGCCGCCGAGGCGTTCGCGCACACCGCGAGCTACGACGCGGCGATCGCGAAGCAGCTCTACCAGGAGAACGGCGTCATCTTCCCCGACGACCTCGTCCTCGCGCTGCGCAAGGTGCGCGATCTGCGCTACGGCGAGAACCCGCATCAGCAGGCCGCCTTCTACTCGGCCCGGGGCGAGGTCGGCGCGCTCACCGGGATGGAGCAGCTGTACGGGAAGGCGCCCAGCTTCAACAACCTCATCGACATCGATGCCGCCTGGCGCATCGTGAGCGACTTCCGCCAGCCGACGGTGGCCGTCGCGAAGCGGAACAACCCGGTCGGCATCGCGTCCGACCCCGATATCGGCCGCGCCTACCGCAACGCCTTCCGCGCCGACCCGGCGACGGCGTACGGCGCGATCCTCGGGGTGAACCGCCCGGTCACGACGGATCTCGCGCGAGCCCTCCAGGACACCTTCTACGAGGCGATCGTCGCGCCGGAGTACGACGCCGACGCTCTCGCGGCGCTCAAGCGGCAGGACCTCGAGATCTTCCGCACGCCGACGACGACCTCCCGCGCGCTCGCGTCGCGGCCGGGCCCGCTCGACGTGCATCGCGTCGCGGGAGGCCTCCTCGTGCAGACCCCCGACGACAGCGTCGCCGACGAGGGCAACTTCAAGGTCGCGACGGAGCGCCACCCGACGCTCGAGGAGCTGACCGATCTGATCTTCGCCTGGCGCTGCGTCCGCCACTGCACCTCCGCGGCGATCGTCCTCGCCCGCGGCCTCACCACGGTCGGCATCGGCCCCGGACAGGTCTCGCGCGTCGCGGCGGTGGAGACGGCGGTGCGCAAGGCGGGTGAGAACGCGCGGCTCTCGGTCATGGCGTCGGACGCCTACTTCCCGTTCCCCGACGGGATCGAGGTCGCGGCCCGCGCCGGCGTGACGGCGATCATCCAACCGGGCGGCTCAGCGCGGGATCAGATGATGATCGAGACCGCCGACCGCTACCGCATGGCGATGCTGTTCACCGGAAGAAGGCACTACAGGCACTAGCGGTCCGCGTCCGGCTGACCCGGCCGGTCCAGCTCTCCGAGGCTTCGAGCGGGGCCGCTGCCGTTCGCGCCACTACGCCTGGGCCATCAGCCGACCGAAGCCCTCCTTCGGTCGCCAACACCCGAGGGTCCGGCACACGTGCCACACCAGCGAGTTCTGGTTGTTGATCACCGGCTTGCCGAACTCGCGCTCGAGCCGAAGGCTCGCGGGTAGGACGAGCCACGCGCCGCCGCCGATGTAGAGGCCGTCGGCGTCGGGATGCGCCTCGAGGGCGGCGCGCCCGAGCTCGTAGGCGAGATCGACCCCCTCCCGCGCGGTCATCGCGTTGAACTCGGAGGGTTCCATCGGCCGCGTGCTCCGCCCGAGCACCCCGGTCCCGCCCGACGCGAAGAAGTCGGCGAGCGTGGCGTTCATTTCGTCCGTCCACTTGTTCGCGACGGCGATCTTCTTGAGCCCGAGGCCCTTCGCCGCCTCGACCACGCACCGCACCGTCGAGGTCACGGGCACTTTCGCGACCTCCGCGATGCGATCGAGGACCTTCGCGTGCGCCTCCAGCCCGATGAGCACGGGCAGCGGGACGCCGCCCCAGACCACGATGTCGACATGCCGCTCGACGAGCTGCGCCGTGAGCGCCTGGATGGGCGCCGTGACACGCTCGACGTCCTGGCGGCTGAACTGTTTCAGGCCGACGGCGACCGCGACCAGCATGACCCCGTCCGGCGCGAGCTTGTAGAACTCGTACGGCTGGTTCTCGATGACGGTCTGCGGCGATAGGTGGCCGACCCGCCAACGCGGCAGCTGGTCGTCAGGCATGGACACGCACGATAGCCTCGGTCCGACGGGAGGTGGAGGATGGATCCGCATGTCGCGTGGTGGGGGATAGCTCGGCGCGCGTCGGTGGTCGTGACCGCGGGGCTCATCGTGGGGTGTGGCGGCGGCGGGAACGGGACGGCGGCCGCGACGGCCTCCCCGACGACGGTCGCGGGACTCGCGGCCTATCACGGCGCGGACCGCCAGCAGCTCCTCGAGGCGGGCGCCCGTAAGGAGGGCACGCTCACCTTCTATTCCGGTCCGACCTCGGATGTGAACAGGGCACTCGCCGACGCCTTCCAGGCGAAGTACCCCTTCATCACGAAGGTCGACATCTTCGGCGCTTCGGAGACCGACCTCATCAACCGCGCGACGACGGAGGCGAACGCCGGACAGCCCAGCTTCGACGTCGTGGAGTCGCCACCGACGACGACGATCGTGCTCACGGAGAACAAGCTGACCGCGCGCTACTTCTCGCCGTCCCTCGCCGGCATACCCGACGAGCTCAAGTCCGGGCTCCGTGACGGGCTCGTCGACTCGACGACGGTCCGGCTCTCCTACGTCGGATTCGGCCTCAACACCAAGCTCATCCCGGAGAGCGCCGCTCCCAAGACGCTGCAGGACCTCCTCAACCCGGCGCTCGCGGGGAAGATCGCCATCGCCGGCTCGACCACCGGGAAGCGCTGGCTCGGGTCGGTGCTGCACGCGCTGGGGCCGGACAAGGGCAAGGCCTTCCTGCAGCAGTTCGCGACGCAGCAGAAGCCCACCGTGCAGCAGGTCTCGGGACGGGCGCTGCTCGACCTCATCGCCAAGGGCGAGGTGCCCGCGTCGACGACCATCTACAGCTCGCACGTGGCGGCGGCCGTGTCGAAGTCACACGCGCCGGTTCAGTGGATTCCGATCGATCCGGTGGTGGCGAACGTCGACCAGCTGGCGCTGGCCGCGAGGAGCCCGCACCCGAACGCCGCGCTCCTCTTCATCGACTTCATCATGGGACCCGACGGTCAGAAGATCTTCCCGAAGTACGGCTACGACACGCCGGGCGAGAAGCCCTCGTTCTCCGTGTGGATCCCGGAGGTCGGCAAGTCCTCCCAGCAGATCCAGCAGGAGGTCAAGGACTGGGATCAGCTCTTCAAGACGCTGTTCCGCTAGTGGTGGAAGAGGCGCACTCCCGTGAAGGCCATCACCATGCCGTGCTCGTCGCAGGCCGCGATCACCTCGGCGTCGCGCGCCGAGCCCCCGGGCTGCGCGACGTAGCGCGCGCCCGCGGCGTACGCGCGGTCGACGTTGTCTCGGAACGGGAGGAACGCGTCCGACACGTAGCTGACGGGCGGGATGCGCGAGAGCCACTCGCGGCGCTCGTCGGCTGAGAGCCGCGCCGGCTCGCGCTCGAACGCGCCGCGCCATGCCGCGATCTCGGGCTCGGTGAGGTCGCTGCGCAGGTAGCCGTCGATCGCGTTGTCGCGCTCCGGCCGCCCGAGACCCGCGCGGAACGGCATCTCGAGCACGCGCGCGTGCTGTCGCAGCCACCACAGCTCCGCCTTCTCCGCCGCCAGCCGCGTGCAGTGGATGCGCGACTGCTGTCCGGCGCCGACGCCGATGGCCTGCCCGTCGAGGGCGAAGGCGACCGAATTGGATTGTGTGTATTTCAGCGTGATGAGCCCGACGACGAGGTCGCGCTTCGCGTCGTCCGGCAGCTCCTTCGCCTCGGTGACGACGTTCGCCAGGACGCTCGCGTCGATGGCGCGGTCGTTGCGCCGCTGCTCGAGCGTCACGCCGAACAGGTCGCGTGTCTCCGTCGGCCCGGGCGCGTAGGCGGGATCGACCTCGAGGACGAGGTACCCGCCGCCCTTCTTCTTCGAGAGGATCTCGAGCGCTTTGGGGTCATAGCCGGGCGCGATGCAGCCGTCGGAGACCTCGCGCCGCAGCATCCGCGCGGTCGGCTCGTCGACGGCCTCCGAGAAGGCCGCGAGGTCGCCGAAGGAGGAGACGCGGTCGGCGCCTCGCGCTCGCGCATACGCCGTCGCGAGCGGCGTGAGGCCGACGCGGTCGATCGAGAGAGACCGGGCGAGCGCGTCGCCGAGCGGGACCGCGACGGCGGCGCCCGCGGGGCTGACGTGCTTGAAGGACGCGGCCGCCGGGAGCGACGTCGCGTGGCGCAGCTCGCGCACGAGCTGCCACGCGTTGAGGGCGTCGAGCAGGTTGATGTACCCGGGCGCGCCGTTGCGGACCGTGAAGGGCAGCTCGCCGGAGGCGAAGACGCGCGCCGGACGCTGGTGCGGGTTCGCGCCGTAGCGCAGCCCCAGCTCTCGCGGCATCTATCCGAGCTCGAGGAGCCGGAAGCCCTCCGCGGCCTCGAGGCCCCAGGCCTGGCCGGTCGTCCGCGCGGCGTTCTGCATGCGGTCGAGGACGCCGGGGTTGCGGATCTGGCTCACGTGCGCCTTCAGCGCGGCGATCTTCTTGTCGAGCGTCGAGCCCACGTCGAACCAGATGTTCGGCTCGGCGGTCCCGAACAGGAGGACGCGCGGGACGCGGTGGTGCTTCAGCCCGCGATGCAGCTGCTCGGTGAAGAAGAGGTGGTCGCGCGCGGCGATGACGCCGTCCATCGCGCTCCATCCGGCGACGCGGTGGTCGGGGTGGATCTGATAGGGGCGCCAGGGATCCTGCGTGAAGACGAGGTCCGGCTTGTTCTTGCGGATGGCGAGGCAGACGTCGGCGCGCATGTCCATCGAGACCTCGAGCTCCCCGTCGCCGTGCCGCAGGAAGACGAACTCCCTGACGCCGAGGATGCGTCCCGCGTCGCGCTGCTCCTTCTCGCGGATCCGTTCGAGCTCGTCCGGCGCCATCTTCGGATCGTGCGTCCCCTTGTTGCCGCTGGTGAGAAGGCAGTACGTCACGTGGACGCCGAGCGACGCGAAGAGCGCGACCGTCGCCGAGCAGCCGAACTCCGCGTCGTCGGGGTGGGCGAATATGGCCATCGCGCGCTTGGGAAGCTCGAACCCCTCGGCCATCGGCTAGACCCTCACCGGGGCGTTGCGGGCTTCGAGGACGCGCTGGTACAGCGCCTCGACCGAGTCCGCGACGCTCGACCAGGTGAACCGCTCCGCGCGCTCGCGCGCGCCGTGGGCGAGGTGCATGCGCAGGCGGTGGTCGAGGAGCACGCGCTCGATGGCCTCGGCCAGCGCGTCCCCATCGCCCGCCGGCACGAGGAGCCCCGAGACGCCCTCCTGCACCACCGTCTGGAGTCCGCCGACCCGCGTCGCGACGACGGGCGTCCCGCAGGCCATGGCTTCGAGAGCGACGAGCCCGAAGGACTCGGTGAGCGACGGGACCGCGCACACGTCGGCGGCGGCGTACCACGTCGCGAGCCGTGGCTGGTCGAGCGAGCCGATGAAGTCGACGACGTCCTCCAGCCGATGCTCGTGCACCAGGCTGCGGAGCTCCTCGAGCTTCTCCGTCTCCGGCGCGTCGTCGCCCGGGTCGAGGGCGCCGCCGACGACGACGAGGCACACCTCGCCGCGCAGACCCGGCCGCCGCGCGAAGAGCTGCCCGAGCGCGTCGAGGAGCACGTGGATGCCCTTGATCTGCTCGATGCGCCCGACGAACAGCAGGAGCTGCTCGCACTGCTTCCGTCCGAGCGCCTCGCGCGCGTCGACCTGCCGCTGCGGCCGGAAGATCTCGGGATCGACGCCGCACGGGATCACCGAGACCTTCTCGGGCTGAGCGCCGTACAGCTGCTCGAGCTCGGACGCCTCGATCTCGCTGGCTGCGACGAGCGCGTCGCTCTCCCGCACCGCCCGCCGCTCGATGCGGATGCGCGCCTCGCTCTCGCCGTCGACGTCCTCGTCCATCACCTCACGCTTCACGAGCCCGAGCGTATGGAACATCTGGATCGTCGGGAGATCCCACCGCGCGGCGAGCGCGCGCGCGACGAGCGCGGAGAGCCAGTAGTGCGAGTGGACGAGGTCGTACGAGCGTCCTTCGGCCTCGATGTGGCGCTGCACCTTGTCGGTGAACTCGTCGATGCGCGCGAGGACCTCGGTCTTGGGGATGTACCGGATGGGCCCGGACTCGACGTGGATGACGCGGGCGTTCGGTCCGAGCTCCTGGATGCGCGCGTCGGGCGTCTCGCGCCAGCGCGTGAAGACGTCGACCTCCACGCCCCGCCGCGCGAGCTCCCGCGAGAGCTCGCGGACGTAGACGTTCATTCCTCCGGAGTCCCGTCCGCCCAGCTTCGCCAGCGGGCACGCGTGGACGGACAGCATCGCGATACGCCGCACCAACGTCCGTACAGTACCGGCCCGTGACGGCTTTCGCGCCCGGGACGCCGCTTCGCGTCCTCATCGCGCCGCAGGCGTTCAAGGGCAGCTGCGACGCCGTCGCGGTCGCGGCCGCGATCGCGCGCGGTCTGCGGCGCATGTGGCCCGACGTCGTGTGCGACGAGCTTCCGCTCGCCGATGGCGGCGAGGGCACGGTGCACGCTCTCGTCGCGGCGACCAACGGCACCATCCAACGCAGCCGTGTGCACGATCCCCTCGGTCGCGAGATCGAGGCGGAGTGGGGGATCCTCGGCGATCGCCGTACCGCGGTCGTGGAGATGGCCGCCGCGAGCGGTCTGCCTCTCCTCCGTGACGACGAGCGCGATCCGCGCGTCGCGTCGACCCGCGGGACGGGCGAGCTCATCCTCGCCGCCGCGACCACGAACGGTATCGGGCGCGTCCTCGTCGGCATCGGCGGCAGCGCGACGAACGACGGTGGCACGGGGATGGCGCGCACCGTCGGCTTCCGCTTCGTCGACCGCGAGGGGCAGGACCTGCCGGAAGGCGGAGCGGCGCTCGCGCGGCTGCAGCGCATCGAGGGTCAGACCGATGCGCGGCTCCTGCGCGTCTCCGTCGAGGTCGCGTCCGACGTGCGCAACCCCCTCGTCGGACCGGAAGGCGCCTCGGCCGTCTTCGGGCCGCAGAAGGGCGCCACCCCGGACGTCGTGCGCGAGCTCGACGCCGCCCTCACGCGCTACGCCGACGTCCTCGCGCGATTCCTCGGTCGCGACATCCGCGACGTGCCCGGCGCCGGCGCGGCAGGCGGCCTGGGCGCGGGCCTCATGGCCTTCGCCGACGCGAAGATGCGCTCCGGCGCGGACGTCGTCATGACCGCGACCCGCTTCGCCGAGCGCGCGCGCTCCGCCGACCTCGTCATCACCGGCGAGGGACGTGTCGACGCGCAGAGCGCGTACGGCAAGGTGACGGGGGCCGTCATCGCCAAGGCGAAAGAGCTTGGCCGACCGTCCGCCCTCATCGCCGGCGGCGTCGCCGAGGGTCACGGCGCGCTCTTCGAGGCCGGGCTCGGCGCGCTGGAGATCGCGAGCGACGGACCGAGCTCGGTGCAGGACGCCATGCGGCGTGCGGACACGCTGATCGCGTCGGCGGCGGAACGCCTCGCGCGGTCGATCGCCCTTGGTCGACAGACCGCCGTCGGCGCGACCGCGCGGGGACGGGGGTAGGCTACCGCCGGATGGCCATAGGGGAGAGCGCGACCGGCGCGGAAGAGACCGAGCCCGTTCACGTCCCGCCTCCCGTCATCGAGCTCGTCCGCATCACCGAGGCCGGCGCGATCGCCGCCGCGCACTGGATGGGCTACGGCGACACCATGAGGGCCGACGCCGCCGCGGTCGACGCCATGCGCCACGCCATGGACGACATCTCCTTCAGCGGACAGATCGTCATCGGCGAGGGAGAGCGCGACGAGGCCCCGATGCTCTTCATCGGCGAGCGCGTCGGCCGCGGCGACGGCGCGCCCGTCGACATCGCGGTCGATCCCCTGGAAGGGACCAACCTCGTCGCCAAGGGTCGCTCCGACGCGATCTGCGTCATGGCCGTCTCCGAGCCGGGCGGACTGCTGCACGCGCCGGACACGTACATGGACAAGCTCATCGTCGGGCCGCCTGCCAAGGGCAAGGTCGATCTCGACCGCCCCGTCGCGGAGAACCTCAAGATCATCGCCGACTCGCTCAACCGCGAGATCGACGACCTCACCGTCGTCGTCCTCGACCGCACGCGGCACGAGAAGCTGATCGCCGAGATCCGTGCCGCCGGAGCGCGCATCAAGCTCATCGAGGACGGGGACGTCATCGCCGGCGTCTCCGCCGCGATCGGCGGCACCGGCGTGCACGCCGTCATGGGGATCGGCGCCGCTCCGGAGGGTGTGCTCACCGCCGCGGCGCTGCGCTGCCTGGGCGGCGAGATCCTCGGCCGGCTGCGGTTCCGCAACGACGAGGAGCGGCAGCGCGCACGCCGGATGGGCGTCACCGACGAGGACCGCGTCTACCGCACCGAGGATCTCGCGAGCGGCGACGATCTCCGCTTCATCGCCACCGGCGTGACCGACGGCGAGGTGCTCGAGGGCGTCCGCTTCCTCGCTCGCGGCGTGCGCACCCACTCGATCATCCTCGATCGCAAGGCCGGGAAGCTCCGCTACATCGACACCACGCACTTCGACGACATCGCGCACCCGCCGATCATCCGCACGACCCGCTAAGGACCCCCGCCGCTCTCGGGCCGCGCCCCTGTTGCACCGCCCGCCGATCGGAAGTACCGCTTGTGTCGATCGGCCGTTGACGATCCCCGGCGGCCGCACCTACGGTCGCCAGCCATGTCGCCGGTGACGCGATCGCGTCGACGGACGCCTGCCCCGGTGTCGGAGTCGCTCGGAAAGCTCGGCGCGCGCATCCGGCAGGCGCGGATCGAGGCGGGACTGAGCCAGGCGCAGCTCGGCCAGCCACATTTCACGCGCGCGTACGTCAGTGCTCTCGAGCTGGGGAAGATCCGCCCCGCAATGAAATCGCTCGAGTTCCTCGCATCGAAGCTGGGCAAGCCCACCGCCTACTTCCTCGAGGACGGGGAAGAAGCCCGGAAGAGGAAGGAGCGAGACCTGGAGCTGACCGCAGCCGCCGCACTCGTTCATCGCGCGACAGCACCGGAAGCACTGAAACGGATCGAGACACTGCTGGAAAGCGCGACGATGCCCCTCGAGATCGCGCGGCTTCGAGTGATGGCCGCGAAGGCTCACAACTTCCTCGCACAGGGACCGGAAGCTCTGCGCGAGCTCTCGATCGCGGAACGCTCGGCAGCCCAACTGGGCGAGGTCGAACTCCTCAGGACGGTGAAGCATCAATCGGCCGTCGCGTTCCGCACCATCGGCGAGCTCCAACGTTCCCGCTCGCTCCTGACCGACCTGCTGTCTGATGTGGAAAGGGATCCTCGGGCCGACTGGCTCCTGCGCATGAAGCTTCTCAAGGATCTGGGTGCCGTGAGTTGGGACATGGGCGAGTACGAGAGGGCGAGCGCGTACTACGAAGCGGCGCTTGAGTGCGCGCAGGACCTGGGCGATGCCGCCTCACTGGTCGGTATCTACAACGGTCTCGCGTACACGCACCGGGCGATAGGTGATCTCGAGGGAGCAACGGCGTACCTCCAGCGCGCGCTCGCCGCGACGGAGATCTCCAACGACCTCTCCGCCGCTGCGGTCATGTACAACGGCCTTGCGGTCCTCGCCGCCGAGCGGGGCCATGTCGAAGCGGCCCTCAGGCACGTCGACCGCGCGATCGAACTTGCGCGTACTGCGGGCCCCGAGTCGTACGTGGCGCACTACCTGAATACCAAGGCCGAGTGCGCGCTCAAGGCGGGCGACAGCGGGGAAGCGAGACGTGTGGCGGACGAGGCACTGAGGACCGCCGAACGAACGCACAACGCCCGCGCCGCAGCAGCGGCGAAGGTCGTCCTGGCTCGCGTGTGCAGGGGGGACGCGACGGCGGCGACCCGACTCCTTGAAGAGGCTGCAGAGATCTACGAGGCGCAAGGCGCGAGGCAAGAACTGGGCGACGTATTGATGCAGCTGAGCGAGATCGCCAAGGAGCGAGGTGACAGTGACTCCGCGCAGAACTATGCCGAGCGGGCGTATCGAGCGACGAAGGCCACGAGTGGCCTGATGGGGAGGTGACCCATGAAGCGCTTGGCCGTCTTGGTCCTGCTATTCGCGTTCATTGGGGGATCTAGCGCAGTCGGTGAGGGCGATCGCGACTACTTCGGCGGTCCTCCGATCTGCTGCTAGACCGGACGTCCTACTGAGCACGCGACTCCGTCTGTCGCTCCGCAGCGATCACCACATTCCTCACCAATAGCGCCGTCGTCACGGCCCCGACCCCACCCGGAACGGGACTGAGCGCGGCGACCACGGCACTGACGGTCTCGACGTCGACGTCACCGGCCAAGCCCTGAGGGGTCACGTTGATGCCGGCGTCGATGACCGTCGCGCCGGGCTTGATCATCTCTCCTGTCAGGGATCTTGCCTTGCCGA
>JAGWSB010000070.1 GCA_028876375.1 Chloroflexota bacterium | reverse complement strand
ACCGCGGCGTCGGGCGCCGCGACGGCCAAGGCCTCGGCGGCCCCGAGCTTCGCCGGGAAGACGCTCAACGTCGTCACCGGCGGGACCGGCGGCGTCTACATCATCTACGGCGCGGGCCTCGCCGACCTGCTGAACAAGAAGCTCGGGACGAATGCCGCGGCCCAGTCGACCGCCGCGTCCGTGGCGAACATGCAGCTCATCCGCGACGGCAAGGCCGACCTCGCCTTCGTCCTCGCCGACACCGCCTACGACGGCATCAAGGGACGGACCGCGGCCTTCGAGGGCAAGCCCGTCGACGCGAAGAACATCGCGACGCTGTACACGAACTACACGCACGTCGTCGCGAAGGCCGACGCGGGGATCAACACCATCGCCGATCTCAAGGGCAAGCGCGTCTCCGTCGGCGCCGCGGCGTCCGGCACGGAGATCATCGCGAACCGCATCCTCGAGGCGTACGGCCTCGACCCGGCGAAGGACGTCCAGCGCGAGCGCCTCGGCGTCGCCGATTCGGCCAACGGGCTGCGCGACGGCAAGCTCGACGCTTTCTTCTGGAGCGGCGGGCTTCCGACGTCGCAGATCACGGACCTGGTGACGAGCACGCCGATCAAGCTCATCGAGCACGCCGACGCGATCAAGAAGATGTCCGACAAGTACGGCCCCTTCTATTTCGAGACGACGATCCCCAAGGGCACCTACAAGAACGCCGCGGACGTGAAGACGTCCGGCGTGGCGAATCTCCTCGTCGTTCCCTCGAGCATGGACGGCGCGCTCGTCCAGGCGATCCTGCGCACCATGTTCGACGACCAGGCCGCCCTCACCCTCGTCCACGCGGAGGCGAAGAACCTGAAGCTCGAGACGGCGACCGTCGGGTCGCCGCTGGACTTCCACCCTGGAGCGATCGACTTCTACAAGAGCCGCGGTGCGTGGAAGCAGTGACCGGGCGGCGGCCGTAGCCGCGGTGGTCCTCGGCCTCGGGATGTCGACGGGGGCGGCGCTCGCCGCCCCCGTCCCCGTGCTGGTGGCGACGGACGGCGCACGGGAGTGCGTCGGTCCGCTGGCCGAGGGCGACACGTTCGAGTACCGCTACATCCAGTCGATGTACCGCGCTCCGGTGACCGAGCTGCTGCAGCGGCACGGCGATCGCATCCGCATGCTCCGCGCGCGCTCCACGGATATCCGCGCCGTCGAGTACTTCGGCTGGGGCGGCGATCCGGTCCACGACGCGGACGGCTACTACGAGGACGCGCCCTTCTACGAGACGCCGCGCCTCGAGATCCGCATCAGCCCCGAATACGCCCAGCGGATCGCGACCGGGACGTGGTCGTGCGACCTTCCCGCGCTCTTCGGCGGAGCGATCGTGACGGTGACCCCCGCGGTGCGCGCCTCGGTGGCCGACCGATGAGCGACGAGATCATCGCCAAGCCCGACCTCGACCAGGTCCTCGCCGACGAGAAGAACCGCGAGCTCATCGAGGAGTTCGAGAGCGAGGCGAAGACGCGGACCTTCCGCGGCGGCCTCGGGACGCTCGTCACGGCGCTGTCGATCGCCACCTCGCTCTTCGCCCTCTACTACGCCGCGGCGGGCGCGGAGATCCCCGGAACGCGCATCGTCCTCATCCCCAACTTCCGGATCCTCGGGCAGACCATCACGACGCCGCAGGTCTACGTGATGATCTTCCTCTCGGCGATCCTCGTCCTCACCTTCCTGCTCTACCCGCCGGCGCCGCGCTGGCTCCGGTCGGTCACGCCGATCGATCTTCTGCTCTGCGTCGGCGCCGTCGCGATCACGGCCTACGTGTTCGTCGACTTCGACAACGTCATCTACCGCGTCAACACGCCGACGCCGGCCGACTTCGTGATGGGTGTCGTCGCGATCGTCCTCGTCATCGAAGCGTCGCGCCGCACGATCGGCTGGCACCTCCCGGCGCTGGGTCTCCTGGCGATCGCGTACGCGTACTTCGCGGACTTCATGCCGGGGGCGTTCCGCGGGCCGCCGAAGAACCTCGACGACATCGTCGGCGCGCAGTACCTGGGCCTCGACGGCATGCTCGGGACGCCGCTCCAGGTGGCGGCGACCTACATCATCCTGTTCACGATCTACGGCGCGATCCTCGACTTCACCGGCGCCGGGAAGTTCTACGTCGACCTCGCCTTCGCGATGACCGGGCGGCGGCCCACCGGCGCGGCGCGCTCGGTGACCGTCGCCTCTTTCCTCCTGGGGACCGTGTCCGGATCCGGCGTCGCGACCACCGTCACGCTCGGATCGATCACCTACCCCATGCTCAAGCGCGCCGGCCACGACCGCGAGACGAGCGGCGCGATCCTCTCGGCCGGAGGGATCGGCGCGGTGCTCTCACCGCCCGTCCTCGGACCCGCGGCGTTCCTGATGGCCGAGATCCTGAAGATCAGCTACCTCGACGTCGTCGTCATGGCGATGATGCCGACGATCCTCTACTACCTCGGCATCCTCCTCATGATCGAGGTCGACGCCCGGCGCGTCGGCGCTCGCCAGATCCAGCTCGACGCGCCCGGCTTCTGGGAGCTGACGAAGCGCTACTGGTACCAGTACACGTCGCTCTTCGCCATCATCGTCTTCCTCGTCATCGGCTTCTCGACGATCACCGCGATCTTCTGGTCGATCCTCCTCGGCGTCGCCGTGTCCTACCTCCGCAAGGAGACCGCGCTCACTCTGCCGAAGATGCGGGACGCGCTCTCGTCGGGCACGCGGCAGGTGCTCTCGATCGGCGCCACGACGGCCGTCGCCGGCATCGCCGTCGGGATCCTGCTGCAGACGGGCCTGGGACTGAAGATCTCCAGCCTCATCCTCGACATCGCCCAGCACCAGCTCTTCCCGACGCTGATCCTCAGCGGCATCGTCCTGTGGGTCCTCGGGCTCTCGCTCCCGATCACGGCGACGTATCTCGTCGCGGTCCCGACGATCATCCCCGCCCTCGCCGGCGTCGGCGTGCCGCTGCCCGCGGCGCACATGTTCGTCTTCTACTACGCGATCCTCAGCGAGGTCTCGCCGCCGGTCGCGCTGTCGCCCTTCGCCGCCGCGGCGATCACCGGCGGCAATCCGTACAAGACGATGATGCTGACCTGGAAGTACTCGCTGCCCTGCTTCCTCGTGCCGCTCATGTTCACGCAGCCCGGCGGCCTCGCCATCCTGTGGCACGACGTGCCGCTGTGGGACGCGGCGGTCGCCTCCGTGTCGGCGATCGCCGGCATCGCGGCGATCACGACCGGCGTCGGCGGGTACCTCCTGCGACGGACGACGATCCTCGAGCGCGCGCTGCTCATCGCGTCCGGCCTCCTCCTTCTCCTGCCGACGACCTTCGGCGACGTCACCGGCCTCGCGCTGTTCCTCGTCGCGCTCGCGCTCCAGGTCATGACGGGACGCCCGGCGCCGAAGCCCGCACCCGCCTGACAGGCGGGGGCGCGGGATCGGATCGTCGGTGAGCGCCGCGGAGCGTCATCGCGGCCTCGTCGCGGCGGTCGTCTTCGCGGCCGTCGTGGCGCTCCGGCTGCCCTTCGCGACCACCCACCTCTGGGCCTGGGACTCGGTGCTCTACGCGCGCGCCCTCGAGCGCGGCTTCCGCGTGGCCGTCGACCCGGTCATGTCGCGCCCGCACCCGCCCGGCTACGTCTGGTACGTCGCCGTCGCGGACGCCGCGCGACAGGTGCTCGGCGACAGCAACGCCGCGCTCGTCCTGGTCTCCATCGTCGCCGGGGCGGCGTGCGCGGCGCTCCTGTGGCTCGTCGCCCTCCGCCACGTGCGCCCGGCGGTGGCGCTCCTCGCCGCCCTCGCCTTCGCGGCCAGCCCGGTCGTGTGGACGTACGGCGAGGTCGCCTACCCCTATACCGTCCTCGCGCTCCTCAGCCTCGGCCTCGGATCCGCCTTCCTGCGCGGCGGCGCCCCGCTGCTCGCCAGCCTCGCCTTCGGGGTCCTGAGCGGCGCGCGCCAGGACGTCCTCCTGCTCCTCGCGCCGCTCTGGCTGTGGTCGCTCCGGCCGCACTCGGCGCGACGCGTCGTTCCCGCCGCCGCGCTCGTCGCCGTCGGGCTTCTCACCTGGTACCTGCCCTCCGCCCTGCTCTCCGGCGGCGCCGTCGCGTACGCGAGCGCCGTCCTCCGACAGTCGGCGAAGGTCGGCAGCACGTATTCCGTCCCCGCGAACGGCCTCGCGGCGCTCGCCTACAACGCCGGACTGACGACGGAGGCGCTCGGCTGGGGTCTCGGGATCCTCGCGGTGCCGCTCGTCGTCGCCATCGCGCGCGCCGGCGTCCGCCGGCTGCGCGCGCCAGCCGCCGGCTTCGACGCGCTCTCCGTCGGGCTCCTGGTATGGACCGCGCCCGCGCTCGCCTTTTACGCGCTGGTGCACATCGGCGAGTGGGGCTACGTCCTCTCCGTCCTCCCCGCCCTCTTCCTCGCGAGCGCGGTCGCCATCGACCGCGCGATCGGCGGGCTCACGCCGCGGCGCTGGGCCGCGCTCGCGGCGGCGTCCGTCGTCGCGCCCGCGCTCCTCTTCTGCGTCGGCGACGGCGCGTACCAGGCCGTCGTCGGCGACGCCGAGTTCTCGTCCGCCGGCCTCGCGCGGCACGACGCCGCGCTCGCCGCGCGCGCCGCGTACGTGAGGCGCGGCTACCCGCCGGGCTCCACTCTCATCGTCGCGCGCGACGACTATCTCCTAGTCCGGTACTACCTGCCCGAGTACCACGCGATGTACTGGGATCCGGACCCGTACCGCCGGGAGGCCAAGCGCGCGCGCATGCTGCGCGCGACGAACGTGCTCGTGTTCACCGCGGGCCTGCGGCCCGCGCACAAGGGCGACGTGAGGCGCATCCGCGTCGCCCCCGGCGTCGACGTCGCCTACTTCTCGATCGACCGGAGCTCCGTTCTCGAGCTCGACGGCGACCAGTACGCGGTCCGAGAGATGCCCGCCCGTTAGAGATGGACCCGGGACGCCCGCAGCGGGCGTGCCCGTCCTTCCGTCACTACCGGGCATGACGCGTGCGGCGTACGATCCCCGCCCATGAGCCGGGACGAGGAGCTGCTCGCCGACCCGGAGTGCGCGCGCTGCGCGGCGCCGCTCGTCGATACCCGCTCCGCCGTCGTGCGGGACGGCCAGACGTATTGCTGCGTTCACTGCGCTCGCGCCGACGCCGCCGACATCGCTACGCGTGCCGGCTCCCCGGGGAAGCGAGCGTGCTCGCGCTGTGCCGCCCCCATCCCCGACACCAGGCAGGGCATACAGGAAGGCGCGCAGCTGTTCTGCTGCCCCAACTGCTCTGCCGCCGGGATCGACGCGGAGCCTCTGCCGGAAAGCTGACCCGGGTCGGCGATGTCCCCCTTCTTCGGAGATCCCGACCGCTTCGCGGATCGTGCCGACGCCGGCCGACAGCTCGCCGCGCGCCTCCGGCACCTTCGCGGACGGCCGCTCGTCGTCCTCGGCCTTCCCCGCGGCGGCGTGGTCGTGGCCTATGAGGTCGCGACCGCGCTCGACGCTCCGCTCGACGTGATCGTGTCGCGCAAGCTCGGCGCGCCGCAGCAGCCCGAGCTCGCGATCGGCGCGATCGCCGGCGGCGCGCGCGTGCTCCGCTCGGACGTGATCGACGCGCTCGGCATCAGCGACGCCGAGATCGACCGGATCACCGCTCGCGAGCAGGCGCGCGCGGACGAGCTCGAGCGGCGCCTGCGAGGCGACCGCGGCCCGCTCGACGTGTCCGGCCGCGTCGCCATCGTCGTCGACGACGGCCTGGCGACGGGGGCGACCGCGCTCGCCGCGGTGCGTGCGGTGCGCCGGCGCGGGCCGGAGCGGACGGTCCTCGCGGTACCCGTCGCGCCGCCGGAGAGCGTGGAAGAGCTGAGACGAGAGGTCGACGAGATCGTGGTCGTGCACACGCCGCGCGACTTCCGCGCGGTCGGGATCCACTACGACAGCTTCGCGCAGGTCAGCGACGATGAAGTGGAGGCGATGCTCGATGAACGCGCGACGGCTCGCCGAGCGTCAGATCAGCCTGCCGGCCACGCGCGATGAGGTCGTAGCGGGCGACCTCGTCGTCCCCGCCGGCGCCACGGGCATCGTGGTCTTCGCGCACGGCAGCGGGAGCTCGCGCCACAGCTCGCGCAACCGCGCGGTCGCGGCCACGCTCCGCGACACCGGGCTGGCGACCCTGCTCTTCGACCTGCTGACGCCGTCCGAAGAGCGCCGCGACGAGGTCACCGCGGAGCTGCGCTTCGACATCCCCTTCCTCGCCGCGCGCTGTCGGGCCGTCCTCGCCTGGGCCCGCGAGCAGAACGACCTGGCGGCGCTCCGCGTCGGTCTCTTCGGAGCGAGCACCGGGGCGGCCGCGGCTCTCGTCGCCGCCGCGGAGGAGCGCGGCGTTCGCGCCGTCGTCTCGCGCGGCGGCCGTCCCGATCTCGCCGGGAACGCCCTCGCGCGCGTGAGCGCGCCGACGCTCCTCCTCGTCGGAGGCCACGACGGGACGGTCCTGGAGCTCAACCGCGCCGCGTTCGATCGCCTCGCGGCGGCCGACAAGGAGCTGATCGTCGTGCCCGGGGCGGGCCATCTGTTCGAGGAGCCGGGGGCGCTCGACGCCGTCGCCCACCACGCCGCGACGTGGTTCGAGCGCTGGCTCGCCGCCTGACGCGCGGCTAGATCGCGGCGGTCTCCTCCTCGGCCGCGACGCGTAGCACACGCTCCTGCTTCGACCGCGCGAGCGCCTCGCTGTACACGCGGACGTAGTCGAGGGCCATGCGGCGCGACGTGAAGCGCTCGTCGAAGACGCGGCGGCACGCGGCACGGTCGATGCGGTCGATGCGGTCGATCGCCTTCGTCATCTCGCCGACGTCCTCGCAGTGGTAGCCGTTGACGCCGTCGACGACGATCTCGGGGACCGAGCCGCGCGGCCGCGCGAGGATCGGCGTGCCGCAGGCCATCGCCTCGATCAGCACGATGCCGAACGGCTCCGGCCAGTCGATCGGGAAGAGGAACGCCAGGGCGTCCTGGAGGAGCTCCTGCTTGCCGCGGTCGTCGAGCTCGCCGACGAACTCGATGCCGTCGCGCCCGAGGTGCGGCTGGATCATCTCTTCCCAGTAGGCGCGGTCCTCCTTCGCCTCCGGGTACGCCCACACGTCGAGCGGCGGGCGGCCGCCGATGACGAGGGGAAGGCCGCTGCGATGAGCGACCTCGATCGCGAGGTGAACGCCTTTCTCGGGCGAGATGCGGCCGACGAAGGCGAGATACGAGCCGCGCTTCGTCCTCGGACGGTAGAGGTCGACGGGAAGCCCGTGCGGGACGTTGGCGACCCACCCCGCGCTCGGGATCTGCCGGCGCTGCGCCTTGCTCACGGATACCAGCGGAACGTCGCTGAACTCGGCGTGCACGATCGCCGCTTCGGCGGTGTCGGTCCGCGAGTGGACCGTCGTGACGCTCGGGACGCGCGACGTCCGGATGAACGGATACGCCGCCCACTCGGCGTGGCTGTGCATGACGTCGGCTTCGCACTCCGCGAAGGCGCGCGCGAACGCCGCCATCCGGACGGGCGCGTAGTCGCGGAGGTCCGTCTTCCACAGCGCCCGCTCCGCGAGCGGCACGAGCGTCGCCTTCGTTTCGCAGTCCGCCGTCGCGTACAGGTCGACGTCGTGCCCGAGCCCGGTGAGCTCATCGGCCAGCCAGCCGATCACGCGCTCGGTGCCGCCGTACTTGACGGGGGGCACGCGCTCCAGCAGCGGCGCAAGGAGGCCGATCCTCACGCTCCGGGTCGGTGCAATGGATATGCCACGGGACGTTCTCGACCCGTTCACGATCGCTTCACGGCCGACATCGACGATCGACGCCGGAGGTGTCATATGGCCCGAGGCTTCGCGATCGCGGTCGCGGCGTTCCTCGTTCTCGGAGGGGTGGCCGCGTTCGCCTACCAGGCAGGCGCCACCGCAGCGGTCCCCGTACCGAGCGGCGCGCCCGTCGCGTACCCCTACTACTGGCATCCCTTCTTCGGCTTCGGCTTCTTCGGCTTCCTGTTCCCGCTGTTCTTCATCTTCCTGGTCTTCGGCCTCATCCGCGCCGCGGTCGGCGGCGGGTGGGGCCACGGGCAGGGGGGACACCGGAGAATGCTCGAGGAATGGCACCGCGAGATGCATGAGCGGCAGGGCTCGGGGACCGGCGACCGCTGAGGACGATCCTCGTCGTCGACGATGAGCCGAAGATCGCGCGCATCGTGAGCGATTACCTGGAGCGCGCGGGATTCCGCGCGCTCCAGGCGTTCGACGGGCGCACCGCCCTCGCGACCGCGCAACGCGAGCGTCCCGACCTCGTCGTGCTCGACCTCGGCCTGCCGGACGTCGACGGCCTCGACGTCATGCGGCGCATCCGCGAGCGCGCGTCCACTCCGATCGTCGTCCTCACCGCGCGCGGCGAGGAGAGCGACCGTCTCGTGGGGCTCGAGGTCGGCGCGGACGATTACGTGGTCAAGCCGTTCAGCCCGAAGGAGGTCGTCGCGCGCGTCCGCGCGGTGCTGCGGCGCAGCGAGCGCGCGGCGCCCGCGGGACCGGTCATCCGCGCCGGCGACGTCACGGTGGACCTCGACCGGATGCGCGTCACGGTCGGCGACCGCGACTGCGACCTGACGCGCACGGAGATCGCCCTGCTGTCGACGCTCGCGCGCCAGCCGGGGCGTGTGTTCACGCGCGCGCAGCTCCTCGACGCGGTCCACGGGACGGAGGTGGAGTCGTACGAGCGCGCGATCGACGCGCACGTGAAGAACATCCGGCGGAAGCTCGAGCCGGATCCGCGGCGTCCGCGGTACCTCCTCACGGTCCACTCCGTCGGGTACCGCTTCGCGGAGCTCGAGTGACCGGCGAGCGCCCGCCCGCCGACGAGCGCGTCGCGCCGCCGTGGGCGCGCCGCTGGCACGGGGAGCGGCCGCCGTGGTGGCCCGAGGGCCAAGCCTGGCCGCCCGAGCGCCGGCACTGGCGCTCTCGGGCTCGCGGTCTCGCCGCGCGCATCGCCCTGACCGTGCTCGCGGTGCTCCTCCTTGTCGACCTCGGCGTGGCGTTCATCGCGTCGCTCATCGCCCGCGCGCTCGGGCTCGCGGAGCTCGCGCCGGGGGCGATCGCGACCGCGTCCGTCGCGCTGTTCGTGTTCCTCGTCCTCCTCGCCGGCGCCGCCGCGACCTGGCGACGCGCGGGCCTTCCTCTCACGGAGGTGCTCGACGCGATCGGCCGCGTGGCGGAGGGCGACTACTCGGCGCGGGTCGACGTGCGCGGCCCGCGAGGTGTCCGGCGCCTGGTGGCGGCGTTCAACGAGATGGTGGAGCGGCTCGCGACGGCGGACGAGAGGCGGCGGCGTCTCCTCGCGGACGTCACGCACGAGCTCCGCACCCCGCTCGCCGTCATCCAGGGGCAGCTCGAAGGGGTCGTCGACGGCGTCTACCCGAACGACGAGGAGCACGTGCGCGCGATCCTCGACGAGACCAGACACATGGCGCGGATCGTCGAGGATCTGCGCACGCTCTCCGTCGCCGAGAGCGGAGCGCTCGCGCTGGCGCGCGAGCCGGTCGCCGTCGCAGAGGCCGTCGACGACGCGATCGAGGCGTACCGCGCGCAGGCCCAGGCCGCCGGCGTGACGCTCGCCGCGACCGTGCCCGACGCGCTCGCGGCGATCGACGCCGACCCGACGCGGCTGCGGCAAGTGCTCGAGAACCTCGTCTCGAACGCCCTCCGCTACACGCCGCGCGGGGGGCGCATCGACGTGGCCGCCGCACGGGCCGGCGACGCCGTCGCCGTCAGCGTGAGCGACACGGGACGCGGGATGTCAGCCGACGAGCTCGCGCGCGCCTTCGAACGCTTTCAGCGCTCCGCCGACTCGAGCGGCAGCGGCCTGGGGCTCGCGATCGCGCGCGACCTCGTGCGCGCGCATGGCGGCGAGATCGCCGTCGCGAGCGAGGGAGCGGGCCGCGGCACGACGGTCCGCTGCACCTGGCCGGTGGCGCGCTAGCTTCCCGCGGGCCTCCCGCCGGACTCGAGCCATGCCGCGACGTCGGCGAGGAAGCGCGCGGCATCCACGCCGTCGGCGACGCGGTGGTCGACGGAGAGCGTCAGCGCGAGCGTCTTCGCGGGCGAGATCCGCCCGACGGCGAGGATGGCCGCCTCCGGCGGGTTCACGAGCGCCTGGAAGCGGTCGACGCCGAGCGTCCCCAGGTTCGAGATGCTGAAGACGGCGCCGGTCAGCGCGTCCGCCGGGAGCTTGCCCGCGCGCGCGCCCTGCTGCAGACGCTCGCGCTCCGCGGCGATGGCCTTCAGGTCCTTGCGGTCGGCGTCGCGGATGACGGGGACGATGAGGCCGTCGTCGAGCGCGAGCGCGACGCCGACGTGGACGCCGTCGCTCACGACGATGGCGTCGCCGTCGGACCGTCCGCGGAAGCGCTCGTGCGCGCGCAGCGCGTGCGCGCATGCGGCGACGAGCAGGTCGGTGAACGAGACGCCTTCGCGCTTCCGCAGCTCGTCCGCGGCGGTCATGTCGACGTCGCGCGACACCTGGAACTGCGGGACCTGCGCCGAGCGCGTCATCGCCTCGGCGATCGCGCGGCGCATCCGCGTGAGCGGGACGCGGCGCTCGCCGGTCGCGGCAGGACGCGCTCCGGCCGCCGGCGTCGCCGCGGGGGAGGACGACGCGTAGGCCTCGACGTCCTCGAGCGTCACGCGCCCGCCGGGACCCGTCCCCTTCACCTTCTCGATGTCGACGGCGAGCTCCTGCGCGCGCTTCCGCGCCGCCGGGCTCGATCGCACGCGCTCGCCGCTCGCCGCCTCGTCCCCCAGGAGCGCAGACCGAGGCGCCGAAGCACCGAGGTCGAGCACCTGGGCCGAGCGAGGGGCTTCGCCCCGAGCGAGGTCGGACAAGGACGCGATCGCGCCGGGCGCGACGGACTCCGAGCCGAGGTCGCCGAGCGGCTCCTCCGCCGTATCGGCGATGACCGCGATCAGGGTGGTGACGGGCGCGGTCGCGCCCTCGTCGATGAAGATCTTGCGCACGACGCCCGCGGCCGGGGACTCGACCTCCATGGTCGCCTTGTCCGTCTCGACCTCGAAGAGGATCTCCCCCGCGGAGACGCGGTCGCCTTCGCGCTTGCGCCAGGCGACGAGCTTGCCCTCGTCCATGGTCAGCCCGAGCTTGGGGAGGATGACCTTGGTGACGCTCACGACAGCATCTCCTTGGCGACGCGAACGATGTCTTCCACCTGCGGCACCACGCTCTTCTCCAAGTGCTGCGCGTACGGGATGGGCGTCTCGAGGCCGGCAAGTCGCCTGGGAGGAGCGTCGAGGTCGTCGAACGCCTCCTCGGCGATCGTCGCGGCGATCTCGGCGCCGTACCCGCCGCGCTTCACGGCCTCGTGCAGCACCAGCAGCCGATGCGTCCGCCGCACCGACGACAGCACGGCGTCCTTGTCGAGCGGCACCAGCGTCCGCAGGTCGATGACCTCGGCGTCGACGCCGTCCGCGGCGAGCTTCGTCGCGGCCTCGAGCGCGAAGAGCACCTCGCGCGACCAGGACACGATCGTGAGGTCCTTCCCCCGCCGCTTGACGTCCGCGACGCCGAGCGGGACGAGGTGCTCGCCCTCGGGGACCTGGCCCTTGGTGCGGTAGAGCAGCTTGTGCTCGATGAACATGACGGGGTCGTCGTCGCGGATCGACGCCGTGAGGAGGCCCTTCGCGTCGGCGGGCGTGGCGGGCATGACGACCTTGAGCCCGGGCACGTGCGTGAACCAGGCCTCGAGGGACTTCGAGTGCTGGGCCGCGTTCCCGCGGCCCGACCCGCCCTGCGTGCGCACGACGAGCGGCACGCGCGCCTGGCCGCCGAACATGAAGCGGTTCTGCGCCGCCTGGTTGAGGATCTGGTCCATCGCGAGGCCCGCGAAGTCGACGTACATCAGCTCGACGACCGGACGCAGCCCGGTGAGGGCCGCGCCGACCCCCGCGCCGACGATGCCGATCTCGCTGATCGGCGTCTGACGCACGCGCGTGGGCCCGAACTCGTCGAGGAGGCCGGCGGTGACCTGGAACGCGCCGCCGTGCTCGGCGATGTCCTCGCCGATGACGAGGACGCGGTCATCGCGGCGCATCTCTCCCCTCAGCGCGTCGTTGAGCGCCTCGTTGTAGAACATCTCCCTCGTCGCGACGCCCGTGCGCGTCTCAGTGGCTTGCATAGACCTCCTCCGGGATGCGGATCGGTGACGCGAGCGGCGACGCCTCCGCGAAAGCGACGCCCTTCTCCATCTCCGCGTCGACCTTGCGGTCGATCGCGTCGAGCTCCGCCTCGGTGGCGAGGCCGTCCTCCGCGATCCAGCGGCGCGCGTCCGCGACGGGGTCGAAGCGCTCGCGCCAGCCCTCGACCTCGTCCTTGCTCTGGTACTTGCGAGGGTCGCCGTAGTAGTGCCCCTCGTGGCGGTACGAGTCGGCGACGATGAGCGTCGGTCCCTCGCCTCGCCGCGCTCGCGCCACGGCCTCGGCGGCGACGCCGTAGACGGCGCGCACGTCGCGGCCGTCGACCCGCACGCCGGGCATGCCGTAGCCCTCCGCGCGCTTCGCGATGTCCTCCGTGGCGAAGGCGCGCTTCACGGGGAGGCTCTCCGCGTACTGGTTGTTCTCGCACACGTAGAGGACGGGGAGCTTCCAGATCGCGGCGAGATTCAGCGACTCGTGGAAGGTGCCCTGGTTCGCGGCGCCGTCGCCGAAGAACGCGACGGCGACCTGGTCGGTGCCGAGCTGCTTCGCGGTCAGCGCCGCGCCGGTCGCGATGGGGATCCCGCCGCCCACGATGCCGTTCGCGCCGAGGTTGCCCTTCGACGTGTCGGCGATGTGCATCGACCCGCCGCGGCCGCGGCAGTACCCCGCTTCCCTTCCGAGGAGCTCCGCGAACATCCGGCCGAGGTCGGCGCGCTTCGCGATGCAATGCCCGTGACCTCGGTGCGTGGAGGTGATCCAGTCGTCGTCGCGCAGATGCGCGCACACCCCCGCGGCGATGGCCTCCTCACCCGCGTACGAGTGGATCGTCCCCCAGATCTTGTTCTCGCCGAAGAGCTGCGTCGAGCGCTGCTCGAAGCGGCGGATCGTGCGCATGACGCGGTACAGGTCGAGCGCCGTGGCCTTGTCCATTCAGTTCTCCCCCGGGAGGAGCATGACGCGGATCGCGCCGTCGCGCCGCTCCAGGAACGTCGCCCACGCGTCCGCGAAGCGATCGAGCGGGAAGCGGTGCGTGATGAGCGGGCGCACGTCGACGCCGCCGCGGGCGAGGACCGTGAGCGCGCGCCCGGAGACGCCCTTCGGGTTCGCGACCGACCCCATGACGTCGAGGTGCCCGCGCACGATCGTCGAGAGGTCGACGCCCGAGAGCTCGACGCCCTGGCCGGTCGCGCCGCCGAGGACGACGCGCCCTCCGCGTCGCGCCAGCCGCAGCGCGTCGCGCGCGGCCTGCGCCGTCCCGGCGAACTCGACGACGAGGTCCGCCGTGCCCGCGCGTGCCTCGACCTGCGCCTCGTCGAGGACCTCGTCGGCGAAGGGGCGCGCGCGCTCGAGGCGAGCGCCCGCGTGCCCCACGAGCGTCACGCACGCCGCGCCGAGCGCTCGCGCGAGCTGCGACGCGCACAGGCCGATCGCGCCGGGGCCGATCACGACGACGCGGTCGCCCGCCGCGATCCTCCCCCTCTCGAGCGCCCACAGCGCGACGCCGAGGTTGTCGGTCCACGCCCCCTCCTCGAAGGAGACGTGCGCGGGGAGGTCGTGCAGCGCCGACGCCGGGATCGCGGCGTACTCGGCGAGACCGCCGTCGATCGTGAACCCGATGTGCGCGTGACCCGTCTCGCGCCTTCCGTAGTTGAGGCACAGGTTGTACAGGCCCTCGCGGCAGCGATCGCACGTCCCGCAGCCGACGTGCACCTCGACGCCGACGCGGCGGTCCGTCCCCACCACCTCGCCGGCCATCTCGTGCCCCGGGACGATCGGGAAGCGCGTGCCGGCGAACCTCCCGTCGAGGATCTTCTTGTCGGTCGCGCAGATCATGCAGGCACGCACGCGTACGAGCACCTGGCCGGGGCCGGGCTCGGGCCTCGGGACGTCCGCGACCTCGAAGGCGCCCGGCCGCGGGAAGACGACGGCCCTCATCGAGGACGCGGCGCGCCGGGGAAGCGATCGACGAAGACGACGTCGTCGAACGGCAGGCGCGTCTGCTCCTTCGCCTCGCCGGAATGGCCGAACGTGAACACTCCGAGGAACCGCCAGAGACGCGGCACGTTGAGAAGCCGCTTGGCATCGTCCGCGAGCCAGTGCTGCACGAACACGCCGCCGTAGCCGAGCGAGTGCGCGCGGAGCCACATCGCGTAGATCGACATGGCCGCGGCCCACTCGAAGCCGTTCTCGTCGTTCACGTTCGTGAGGCTCTTCGCCGGGTCGCTGACGACGGCGATCGTCTCGGGCGTGATCATGTCGTTGACGAGGCCGCTCGGGCCGTCGGGCGCGAACGACGCATCCCAGTAGGCGGACATCTCCTTCGACTCGCGCGCGAGCTCCTGGAGCCGCTCCTTCACCGACGGGGCGCGGACCCAGATGAAGCGCGCCGGCTGCACGTTCGCGGGCGAGGGCGCCCAGCGCGCCGCCTCGAGCACCTCGCGCACGTCCTCCGCCGGGACCGGTCCGGGGCGGAACTTCCGGATCGCGCGGCGCGTGCGCATGAGGTCACCGAGATCGACGGTCACGGCTCCACGATCACCTTCAAGGCTCCGTCGACCCGCTCGTTGAACGTGCGCAGTGCCTCGCCGAACCGCGCCAAAGGGAAGTGGTGCGTGATGAGCTTGCCCGCGGGGACGCGGCCGTCGGCGATCAGCGGCATCACCTCTTCCATCGTGTTGCGGTTCGCGCGCACGCCGTAGAGGTCGATCTCCTCGAGCACGATCTTCTGGAAGGCGACCTCCGTCGCCTCCTTGGGGATGCCGGTGAAGGCGACGCGTCCGCCCTTGCGGACCATGAGGATCGACTGGCGCACGGACTCCTTGGTGCCGGCGGAGTCGACGGCGACGTCGGCGCCGCGGCCTGCGGTCAGGTCGCGGACCGCCGCGACGGGGTCCGCGCCGTGGTAGTCGACGGTCTCGAAGCCGAGGTCCTTCGCCCTAGCGAGGCGCTGGCCCCCGCCGACGACGATGGTGCGCGCGGCGCCGAGCGCCCGCGCGCACATGGCGGTGAGCAGGCCCATGCCGCCGGATCCGACGGCGACGAAGACGTCGCCGGGCTCGATGCCGGGACGCTTGACGGAGTGGAGCGCGATCGACGCGGTGTCGCACAGCGCGGCGACGTCGAAGGGCATCGCGTCCGGGATCGGGAAGACGCTCTTGATGGTGTGCACGACGTAGTCGGCGTATGCGCCCTGGGTGTAGTGGCCGTACTGGCGGTGGCCGAGGTCCTCTC
>JAGWSB010000069.1 GCA_028876375.1 Chloroflexota bacterium | reverse complement strand
TGGTCGAGCGGCTTCGCCGTGACGGCCTCCTCGTGAAGGAGGAGCCGATCGCCCATGCCGTCGGCGTGCACGACCGCTGCGGCACGGTCGACGAGCCGCTCGTGCTGCCGCAGTGGTGGGTGCGTATGAAGCCGCTCGCCGAACCGGCCATCGCGGCCGTGCGCGACGGCCGCGTGCGGATCGTTCCCGAGTTCCAGGAGCGCATCTACTTCAACTGGATGGAGAACATCCGCGATTGGGCGGTGTCGCGTCAGATCTGGTGGGGTCACGAGATCCCGGTCTGGTACTGCCGTGACTGCAGCGAGACGATCGTCCCGGACGAGGGCGCGCCCGACCCGACACGCTGTCCGAAGTGCCGCTCGGACGACCTGCGCAAGGACCCCGACGTGCTCGACACGTGGTTCTCGAGCGCGCTGTGGCCTTTCACGACCCTGGGGTGGCCGGAGCGGACGCCCGACCTCGCGCGCTTCTACCCCGGCTCGATGCTCGAGACCGGCTACGACATCCTGTTCTTCTGGGTGGCGCGGATGATCGCGATGGGCCTCTTCGAGATGGGCGACGTCCCCTTCCGCGCCGTGTACCTCCACGGCCTGGTGCGCACCGGCGGCGAGAAGATGAGCAAGTCGAAGGGGAACGTCGTCAGCCCCGTCGGCCTCGTCGAGGAGTGGGGCGCCGACGCGCTGCGCTTCGCCCTCGTCCTCGACACCGCGCCGGGGATGGACACCGAGCTCTCCGAGGCGAAGCTCGTCAACGCGCGGAACTTCGGCAACAAGCTGTGGAACATCGGACGCTTCGTGCTGCACCAGCTCGAGGCCTACCCCGACGCGCTCGCCGGCCACGCCATCGACGAGGCGCCCACGGGCGACCTGGACGAGGCCGAGCGCTGGATCCTCTCGCGGACCGAGAAAGCCGTCGCGGAGACCACGCGGCTCCTCGAGAGCTACCTCTTCGGCGAGTACACGCGCTTCCTGCAGCAGTTCACCTGGAGCGAGCTCGCCGACGCCTACGTCGAGCTCTCGAAGGCCGGCCTCCGCGACGAGCGCCGCCGCGCGAGCACCGTCCGCACGCTCGCGTACGCGCTCGACCGCGTCCTCCGGCTGCTCCATCCGATCATGCCGTTCATCACCGAGACGCTCGCGCTCCAGCTGTGGCGCGGGCGCCGCACGCTCGCCGACGACGTCTCGCTCGTCGCTTCCCGCTGGCCCGTGGGCGGCGGCGGCCGCGACGTCGCGCTCGAGGAGCGCTTCGAGATCCTCCTCGAGGTGGTCCGCGCCGCGCGAGCCGTCCGTCAGGAGGCGGGGATCGATCCCGGCGAGCGCGTGCGCGCGACGCTCTCCGGCCAGACCGACGCGCTCGCGGCGTCGCTCGACGCGGTCGCCGCCCTGGTGAACGCGGACGTCACGGTCGGACCCGGGACCGGCCCCGCGAAGATCGTGCGCGCGGTCGAGGTGCGCGTCGAAGCGCGGCGCGATCCCGCGGCCGAGCGCGCGCGCCTGGAGGGCGAGCTGGCGGATGCGCGTGCGGCCCTCGCGCGCTCCGAGGAGCTTCTCGCGCGCCCCGGCTTCGCCGAGAAGGCGCCGAAGGCCGTCGTCGAGAAGGAGCGGGCACGCCTCGAGGAGCGCCGTGCGCAGGTCCGTCTCGTGGAGGACCAGCTGGCGCGGAGCGGCTGAGCTCTCTCTACTCCGCGGGCGCTTCGATCTGCGGCATCTGCGGACCGGTCGCCGGGCCCAGCCACACCGTCTTCACGTTCGTGAACTCGCGGATGCCGTGCGCGGAGAGCTCGCGGCCGTATCCCGACTGCTTCACGCCGCCGAAGGGCAGGCGCGGGTCGGAGAACACCATCGAGTTGACGAAGACCGACCCCGCGTCGATGCGCTGCGCGAGCCGGCGCGCGAGCGCCTCGTCGCGCGTCCAGAGGCTCGACCCGAGGCCGTAGGGCGTCGCGTTCGCGATGCGGACGGCGTCGTCGGCGTCGCGCGCGCGCACGAGCGCGGCCGCCGGGCCGAAGGTCTCCTCGGCCAGGACGGGCATCTCCGGCGTGACGTCGGCGAGGAGCGTCGGCTCGTAGAAGTAGCCGCGGCGATCGAGGCGCTTGCCGCCGGTGACGACGCGCGCGCCCATGCGCACGCTCTCGCGCACCTGGCGCTCGAGCGTCTCGCGCAGATCGCCCCGCGCCAGCGGGCCGACCTGCGTGCGGTCGTCCTTGGGGTCGCCGACGACGAGCGCCTCGAACGCCGCGCCGAGCTTCTTCTCGAACGCGGCCGCGGCGCCGGCCTCGACGATGAAGCGCTTGGCCGCGATGCACGACTGTCCGTTGTTCTGCGTCCGCGCCGTGACGCCGGTCGCCGCCGCGGCGTCGATGTCGGCGTCGTCGAGGACGATGAAGGGGTCGGAGCCGCCGAGCTCGAGGACCACCTTCTTGAGGTGTCGCCCCGCGGCGGCCGCGATGCGCTCGCCGGTGATGGAGCTGCCGGTGAGGGTGACGGCCTTGACGCGATCGTCGGCGATGAGGGGCTCGACCGCGCCGCCCGCGAGGAGCACCGTCCCGAAGAGACCGTCGGGGAAGCCGGCGTCGCGGAAGAGCTCCTCGAGCGCGAGCGCGGACCGCGGGACGTTCGAGGCGTGCTTGAGGACGGCGGCGTTGCCGGCCATGAGCGCCGGCGCGGCGAAGCGGATGACCTGCCAGAAGGGGTAGTTCCAGGGCATGACCGCGAGCACCACGCCGAGCGGCTCGTAGCGGACGAAGCTGGAGCGCGCGTTCGTCGCGATCGGCTCGTCGCCGAGGAAGCGCTCCGCGTTCTGGGCGTAGAAGTCGGCGTTCCACGCGCACTTCTCGACCTCGGCCCGCGCCTGGGTGATGGGCTTGCCCATCTCGAGCGTCATGAGCGCGGCGTACCGCTCCTTGCGCTCGCGCAGCAGGACGGCGAGGTCGCGCGCCGGCGCCGCGCGCTCGGCGAAGCTCTTCTCGCGCCACCCGAGGAACGCGGCGTGCGCTTCGCCGACCTTCGCGTCGGCCTGCTCGGGCGTGAAGGCCTCGAAGCGCGCCGTGACCTCTTCCGTCGCGGGATCGATGGAGAGGATCTGCGCCGCCGTGAGGGTCATACGGACAGGGTATCGCGCGTGTCAGGGCGCGCCCCGGAGGGCGCGCCCTGACCGTCGCTGCTACTGGTCCTCTTTGTCTCTCTGGCTACTGGTTCTCTTTGAGGATGGCGTTCGCCTTGACGCCCGCCGCGCTCAGCGCGTCGGCGGCGGTCGCCTTTTTGGTGACGACCTTCGTGAGCGCCTCTTGGGCCGCGTCACGGATCTCCTGGTAGCCGCGGATGCTCGGGCCGGCCTGGCTCAACGGGATGAGGTCGAAGGCCTGCTTGCTCTGCGGGCGCTTGGCCCAGTAGTCCTTGAGCACCTGCTCGTTCGCGGCCGACGCGCGCACGGGCATGTACCCGGACAACGCGGCCCAGCGCGACGTCTGCTTGGTGTCGCTGAACCACTTCAGGAAGTCCCACGCCGCGAGCTGCTTCTCGGGCGTGCTCTTGGTCACCGCGACGACGCCGCCGAACTGCTCGCCGCGCACCTTGGCGCCGCCGTCCGGCCAGGGCACGACGCTCCAATCGAGCGCCTTGCCCTTGAGCGAGTCGAGGATGAAGCCGACCGACGTGCTCGTGCCGCCGACGTAGAGGAGGTTGCCCTCGGCGAAGCGGTCCTGCCAGTCATAGCCCTTGGGGATGTACATCCAGCCCTCGCCGATCCCGCGCTCCTCCATCTGCAGCGTGGACAGGCCCTCTTTGCCGTCGAACCCGACGGCGCTGAGGTCCGGCTTCACGATCGCGCCGCCCTTGTTGAGGACCGAGCCCAGGAACGAGTCGAGGCTGAGCGTCGACATGCCCCAGCGCGTGACCTTGCCGCTGGCGTCCTTCTTCACCGCGGCCTTCGCCTGCGACTCGAGCTCCGCCCACGTCTTCGGCGGCGCGGTGAAGCCGAGCTCCTTGGCGAGGTCGTCGTTCCGGTAGAGGACCTCGAGGCTCTTGATGAAGGGGAACGACAGCGTCTGGTCGCCGTACTGCGGGTACTTGTTCGACGCGAGGTACGGCGCGTAGATGTCGGCCAGCGCGTCCCTGGTGAGCCCGTTCTTCGGCGAGCTCATGTACGGCGCGAGGTCGACGATGACGCCGGCCTTGGCGTAGTCGGCGACCTGGTTCTCGACGGCGACGATCATGTCCGGCGTCGCGCCGGCCTGGATCGCGCCGAGCATCTTCTGGTAGAGGCCGGTGTACGACCGTCCGCCGGACTGGTCCTCGGCCTTGACCGTGATGCCCTTGCCGTTGGTCTTGTTGAACTCGTCGACGAGGTCTTGGAAGCCCTTCGCGAGGATGCCGGTCTGGTTGTGCCAGATGGTGACCGTGACGGGACCGCTGAGCGAGATGTCCCCTTCGCTCGTCGCCTGCGCCGACGGGGCGCCCGACTGCGTCACCGGCGCGCCCGGTGCGCAAGCACCGACGAGGATGGCGGCGACGGCGCTGAGCGCGATGAGACCGCTTCGCATGGACCCTTCCTCCCGGAGCTCCACCGCGGCTAGCCGCGGATACCTGTGCGTGCGATGCCTTCGATGAAGTAGCGCTGCGCGACGAAGTACACGGCGAGGATCGGCAGGACGACGAACGCCGCCCCCGCCATGACGAGATGGTAGCGAGAACCCCCTTCCGTGTTGAACTGCACGAGCTGCACCTGGATCGGCCTGATGAGCGGATCCGAGGTGATGATCAGCGGCCACAGGAACGCGTTCCACGACGCCAGCCCTTCGATGAGCGCGATGGTCACGAGGGCCGGCCGGACGAGCGGGAGCGCGACGTACCAGAGGATGCGCAGGTGCCCCGCGCCGTCGAGCCGCGCGGAGTCGATGAGCTCCTGGGGGACGCCGAGGAAGAACTGCCGCATGAGGAAGATCGAGAAGATCGTCGCAAGGAACGGGACGATCTGCGCGGTGTACGTGTCGTACCAGCCCAGGTAGCGGCGGCTCATGAGGACGAACTGCGGGATGAGCGTCGCCTCGCCTGGGATGAACAGGGTGAGGAGGAGGAACGCGAAGAGGACGCCACGTCCGCGGAAGCTCATGCGCGCGAAGGCATAGCCCGCGAGGACGGACGTCGCGAGGACGCCCAGCGTCGTCGTCGTGGCGACGAAGATGGTGTTGAGGAAGGCGCGCGCCCAGTACGTGTGGGGATACGTCCAGGCCTCGACCCAGTTCTCGAAGTGCCACGCGCTCGGCCACAGGACCGGCGGGCTCTTCGCCGCCTCCGCGAAGTCCTTGAACGACGTCGTGAGCATCCAGTAGAAGGGGAACGCCGCGACGAGGGCGCCGACGAGCAGGAACCCGTGCTTGCCGAGGCTGCCCGCCCTAGCCATAGAAGACGCGCCTCCCCAGGACGCGGAACTGGACGACCGTGAAGGCCACGATGATCAGCACGAAGATGAAGGACATCGCCGACCCCAGGCCGATCCCGTTCACGGCGGTGCGCTCGAAGAACGTGTGGAAGATGAGGAGCGGCACGGTGCGCGTCGTGTCGAGCGGGCCGCCGTTGGTGAGCACGTAGATCTGGTTGAACGAGCGCATCGCTCCGACGCTGGCGATGATGGCGACGAAGAAGATCGCCGGCGACAGGAGGGGGATCGTGATCCGGCGGAGGATCTGCCGCTCGTTCGCGCCGTCGATGCGCGCGGCCTCGTACAGCTCCCGCGAGATGGAGGTGAGGCCGGCGAGGAAGACGATCGTCTGGAAGCCGACGAAGTGCCAGACGGTGAAGATCGAGACGGCGACGAGCGAGAGGCCCGGGCCCGCGAGCGCGTCGGGCACGCCGAGACCGGCCGCGGCTCCGAGCATCTGGAAGATCCCGCGCGGCTCGCGCAGCCAGGCCTGCGCTCCGATCCCGACGACGCCGAGAGCTTCGTTGAGGATCCCGAAGTTCGCGTCGAAGATCCACTCGAAGATCGTCGCCGCCGCTACGACCGACGTGATGTAGGGCATGACGTAGACGACGCGGTAGGCGCCGCGCCCGACCGTGCCCTGGTAGAGGACGAACGCGAGGAGGAGCGCGATGGCCATCTCGACCGGGACGGTCATGAGCACGTACCAGGCGGTCACGCCGAGCGCGTTCACGAACTCGCCGAAGCGCGCCCCGGACGGATCGAGGATCGCCGCGTAGTTCTCGAGGCCGGCGAAGCGCTCGTAGATGACGCCCCAGCGCGTGAGGCTGATGGCGAGCGCGGCGAGGCCCGGAAGGACGTGGAAGACGCCGATGAGGAGCAGCGCCGGAGCGATGAAAAGGTAAGCCTGGAGGTGCTCGAGGCGCCGCCGACGATCGCGCGCCGCCGCCCGCGCGCGAGCCGTCCAGACCTCCGCGGCCACCGTTCGGCGATGATAGGTGCGTATGCCGACGTACGACTACCGCTGCGATCACTGCGGCCACGAGTTCAGCAAGGTCCGGTCGTTCACCGAGGGCGCGCTGGAGAAGTGTCCGAGCTGTGGTCAGCGGCCGACACGCCTCTTCTCGCCGCCGGCGATCGTGTTCAAGGGATCCGGTTGGTACAAGACGGACAGCCGCTCCACGCCGTCGGAGGGGTCGTCCTCGTCGGGCGCGTCCGACACGAAGAAGAGCGACTCGTCGTCGAAGGACAAGCCGACGGGCTCGAGCGGAGGATCGTCCTCCTCGGGCGGCTAGGGCAGGACGTGCTGTTCACGGCCGGGGTCGCCGGCAGCGCGCCGTCGCGCGTCGTCCGTTCGTTCCTCGCCGACGACTGCGCGTTCCTCGCCGGCGCGCTCGCCTACCAGTTCTTCTTCGCGCTCGTGCCGCTGCTCGCGCTCGTCCTCGGCGTCCTCGGCTTCCTCTACGGGGACGAGACCTCGGCGCGCCAGCTCGCGCGCCTGCTGCGTGGGGTCTATCCGTCCGCGACGAACGAGGAGCTGCGCATCGTCCACCAGATCGTCGGCGGTCGAGCGGTGTCGCTGGGCATCGGGCTCGTCGGGACGGTCTTCGGCGCGACGGCCATCTTCGGCTCGCTCGACTCCGCTTTCGCCGCCGTGCTCGGACGCCACGGCGCGCGGTCGCTCGCGCGCCGCTACGTGCGGTCGCTCGGGTTCGTCGTCGCCGTCCTCGTCATCGCGCTCGCCTCGCTCGCGGCCTCGTACGGCGCCGCCGCGGCCGCGGGGCTCGTCCGCGCCGCCGGCGTGGGCGCCGACGGCCGCACGGTGTTCGGCGCGCTCGGGGTCGTCCTCGGCGTCGCCGCGGGGTACGTCCTCTTCCTGCTCATCTATCGCACCGTCCCGCGCACCCCGCTCCCGCGCCGGCTCACCCGCCGGGCCGCCCTGGTATCGGCCGTGCTCTGGGAGGCGGCGAAGCTGGCGTTCGGAGTGTTCACTCGCGCCGTGGGCGCCTTCACCGCCTACGGGCCGCTCGCGTTCGCGTTCGGGCTCCTCACGTGGATCTATCTCACGGCGGTCATCATCTTGATCGGGGCGGAGGTCATGAAGATCGGAAGGGTCGAGCGTGGATAGGGTCGAGCGCGTCGCGAGCCAGATCCTCGAGGGCTGGACGGCGCGGATCTTCCGCACGCGGCTGCAGCCGGTGCAGCTCGCGAAGCGGCTCATCCGCGCGATGGAGTCGCACCAGACGATCTCGCTGCAGAAGACGTTCGTCCCGAACTCGTACGTCGTCTCGCTGTCGCCGGCGGACTTCGCCCAGTTCGAGCCGTACCGCCGCAGCCTCGAGCGCGACCTCGCGGAGGCGCTCCTGGGGGCGGCGCGGGAGCGCAGCTTCACGCTCCTCGCCTTCCCCTCCGTCGAGATCGAGCGCGACGACGACCTCGCGCGCGGCGACGTACGCGTCTCGTGCGCGCTCGTCGACGCGTCCGGCGACGAGGTCGCCCCCGGCGCCCCCGAGCTCGGCTCGGTCGCCGCCGGCCACACGATGGTCCTCGACCGCGACGCGCTGCTGCGCGAGCGTCCGCGCGCCCCCAAGGCGTTCCTCGAGGTGCCCCAGGAGCGCCGCCGCATCGCGCTCGGCGCCGAGCCGCTGACGATCGGGCGCGACGTGGAGAACGACCTCGTCCTCGACGATCGCCGCGTGTCGCGCCGCCACGCCGAGATCCGCCTGCGGCTGGGCCGCTACACGCTGTACGACCTCCAGAGCACCAACGGCACGTTCGTGAACGGCCGGCGCGTCGCGGAGGTCGTCCTCTCCGACGGCGACCGCGTCACGATCGGCGGGAGCGAGGTCGTCGTCCAGCAGGAGGGGACCTAGCCGTCGAATGGAGATCCCGTACCAGCTCGCCCTGTGGGGCGTGCGCATCGCGTTCCTGCTCGTCCTCTACATCCTTCTCGTGCGCTCGTTCGGCGCGCTGTGGCGGACGCTGCGCACCGAGAGCGAGCTCGCGGCCCGGCCCGCGCTCGCGTACCTGATCGTCCAGCGCAGCCACGCGACCGGCCCGCGGGTGGGGGAGCGCCTTCCGCTGCGCGCCGCCAGCACGATCGGGCGGGACGCCGGCAACGACGTCGTCGTCAACGACGAGGCCGCCTCGGCGCGGCACGCGCTCATCGAGCTCTCGGATGGATCGTGGTGGGTCGAGGACGAGGGCAGCACGAACGGGACGCTCCTCAACGGCGCGCGCCTCCAGCGGCGCGAGCGCATCCGCGACGGGGACGTCCTCGACGTCGGACGGGTCGCGCTGCGCTTCGAGGCGACGCTGTGATGGTCCGGGCGCGGCCGGTCTTCCGTGGCACCGAGCTCGGCCTGCTCTTCTGGGTCGCGCTCCTCGCCGCGCTCGGCTTCGTCGCCGTCGTCGGCGCCGAGGCGAGCCGTGTCGGACCCGCCGCGCTCGTCGTCCCCGCGGCGTTCGTCGTCGTCGCCGTAGCGCTGCACCTCTTCCTCGTCGCGACGGGCTTTCGCGGGGACCAGATCCTCCTCCCGCTCGGCCTCGCGCTGACGGCGATCGGGCTGGTGCTCGTCGAGCGTCTGGCGCCGGTGCTCCTGGTGCAGCAGCTCTCGTGGCTCGTCGTCGCGTCGGGCGCGTTCGTCGCGGCGATACTCGTGCCGCGCGACCTCGGGGTGCTCGCGCGCTACAAGTACACCTGGGCGCTCGTCGGCCTCTTCCTACTCGCGCTGCCGCTGCTCCCGGTCGTCGGCCGCGACATCAACGGCGCGCGCATCTGGATCCGCCTCGGCCCGGTCAGCTTCGAGCCGCTCGAGGTCGTGAAGGTGTTCCTCGTCGTCTTCTTCGCCGCGTACCTCGAGGAGCACCGCGAGCTCCTGGCGACGCCGCCGCGCCGCATCGGTCCGCTGCCGCTGCCGCCGATCCCGTATCTCCTGCCGATCCTCCTCATGTGGGGCCTCGGGATGGCGGTCATGGTGCTGCAGAACGACATCGGCGCGACGCTCATCCTGTTCGTCGTCTTCGTCGCGATGCTCTACTTCGCGACCGGGCGCTGGGAGTACTCGCTCGTCGGCCTGCTGCTGCTCCTGCTCGGGTCGTGGGCGGCGATCGAGGTCTTCCACCACGTGCGCGTCCGCGTCGACATCTGGCTGACGCCGTTCTCGAACGACCTCCGATTCGGCCCGAGCTACCAGATCATCCAGGGCCTCTTCGCGCTGGGCAACGCGGGGCTCGTCGGCGCGGGGCTCGGCAACGGCATGCCCGAACGCATTCCGCTGGTGTGGAGCGACTTCGTGTTCGACGCCTTCGCCGAGGAGGTCGGCTTCGTCGGCGCGATCGGCCTCCTCGCGCTCTACCTCGTGTTCGTGTTCCGCGGCATGGCCATCTCGCTCCGGGCGCCGACCGCGTTCCTCCAGCTGCTGGCGGCCGGCCTCTCGTTCACGCTCGCCTTCCAGACCCTCGTCATCGTCGCCGGCAACGCCAAGCTCATCCCGTTGACCGGCGTGACGCTGCCGTTCGTGAGCTACGGGGGCAGCTCCCTCCTGACGAACTTCCTCATCGTCGCGCTGCTGCTGCGCGTGAGCGACGCGACCGCGCGCGTGCGAGGGTCGCCGTGATCACGCCCATCGGCGCCAACGTCCGGCGCGTCACGCTTCTCCTCGCCCTCGCCTTCCTCGTCACCTCGATCGGGGTCGGCTACTGGAGCCTCGTCGCAGCGGACGACCTCTCGAGCGATCCCTACAACCCACGACTCCTCGCGACGCTGCACGACCGCCCACGCGGGCGCATCGTCGCCGCGGATGGCACCGTCCTCGCCTCGAGCGTGAAGACCCCCGACGGCTATCGCCGCCACTACACCGACCCCTCGCTCGCGCAGGTCGTGGGCTACGCCTCCTTCAAGTACGGCGCGACGGGCATCGAAGGGGCCTACGCGGAGGCGCTCGTCGGGCGCGACCCGGCGGACCCGATCGGGCAGTGGCGCCAGCGCTATCTGCAGCAGCAGCCGGAGCCCGGGAGCGTGCAGCTGGGGATCCTGCCCGCCGTTCAGCGCGCCGCGGCCGCGGCCCTCGCCGGACGCCGCGGCGCGGTCATCGCGCTCGATCCGCGCACCGGCGCGGTCATCGCGTCGGTGAGCTTCCCCGGCTACGACCCGAACCTCATCGTCGATCCGGGGCAGCAGGACGTCGCCTGGCAGCAGGTCAACGCCGCGACGGACCATCCGCTCATCGACCGCGCCCGCGAGGGTCTCTACCCGCCGGGGTCGACGTTCAAGCTCGTGACGGCCTCCGCGGGCCTCGAGAGCGGCTGGGACCCGCGCGCGCAGGTGCGCGTCGACGACCCGTTCCGCGCCGATCCGTCGTGGGGCAGCTACGCCGTGCGCTCGCCGTCACAGGCGCACGGGAACTTCGACATGTCCCTCGCGTTCCAGCGCTCCGAGAACATCTACTTCGCGAAGCTCGCGCTGCAGATCGGCGGCCCGCGGCTCGCGGAGTACGCCTCGCGCTTCGGCGTCGGCGCCGCGCCGCGAGCGGATCTCGCGACGGCGAAGGGCCAGATCTCCTCGAACGCCCAGCTCGACCGGCCCATCCTCGTCGCGGACACCGCGTACGGCCAGGGCGAGCTGCTCGTCTCGCCGCTGCAGATGGCGCTCATCGCCGCGACGATCGCGCGCGGCGGCTCGCTCCCCATCCCGCACTACGCGACCGCCGTCCTCGACGCGAGCGGCCAGCCGCTGCGCCTCGTCGACCCCGGCTCGGCGGGTCAGGTCGTCCGACCGGACACCGCCGCGACCGTCGCGGCCGACATGGTCGCGGCCGTCGAGGCGCCCGGCGCGTACGCGTACGGCGCGAAGATCCCCGGCGTCCACGTGGCCGGGAAGACGGGCACGGCCGAGAACCCCTCGGGCGCGCCGCATGGCTGGTTCGTCGGCTTCGCCCCCGCGGAGTCGCCCACCGTGGTCGTCGCCGTCGTGATCGAGAACAGCGCGAACGGCGGCCTCGACGCCGCTCCCGTCGGGGCCGCGGTCATGCGGGCAGCGCTCGGAAAGTAGGACGGCGCGCCGCGGAGCGAACCTTCGTGCCGTCCGTTACGTACTAGGGAGAACGGATAGAGCCCATACCATTGATGCGGGGCCATAAGGCCCGCGGGGAGATACAGGTGGACGGATCCGAGCTCAGCCGGCGCGTCGAAGACGTCGTCGCGAACGTCGAAAAGGTCATCTTCGGGAAGCACCATGAGGTGGAGCTCGCGTTCGTCGCCCTCTTGTGCAGAGGGCACATCCTCATCGAGGACGTGCCGGGCACCGGGAAGACGGTGCTGGCAAAGTCGCTGGCGCGCTCGCTGGGGTGCAGCTTCCGCCGGATCCAGTTCACGCCGGACCTCCTGCCGTCCGACGTCACCGGCGTCGCCATCTTCGACCAGCGCACGAACAGCTTCGAGTTCCGGCCCGGGCCGATCATGAGCCAGATCGTGCTCGCCGACGAGATCAACCGCGCGACGCCGAAGACGCAGTCGGCGCTGCTCGAGGCGATGGAGGAGCACCAGGTCACCGTCGACGGCGTGACCTACCGCCTGCCCGATCCTTTCCTCGTCATGGCGACGCAGAATCCCATCGAGTACGAGGGGACGTTCCCGCTGCCGGAGGCGCAGCTCGACCGGTTCTTCCTCCGCCTCCAGCTCGGCTACCCCGGCGAGGATCAGGAGATCGAGATCCTCGACGCGCAGCGCGTGCAGCACCCCATCGACACGCTCGGCCAGGTCATGAGCGCGGACGACCTCATCGAGGCGCAGGTCCGCGTCCGCGACATCCATCTCGCGCCGGCGGTGAAGCGGTACATCGTCAGCGTGGTCGCGGCGACGCGGTCACATCCCGACGTCTACCTCGGCGCGTCGCCCCGCGGCTCGCTCGCGCTCACGCGCGCGTCGCAGGCGTACGCCGCCGTCCGCGGCCGCGACTTCGTCCTTCCGGACGACGTCAAGGCGCTCGCGGCGCCGACGCTGTCGCACCGGCTCATCCTCCAGCCGCAAGCGCGCCTCAAGGACCTCGGGTCCACGACGGTGATCGCCGAGGTGCTCGCGAGCGTCCCCGTGGAGACGGCGCCCGCCGCGGCGCGCGCCTAGTCGCCGTGCGCCCCTGGCACTTCGCGCTCCTATGGCTCGCGCTCTTCGTCGCCGCGGTGGCGAGCGGCGTCGACCTGCTCTCGTACCTCGCCTACCTGATCCTCTTCGTCGGCGGGGCGATGTGGCTGGTCTCGCGCCAAACGCTCGAGGGCCTCACGGTGTCGCGCCAGATCGGGCAGGCCTACGCGCACCTCGGCGACACCATCGAGCTGCGCTACGAGCTCCGCAACGCCCACCGCTTCGGGAAGCTATGGCTCGAGATCTTCGAGGAGTCGAACTGGCCGGAGCACCTGCCGGGCCGCGTCCTCTCGATCGCGGGCAGCAAGGACCGCAAGTGGAAGGTGCTCGTGAAGGCGCTGCGGCGCGGCCGGTTCGAGCTCGGGCCGATCGTCATGCGCTCGGGTGACCCGTTCGGGCTCTTCGCCACCGAGCAGCGGATCGACGCGCCCGCGCTGATCCTCGTCTACCCCAAGGTGGAACAGCTCCCGCGCTGGCAGCTGCCGGGGTCGCAGCTCGAGGGCGGGGTGCTCACCGGCCAGCGATCGCTGCAGGCGACGAGCATGGTCATGGGCATCCGCGAGTACCGCCCCGGCGACGCGTACAACCGCATCCACTGGCGCTCGTCGGCGCGTCATCGCGCGCTGCAGGTCAAGGAGTTCGAGCTCGACAAGACGGCCGACATGTGGATCTGCCTCGACGTCGACTCCCACTGGCACCGCGGGGAGGGGGAGAGCGCGACGATAGAGCGCGCCGTCACCGTCGTCGCGTCGGTCGTCGCCAAGGCGCTCCGCGAGCACCGCAGCGTCGGCCTGGTGACCAGCGGCGGCCGGGCAGAGATCCTGCGACCGGACCGCGGCACGAAGCAGTTCGGGAAGATCATGCAGTTCCTCGCGGAGGTGCAGGCGGACGGCGAGCTGCCTCTCGCCGAGACCCTCATCGAGACGACGCCGCGGATCAGGCGCGGGTCGTCCTGCCTCATCGTCACGCCGTCGCTCGACCGGCAGTGGGTGCGCCCCGCCGCGACGCTGCGCGAGTTCGCGATCGCCACGCAGGCCGTCGTCATCGGCTCGCCGCTCGTCCTAGACGACCGCGACCGCACGCGTCGCAATGCCGTGCTCGGCGAGCTCGCCGTCGCCGGCATCCCGGCGGCCCACCTCGGCGTCGACGACCGCGTCGATGAGCTGTTCGCCCAGGTCGCCGCGGCATGAGCGCCGCGCTGCGGGCCCTCTTCCCGCCGCTCGATCTCCGCCGGCTGCGCTTCCGCGGCGGCTGGTCCGGCCTCCCCATCTTCGTCATCCTCACGCTCGTCTACCCGCTGTCGCTCCAGCAGGCGCAGTGGGTCGAGCTGTCGAGCCAGTTCGTCCTCATCGCCGTCGCCGCGACGATCGCCGGCATCCTCATCGGCAACGCTCCGCTGCGCGCAACGCGCGCGGTCGCGCTCGGCGCGGGTCTCGGCGCGATCTTCGTCGTGCTGTTCACCGTCGGCGCGGCCGGCGAGGGCCCCTTCCGCGAGCGCGCCGTGCGCCTCGGCATCGACGTCAACACGTGGCTCACGCAGGTCCTGGCCGGGGAGGCCGCGCGCGGACAGTCGGTGTTCACGCTCTTCCTCGGCGCCTCCGTCTGGGCGAGCGCGTTCATCGGCTCGTTCACGCTCGCGCGGAGCGGGCGGGTCTGGGAGGCGATCGTCCTGAACGGCGCGTGCCTCACGGTGAACGTGTCGCTCGCGCTCACCCCGCTCCTGCTCGACCTCGTCGTCTTCACGCTCTGCGCCCTCGTCCTGCTCGTGCGCATGCACATCGTCATGCTCCAGGAGCGCTGGGAGCTGCGGAACATCCAGCCGAGCGGCGAGATGGATTGGCGCGTGCTGCGCGGCGGCCTCACTTGGACGACCGTCCTCGTCATCATGGCCCTCGTCACTCCGCGCGTCGGCGCCGCGGACGTCCTCGACGGCGCGTTCAACGTGTTCGACAGCCCCTACCAGCGCGTCGAGACGGAGTGGCAGCGCTTCTTCGCCGGGGTCTCTGGTCCGAGCCGCATCCGCGGCGTCTCCTTCTCCGACGCGATCCGCCTCGGACAGTCGCCCAACCTCGGAGAGGCGGTCGTGATGATCGTCGACTCGAGCGAAGGGCACTTCTGGCGCGCGATCACCTACGACTTCTACACCGGGCAGGGCTGGCGCTCGACGGACGCGGATCGCGTGGACAAGGTGGCCGCCGACAAGCTCCTCGACCGCCAGCCGGTCGACGCGACCTTCCAGGTCCAGGAGCAGATCGGGAACCGGCTCTTCGCCGCGAACGAGCCGGTGAAGGTGAGCATCCCGTCGCAGTTCGTGACCGGCGACGACCGCTCCTTCTCGAGCGGCGTCCGCGCGCTCGAGCAGCGTCAGGCCGGAGAGACCTACACCGTCACGTCGGAGATCTCGACGGCCGACAAGCAGTCGCTGCGGAAGGCGTCGACCGCGCTCCCCGACGTGATCAAGAAGCAATACCTGCAGATCCCCAGCACGCTGCCGCAGCGCGTGCGCGACCTCGCACAGAAGGTCGCGGAGGGCAAGGACAACAGCTACGACAAGGCCGAGGCCATCGAGTCGTTCCTGCGTACGAACTACCACTACGCGCCCGTCGTCCGGCCGCCGCCGCCGGGTCAGGATCCCGTCGACTACTTCCTCTTCAACCTGAAGGAGGACTTCTGCGAGTACTTCGCGTCCTCGATGGTGATGATGCTCCGCGCCGACGGCATCCCGGCGCGGCTGGTCGAGGGGTTCACCGCCGGCACGTTCGATCCCGACCTCGGGAAGTACGTGGTGAAGCAGGTCAACGCGCACGCCTGGGTGGAGGCGTACTTCCCGGGCTACGGCTGGATCGAGTTCGAGCCCACGCCGTCCGAGACGCCGTTCGCGCGCGCCGACGCGCCCGCGGGCGCGACGACCGGCGACACGAGCGCGAGCGGCGGCGAGCCGAACGACCAGCCCCCGCCCGACGACATCGTGAGCAAGGAGGACCAGATCGGGCAGGGCGGCGACGCGAGCGGATCCGGCGGCGTGACGGGTGCGCTGCCGCTCGACCCGACGCCGCTGGTCGGCCTCCTCGGCGCGATCCTCCTCGCGCTCCTCGCGCTGGTCGCGCGCTTCGAGTGGCGCTTCCGCGGGCTGTCGCCCATCGAAGCCTCGTGGGGCAAGGCGCGGCTGCTCGCGGCGTACGTCGGGCATCCCTCGCGCACCTCGGAGACCACGTACGAGTTCGCGTCGACGCTCGGCCACGCCGTCCCCGCCTTGAAGCTGCCCATCGCGGCGATCGCCGACGCGCGCGTGCGTGAGCGCTACGCGCCGGGCGGCGCGTCCGACGAGGACCGCGAGAAGGCCGAGGACGCGTGGTGGATCATCGCGCGCGAGCTCCTCGCGCTCGTCCCGCAGCGTGTCCTCGCCTTCGTCAGCAGCCTGCTGCCCAAGCGCTGAGCATCCGAAGGGACCTCTCGGCGGAGCCCGGCCCCTGGGAACGAAAGGCCGCAGCGGTCGTTATGTACCGACCGCCGCTCGCTCACCGTCCGCGCGGAGGCGGCCGGCTTCTAGGGGCCGCGGCCGCGCGCAGCGGCGTGTGCGCGTCGCGCACGGCGCCGCTAGGGTCGTGCGGTGGCC
>JAGWSB010000068.1 GCA_028876375.1 Chloroflexota bacterium | reverse complement strand
CGTGCAGGCGCCGCGCGACGGCCTCGCGCAGCGCCGCGACGGCGAGGTCCGCATTCGAGGTCAGCGCGATCTCCGCGAGCGGCAGCTCCTGGTAGTCGGCCGACCACGAGCGCGTGATGTAGGGCTCGAGCGAGACGTTGATCAGCCGCACCGGCTTGCCCTTCCGCGAGCGGAGCGCGCCCGCGACGTCGAGCTTCTGCACGGCGAGGATGGCGTCCGCGTCGCGGATCTCCTCGACGACGAAGTCGTGGGACTGCGACCGCCACGCGCCCTGATGCAGCGGATGATCGGTCGGGAACGACGTCGGCCCCGAGCGGTCGGTCGTCACCGCCGCGCCGAGCGACTCCGCGAGCGCGACGAGGTCCGACCAGGCGGCGTCGCTCGCGCTCGTGTGGCCCAGGAGCATGAGCGGATGCTCGGCCGCGACGAGGATCTCGGCCGCCCGCGCGACGGCGTCGGGATCGGGCGCCGGCGGCGTCGGCTCCGCGACGCGCGAGAGGTCGGGGATCGCGACGGGCGCGGCGAGCTTCTGCTCCTGGAGCGCGACGTCGAGGCACACGTAGACGGGCCCGCGCGGCTCGACGTGCGCGACCTGCCAGGCGCGGAGGATGGCCTCCGGGAACTCGGCGACGCTGCCGGGCTGGTGCTCCCACTTCGTGAAGTCGCGCACGAGCTCGCCCTGGTGATCGGCGGTGTGGATCCACTCGATCCACGGCCGGCGCGCCGTCGCGTCCATCGGCCCGGTCCCGCCGAAGATGAGCACCGGCTGGCGGTCGCACCAGGCGCAGAAGATGGTCATCGTCGCGTGCATGAGGCCGACGGTGCTGTGGACCGCGGCGGCCATCGCGCGGCCGGTCATCTTCGCGTAGCCGTGCGCGACGGCGACCGCGACCTCCTCGTGGTTGCACAGGATCATCGACGGCGCGTCGTTCCCGAGGTAGTTGACGAGGCTGTCGTGCAATCCGCGGAACGACGCGCCGGGCATGAGGGCTATGTGCGGGATCCGCAGCCGCCGCAGCATCTCGGCGACGACGTCGGATCCCCACTCCGGCGCGCTCGGTCGCGACGGCGCGACGGTCGGCACGTCCCTGCGGGTCACGGAGCGCCTTCTTCGGTCATCCACCGTTCGACGTCGCGCGTGTACTCGATGACGCCCTCCGGGAACCACAGCGCGATCTCGCTCGCCGCGGTCTCCGGAGCGTCGCTGGCGTGGATGAGGTTGCGCAGCCCCACCAGCGCGTAGTCGCCGCGGATCGTGCCCGGCGCCGCCTCGTGCGGACGCGTCGCGCCGACCATCGCGCGCACGACGGGGATCGCGCTGGGGCCCTCGAGGACGACGGCGACGACGGGCGACGCGGTGATCGTCTTCACCAGGTCGTCGAAGAAGAACTTGCCCTTGTGGACGGCGTAGTGGCGCTCGGCCATCGAGCGGTCCACCTGGAGGGCGCGCATCGCCGCGATGCGCAGCCCTCGCCGCTCGAAGCGCGCGAGCAGCTCTCCGACGATCCCACGCTGCACCGCGTCGGGCTTGAAGACGATGAGGGTGCGCTGGACGCTCGGTCCGTCGGTCATGAGGCCATCTCCATCAGCTCCGGCTCGGGCGCCGCGAGCGGACCCACGGCGATGCGAGGACCGATCGCCGCGAGGTACGCGAGCTCGGGCCGGAGGTACTCACGCGCCACACGCTGGATGTCGGCCGGTCCGATCGCGTCCACGATGGCCGAGATCTCGTCGACGCTGCGGATGCGGTCGTAGAACATCTCCTGCCCCGCGAGCCATCCGGCGACGCCGCCGGTCCCCTCGAGGCGGAGGTCGATGCGCCCCTTCACGAAGTCGCGGACGCGCGCGAGCTCGGCGTCCTCGACGAGCCGGTCGCGCAGCCGCGCGACCTCGGTGAGCGCGGCGACGATCGCTTCCTTGACGCGGTCGGGAGCGACGCCGGCGTAGATCACCAGATGGCCGACGTCGCTGTAGTTCGCCTCGTAGGAGTGGACGTCGTACGCGAGAGCGCGCTTCTCGCGGAGCTCGAGGAAGAGGCGGCTCGACATCCCCTCCCCCAGCACGGCGTTGAGCATGTCGAGCGCCCACTTGTCGGGATGCCGCTGGGCCACGCCGCGCCAGCCGATGCACAGGTGCACCTGCTCTCCGCGCTTGACGAGCACCTTGCTGCGCGCCTTCGACGGCTTCGGCGCGCCCGGGAACGGCAGTCCCGCCCGCGGCGCGAGCCCGCCGAGCTCCTCCTCGACGGCGCGCGTCGCCTCGGACGCGTCGAGCCGCCCGGCGATCGCGATGACGGTGCGTTCCGGCGCGTAGCCCGCCTGCATGAACGCGCGGAGGTCGTCGGCCGTGAGCGACCGCACGACGGGCTCGCGCCCGGCGATCTCCCAGCCGAGCGGGTGCCCGGGATAGAGGAGCTCGTCGACGAGCGTGTGCACGCGGTCCTGCGGCTGATCGCGGTACATCCGGATCTCTTCGACCACGACGTTGCGCTCCGCGGTCACGTCCGTCTCACGGAGAAGAGGCGCGCGGATCATGTCGGCGATGACGTCGAGCGCGACCAGGTAGTGCCGCGCCGGGACGCGCGAGCTGAAGACCGTGACCTCGCGGTCCGTCGACGCGTTGACCGAGCCGCCCAGCGCCTCGACGGCGTAGCTGATCTCGGCCGCGCTCGGCCGCTTCGCCGTCCCCTTGAAGAGCATGTGCTCGATGAAGTGGCTCAAGCCCGCGTTCGCGCGCGTCTCGGCGCGCGAGCCGACGCCGACGTACATCGTGAGGGAGACCGAGCGCGTCTCGGGCATCTCGGCCACGAGCACGCGAAGGCCGTTCGGAAGGACCCTGCGTGCGTACTCCACCGGCGGCGAACGCTATCAGAGTGGTTCGAGCGAGGGTCCGGCTTTGCCGGTCCGAGAGAGGTCCGTAACAGCGGAGGGGATAGCCGCGGGCGAGCGACGCGAGCCGTCGGCTATTGAAGGGCTCCGTAGGAGATGACGATCTGCGCGCCCGCGCGACGCGATGCCGCGAGCGTCTCGCGCTCGGCCGCGCGCCCGTCGACGTCCGACTCGGCGCTGAAGAGGGCGTGCTCGTCGACGGTGTGGTGCGCGATGACCGGACGGTCGGTCGCCGCCGCGAGCGACGCGACGAGATCGAGCGCGGTGAGGGCGGGCTTCACGACGACGGCGTCGGCCCCCGCCGCGAGGTCGCGCGCGACGCGCGCCTCGGCCGCGCCGCGGTCGGTGGGGTCGAGCAGTGGCACGGCGCGCTCGGAGATGCCCGGCGCGCCGACGGCGACGCGCTGCGCGGCGTACAAACCGCTCTCGACCTTCGCCATGGCCGCGATGGGCAGCGCCTCGTGCTCGGCCGCGAGGGCGCTGCGGAGCGCCGCGACGGTGCCGTCGAGCATGCCGGACGGGATGAGCAGGTCGGAGCCGGCCTCCGCGTGGACCAGGGCGATCTCGGCCAGCCGCGCCAGCGTCCCGTCGATGTCGGCCGCGCCCTCACGGAACAGGACGCACTGGCCGTGGGTCGTGTAGCCGCAGACGCACACGTCGGTCGCGACCGCGAGGTCCGGCACGGCGTCCTTGATGGCGCGGATCGCGCGCGGGACCACGTGATCGCGCTGGCTCGCGAGCAAGGCCGTCTCGTCCTTGCGATCCGTCGCGCCGTAGACGAGGAGGCCGGCGATCCCGGCCGCGGCCGCGGCGCGCGCCTCGCGCACGGCCTCGGTGATGGACAGACGCGCGAGGGATCCGGTGCCCTCGACGATCTCGCGGTCCTCGACGGCGTCGGACACGATGACCGGGAGGACGAGGCGGGCGGTCAGCTCCTCGGCCTCGAGCGCGCAGCGCCACACGGGATGCTCGGCGAGGCGCCCCGGGGTCAGCGTGCCCTGGGTCACGCTCCGATCGTACCCCTCCCGGTGGCGCCTACCATCGAAGCGGTGAGGTCGCTCGCGCGGTCCGCCGCCCTCGCGGCGCTGCCGGCGCTCGTCCTGACGAGCTGCGGCCTCGCCGTGCTGGCCTCGCCGGCGCTCGCCCCCGAGGTCGCGAACGCTCCGACCACCGGCGTGACCCCTCTCGCGGCGCCTGCCGCGGCCGCCGCACTGAGCAAGATCGCCGCGCCCCAGCCCGCCGTCGCGGTCAAGCCGACGCCGGCGGCCGCCGACCTCGCGGACGCGAAGCACATCTGGCAGACGCTCAACAACTGCGGCCCCGCGTCGGTGGTCATGACGCTCTCGTCGCTCGGCGTCGACGCCGACCAGGAGACGGCGCGCCTCGCGCTGCGCGGGCCGGACGTGCGCCGCGGCATGAGCCCCGTCGGGGTCGACCCCTGGGTCCAGCGCGAGTTCGGGCTCCGCGCGGTCTGGCGCAACGACGGCACGAACGCGCTCATCAAGGCGCTCGTCGCCAACGGCTTCGCGCCGATGGTGACGCAGTGGATGGAGGACCCGTCGATCTCGCGCATCGCGCACTGGCGGACGATCGTGGGCTACGACGACGCGAGCGGCGTCTTCTACACGAACGACCCGATGCGCGGCCGCCACGTCGCGCTCACCTATCAGTGGTTCGACCGCAACTGGCGGTCGTTCAGCTACCGCTACCTCGTCATCTACCGGCCGCAGGACGAGCCCCTCGTCCAGGCCATCGTCGGCGCGGACTGGTCCGAGCGCGCGATGCGCCAGCACTACTACGAGCGCGCGAGCGCGGAGGCCGCGCAGCGGAACGACTCGGCCTCGTGGCTCGCGCTCGGCGAGGCCGCGTACCAGAACGGGATGTTCCCGGAGGCCGTCGCCGCCTTCCAGCGCGGCCTGACCCTCGGATCGGGCGACGGCGTGTACACGCTCCGGTCGAGCTACTCGCAGGCGCTGCGCGCGCTCGGTCGCACGGACGAGGCCGCCGCGATCCAGCGGCGCTTCGCGGGATCCGCGCACGCGTCGTCGACGGTCGCTCCCCCGCCCGACTCCTTCGCGCTCCTGCTCGCGAACGAGCGCGCGCGCCCGGACGAGGCCCGCCTCACCGAGTAGCTGCTTCGCGCCTCCGGGCGGTCAGTAGCCGGCGCGCACGTCCACGACGTTGAGCAGCGGCTCGCGCGCCTTCCAGCGCCGCAGGTTCTCGAGGAAGAGCGCGAGCGTGCGGTCCTTCACGTGCGGCGAGCTGTGCGAGACGTGGGGCGTGACGATGACGTTCTCGAGCTTCCACCACTCGCTGTCCGAGGGCAGCGGCTCCTTCCACCACGCGTCGATCGCCGCGCCGGCGATCCGCCGCTCCTTCAGCGCCTCGAGGAGAGCGCTCTCGTCGATGACCGCGCCGCGCGCGATGTTGACGAGCCAGGCGGTGCGCTTCATCCGCGCGAGCACGCCGGCCGAGACGATGCCGCGCGTCGCCGGCGTGAGCGGCGTGGCCACCACGAGGTAGTCGGCCTCCGCGGCCGCGTCGGCGAGCCGCTCGGGCGGCACCACCTCGGTCACGCCGGGGATGCCCGGCAGGTCGAGGCGGCGACGCACGCCGACGACGCGCATGCCGAACGCCGCGGCCAGCCGTGCCACCTCGCCGCCGATGCTCCCGAGGCCGAGGACGACGACGGTGGCGCCGCGCAGCTCGGCGTGCCGCAGATCCTTGTCCCAGTGCGCATGCTCCTGCGCCCGCTGGTAGTCGCGCAGGTGCTTCGCCGCCGCCAGCATCATCGCCAGGACGTATTCCGCGATCGGGATGTCGTAGGGGCCGCTGTTGTTCGTCAGCGTGAAGTCCTTCCGCGCGACGAGCTCGGGGATGAGGAAGTTCTCGACGCCCGCGGACATCGTGTGCATCCAGCGGAGGCGTGGAGCGCGCGAGATGAACTCGCGCACGAGGTCCGCGGCGGGCGCTCCGAGCGCGACCTCGATGCCCTCGGCGGCGTCGAACGGTCCGCGCCGCTCGAACCGCACGATGCGGTCGTCCGGGAGCGTCTTCTCGAGGTCGGCGGGCAGGCTCGGGAACCAGCCGAGCACGGCGATGGTCGTCACTTCCGTACATACTGAGGCCGATGGCGGCCCTCGAGTTCCGCAGCGACACCTTCACCCAGCCCACGCCGGCGATGCGCCGGGCGATGGCCGAGGCGGAGGTCGGGGACGATCAGTACGGCGAGGACCCCACGGTGAACAAGCTCGAGCGGCGCGCGGCGGAGATCGTCGGCAAGGACGCCGCCGTCTACGTCGCGAGCGGGATGATGGGCAACCTGTGCGGCGTCCTCTCGCAGACGCAGCGTGGGGACGAGGTCATCCTCGGCGACCTCGCGCACATCTACCAGAACGAGATGGGCGCGTTCGCCGTCCTCGGCTCGCTCCACGGGCGGATCGTGCCGAACCGCGACGGCATGCCGAGCCTGGCGGACATCGAGGCCGCCATCCGTCCGACCGCCGGCGCGTTCCCGCACACGGCGCTCCTCTGCCTCGAGAACAGCCACAACAACTGCGGCGGGACCGTCCTCACGCCCGAGCAGACGCGCGCCGCCGCCGATCTCGCGCACGCGCACGGCGCTCGCGTGCACCTCGACGGCGCGCGCATCTTCAACGCCGCCGTCGCTCAGCGCGTCGACGTCCGCGCGCTCACCGGCCCCGTCGACACCGTGCAGTTCTGCTTCTCGAAGGGGCTCTCCGCCCCGGTCGGGTCGATCCTCTGCGGCGACGCCGAGACGATCGTCAAGGCGCGGCGCGTGCGGAAGATCCTCGGCGGCGCGATGCGCCAGGCGGGCGTCATCGCGGCGGCGGCGCTCGTCGCGCTCGAGACGATGCGCGACCGCCTCGCGGAGGACCACGCGAACGCGAAGGCGCTCGCGGAGGGCTTGGCGCGGATCCGCGGCGTACGCATCGATCCGGCGCGCGTCGTCACGAACATCGTGGGCTTCGAGCTCGATCCCGCGGTCATGGACGCGGGCGCGTTCCAGAAGGCTTGCGCGGAGCGCGGCCTGCGCATCTCGCGCTACCTCGGCAACTCCCCGCGACTGCGGATGGTCACGCACAACGACGTGAGCCACGCCGACGTGGACGCGGCGCTCGAGGTCATGGCCACGGTCCTTGCTCCGGCCGCGCGCCCGGTGGCGACGCCCGCGGACTGAGCCTCGCTCAGGGCAGCCGGATCGCGGTCGATGCCTCGCGGACGAGCAGCTTGAGGTCCTTCGCCCCCGGACCCACGTCGAACACCAGCGGGTCACGCACCGGTATCCCCGCGGGATGGCTCTTCGCCCACGCCAGCTGCGTGTCCGAGGTCGGCGTCGAGTAGACACCGCTGCCCATTGGCTCCGGCGCGACGTCGAGACCGTCGGCGCCGATGAGCTCGAAGTCGGACGGCGCGGGGTCGCCGCCGCCGGCGTCGCGCCGCTGGACGGTGAGGCGCACGACGAGGAAGGTCCCGCGCGCGCTCGCGGGGCCGAGGACGGGTACGCGCTCGACGGAGTCGACGTGCACGGTCCAGTGCGGCGAGCTCACCCGCTCGCCCGCGCCGACGACCGCCACGCCGCCGGAGCCGCGCGCGAGGATCGGCGCGACGGCGCCGCGCGCGATGACGAGCGTCACCAGCACCAGTCCCACGACGCACGCCGCCGTGAGGATCACGTGCGCGGAGTCGATCACCTCGCGCGCGTGGGCCATGATGTCGCCGGACGCGGTGAGCTCCGCCTCGGCGAGGGCCATGCGCCGTGCGGCGATGCGCGCTCCGAGCGCTCGTTCCTCGACCAGCGTTCCGCCGCTCATCTCATCATCCTCATGGCGTGGACACCAGCGCCGGCAAGTTCGGCGAGGCCACCGTCGCGGTGTCGTAGTTGATGTTCACGCTCGCTCCTCCCGCGACCCACACCATGTCACCGATGATCTGCCCGCCGATGGAGATCGTGTTGGTGCCGGCGATCTCCACCGTGGCCTTCGGCGCGTAGATGCTCCCGTTCGACGAGGTGATGCTTCCATTGGCGGTGATGGCCAGCATTTGCGTGCACGACGGATCCTGGAAGAAGAGCATTCCGGAGTAGTAGCCGCTGGTCGGCGCGCTGATCGTGACGTTCGAGTTCACGGCGATAGTGACCGCCCCGCAGGAGCCGGTCTCGGTCGGGTAGTTCTGGAGCGTGTTGAAGAACGTCACGCCCGTGCCGCTGAGTGTCGCCGTGTTGATCGCTTGGAGGCCTCCTCCGAGCAAGACGTACAGACCCGGGTTGAACGTCACCGTGCAGCCGAAGACACAGTTGATGATGAGGTTCTTGTACGTGCCCGGATCGAGCGTCGTGCTGGACAGCACCGTAACGTTGCCGTGCGGCGTGAGCCCCGATAGCGACGGACGCAGATACCCCGACAGGGGATCAGCGACGGACGCCTGACCCGTCTGCATGTTCGTAAAGCCGGTCTGCCCGCCGACGGCGCGCGCGGTCACACCGGTGTTGAGCACGAAGGAGCCCGCCGTCTTCACCGCAGCGGTCGCGCTGTTCGAATCCACTTGGACGTCGCCGTTGCTCACGGTCGTCGCGCCCGTGCTGAAGAGGTAGAGGGATGACGGCGCCGTGGCGTTCAGAGCGAGGAGCGCGTACCCGCTCGGGGTCCGCACCGAGCCGGCGGTCGAGCGGACTGTCACGCTCGTGAGCCCGCCCTCCGCGGGGAGGAGCGGCGTCCGGACGCTCTGGCTGACAGTGACGTAGATGTACGCGGCATCGCCGGCGTGCGGCTCGCCCGCCCAGGGCGGACTGTGCGCCGCAAAAGCGATGTTCGGATCCGGGAGGGTGAAGCTGTTGCTCTGGAAGTCGGTCTGCGCCGCGCTCTCCGCCGCGGTGCCGGTCCCGCCGTTGAACAGGACGACGGCGCCGCCGAAGGACGCGGCGTCCGCCGCCTCCTGGAGGGACCGTCGGGCGACGAAGAGCGTGCCGAGGTTGAACGCGATGCCGACCGAGAAGACGAGGACGGTGAGCATGAGCCCGAAGAGGACGATCATCTGTCCGGCGTCGTCGCCGCCGAAGCGCCTCATCGTTGGATGATCAGCATCGATCCGCCGCGCAGCGTGACCGACAGCGCTCCGTTCAGGAGGTACTGCGAGGGCAGCGGGAGGAACGGCGCGGTGACGTCGACCGCGACCCGGCTATTGCGGTCGTTGTCGCCGTCGGGCCAGGTCGACCTCACGGTGACGTTCGGGATGCCGGTCGTGTACTGGAGCACGGCGGACGTCACGGCGGTGTCCTGGTCGGGCGCGGTGTACGTCGCGCTCCCCGGTCCGACGGCTGCGCCGCTGTAGGCGCCATGGACGATCGCATAGCGCGTCCCTTCGCGCGCCGCGAACGCCAGCTCGTTCTCCTCCCAAACGGCGCGCGCGAGATCGATCACGCCAAAGACGGTGAGGAGGAAGACCGGGAGCACGAGCGCGAACTCGGTGATCGCCTGTCCTCGCTCGTCCCGCCGGAGACGCGTCACGGGAAGGTCCGGAACTGCGTCGCGCGGTCAAAGGAGGCCGTGTTCGGCAGGAGCGGCCAGGCGACGATGGTGCGGTACGTGTACTGGACCTCGACGCGCACGTAGTTCGCCCCGCCCGACGTCGGATACGAAACGTTGACGACGGCGGTCGTGGCGTCCATCCCCGGAGTCCTGTTCATCTCGTCCTCGACGTGGCCCTTGATGTCGTCGTAGGTGAGGTCGTAGCCGATGGCGGCCGCCTCGGCCCCCGCGCGCGCGCCGTTCTGGACGGCGAGCTGCATGGCGTAGGCGCGCGCGAGGTCGGAGCCGCCGACCATGAGGAACGACAGGATGGGCAGGAGCAAAGCGAACTCGATGAACGCCTGCCCCTGCTCCTCCGCCCACCAGCGGACGGCCCCGCGGGCCCTCCGACGCATGGCGTAGATGTTGTGAACGATCGCTTAGCAGGGACTTAGCGCTCTCCCGGCTGCGCGTGGGACCCGGTGGTACCCGCCACGTGACGGGTCCTAGTACGAACGTACGCGCGGACAGATACCGCACACCCACGCGCTGCTACGAGACCGCTCATAGGGTCGGCACGTGCGGCGGAAGTGGGTGGGAGACGATCTCGGTCAGTCCCTCGTCGAGATCGCGCTCTCGCTGCCCATGCTCACCTTCCTCCTCCTCGGCGGCGCCGACATGGCCCGCGGGTACGCGGTGCAGCTCGCCGTCCAGGACGGCGCGCGCGCGGGCGCCGAGGCGGCCGCGATCGACTACTCGCCGACCGTCGCGAAGGCGCAGGCCCGCGCGTGCGACGAGATGGGCCGGACGCCGGGCATGAACGTCTCGACGTGTCCGAACAACCCCGACAAACCCACCGTGTACGCGACCTTCGCGCAGTCGGACGGGAAGACGGCGTGCGTCAACCCGCCGACCCTGACGAGCCCGTGCTTCGCGACCGTCCGGGTCGTGTACACGTTCCAGACGGTCACGCCGTGGCCGCTGATCCCGAACACCTTCACCATCGATCGGACGACGACGATGCGGATGTTCGCGTCGCCATGAAACGGCTCGTCGCGCGCGACGACGGCACCGCGATCGTGGAGTTCTCGCTCCTGCTGCCCGTTCTCATGCTGCTCATCCTCGGCCTCTTCGACGTTTCGCGCGCCGTGTGGCAGGAGAACACGCTCGCGTACGCGGCGCGCGAGGGCACGCGGTACGCGATCGTCCACGGCGCAGCTGCCTCTCCCGGAACGCAGCAGGGCCCCGGCAACACGGCGGCCATCGTGAACACCGTCCAGAGCGCCGCGATCGGCGTCCCGAACGTGAACGTCACCGTGAATTACCCGGACAGCGGGTGCTACGACCGCGGCTGCCGCGTCTCCGTCGACGCGCGGGCGACGTTCACCCCGCTCGGATCCGAGAAGTTCATGAACGGCGTGCTGAGCGTCACGCTGCGCGGCGGCTCGCTCCTCGTCATCCAGCAATGACCGCTCTGAGCGCCTTCTGGCGCGGCGACGCCAGCGAGCGCGGACAGGCGATCGTCCTCATCGCCGCCGTCCTGCTCGGGATGCTCATGTCCGTCGGGCTCGCCATCGACGCGGGAACGCTCTACGTCGCGCGGCGCACGGCGCAAGAGGCGGCCGATGCAGGCGCGTACGCCGGCGCGGTCGTCCTCTACCAGGGCGGCACCTGGACGGAGGCGCAGGCCGCGGCGACGACCGACGTCGGGACGAACGGGTACGCCGAGGGCGGGGACAGCGGACGCCAAACGGTGAGCGTCGTCGAGCCGTCGGCGTCTCCGTTCAACACCACGCAGTACGTCGAGGTCGACATCGGCGTGCAGGTCCGGACGTCGCTCGTGCCGAAGTCGGGCCTGACGACGGTGCAGGTGCACGCCATCGCCGGCGCGGTGCCGCTCAACAACAAGTACGCGATCATGGCGCTCGACCGAGGCAACACGCCGAGCGCGCTCTACGTCAACAACTCCGGGACCCTCTCGCTCACCGGCGGGGGGATCCTCGTGAACTCGACGTCTTCGACGGCCGCATACAACGTCAACACGACGACCCCGCCCCCGAATGTGACGGTCTCGAGCAGCCCGACCGGGACGGTCGTCGCGGGCGGCGTCACCGGCGGCTGGCCGAGCCTCACCACGGGTCAGGCGCAGCAGGCGGATCCATTCGCCGGCTACCCGAAGCCGTCGGTGACGGGCTTCCCCCCGCCATACACGTCGCTGCCCGCCGCGGTCGGCGGCGTCATCACGATCAACCCCGGGATCTACACGGTGCCCATCCAAGCGGCCGGCGGCACGACCATCAAGATGAACACCGGGACGTACATCCTCGAGGCCGGGATCAACGGCTCGGGCAACGCGGATCTCGAGAGCAATGCCGGCGGCGTCTTCATCTTCAACACGCTCACGAACTACCCGAACTCCGGCGTCGGCGACACCTGCCAAGGGGTGAAGCTGACCGGCACGGCGGCCACCGACCTCAATCCCGAGACGAGCGGGCCCTATCAGGGCCTCCTCTTCTACCAGGACCCCGCCTGCACGGCGCTGTTCCTCATCCAGGGGTCGAGCACGATGACGGTGTCCGGATCGATCTACGTCCCGAAGGCCCAGGTCGAGGTCGCCGGGAGCGCGAACCTCAACGGCAGCCAGCTCATCGCGGACACGGTCAACATCCAGAGCGGCACCGTCCAGGTGACGTTCAACACCGGCTCGACCGCGCAGCCGGTCCTCCCCCGCCTCGCGAAGTAGCCGCCGCTACCCCGCCGCGAGGAAGACCTCCGCCTCGAGCAGCTTCGGCGGCAGCGACCCGGCCGCGAGGACCGCGTCGTGGAACCGCCGCATGCCGAAGCCCTCGCGCCGCGCCCGCTCGCGCAGCCGCAGCAGGGCCTCGCGCCCCAGGGCGTAAGAGGAGGGCTGGAGCGGGTCGTAGGTGTAGCGGCGCACCTCGGCGATCGCGTTGGGGCGCTCGAGCTTGGGGCCGTCGACGAGGAAGCGCACCGCCTGGTCGAAGCTCATCGACCCCGTGGCGAGACCGACGTCGACGATGACGCGCGCGGCGCGCCACAAGAGGTCCTTGAGCCGCAGCAGCCTGGTCTCCGGCGAGCGGAGGTAGCCGAGGTCGGTCATGAGCTCCTCGACGTAGAGCCCCCAGCCCTCGACAAGGACGTTCGACCGCACCGCCTTGCGCGCGAGCGAGGGCGTGTCGGCGGCGCGCGAGAGCTGGAGGTGGTGCCCGGGATAGCCCTCGTGGCAGGCGATGATCGGGATGCCCGCCCGCGCGTGGCCCTCGAGCCGCTCGCGCTTCACGGTCTCCGGGTCCGACGCCGGCGGCAGCGTCACCCAGAAGCGTCCGCGCCGCGAGCGCTCGAACGGCGCCGCGCCGACGTAGAGCGCGTACGGCGCGGTCGGCCGCGCGAAGTCGGGCATGGCCTCGACGACGAGCTCCTCGTCGGGCGGGAAGGTCGCCAGCTCGGCGATCCGCGTCGCGTCGCGCGAGCGCTCCATCTCGGCGCGGTACGCCGCGACGAGCTCGTCCTCGGCGGGGTGGTCCTCGCGCAGGCGCGCGACGCTGTCGCGCCAGTCGCTGTCGCCCATCGCGCGCGCCGCCCCGTCGAGCGCGAGATTGGTCTCGCGGAAGAGGTCCTGCCCGAAGCGCTGGAGCGACCCCGCGTCGTGGTCGAGCAGCTCGCGGTCGCGGAGGAGCGCGTCGAAGACGTCCGTCCCCACGGCGAAGCCGCCGCGCGCGCGGTGCATCAGGTCGTCGCGCAGCCACGCGGCGAAGGCGTCGAGCGCGTCGCCCGCCGCCTGCCCGGCGCTGAGCAGGTCGCGCTTGGCCGGGGAGTCCTCGTCCACGAGCGTCGGGATCACGGCCCGCACGAACGCCGCTCCGGCCGCCGCCTGCTCCCCGGCGGTCACGACCCACACCGGCGGCGTGCGCTCGGGGTCGAGGTTCTCGCGCGCCGCGGCGAGCGGCACGTGCGCGTGCGCGAGGCGCGCGGCGAGCTGCGACATCCGCTCCTCGAGCGGCGCCTCCTCGCGAATGAGCAGGTAGTACGCGCCGCGGATGACGGCGCTCGCGTACAGGCCGGGGTCGCGCCGCCAGCGCTCGAAGGGGCGCAGGTCGCGCTGGGCCCGCAGGTCGGCGAGGAGAAGGTCGTGGTCCGTCCGGTCGATGGGCCACTGCTTGTCGGGGACGAACGCGTCGAGCTCGGAGATCCAGCGGTCGACGAAGGAGTCGCGCTCGGCGAAGCCGCGCGCGCTCAGGTCGGGCAGCCGGTCGTCGTGGTCGTGGATGCCGGCCGCCGTCGCCGCGACCGGGTCGAGCGCGTAGCGCTCGCGGACGTGGCGCTCGACGACGTGGGCGAAGTCCTCGGCGGGCGTCACGGCGACCGGCAGTCTGTCACAGCAGGTCGGGTACGGTGAGGGCGATGGCCGACGATCTCCCGGACTGTTCGGGGTGTGAAGCGCCCTGCTGCCGGCGGCAGTTCATGGAGGACGACACCGGGTACTTCACGCTCGCCGACGCGCGCCCCATCTACCTCGAGGCGGGGACGGACGTGAAGGTCGTCGGCTGGGTCGCGCACGACGACGGGCGGCAGCCGATGCTCGAGTGCCAGGGCTTCGACGCGACCGACCTGCGATGCGGCGTGTACGCGTCCCGCCCCGACCACTGCCGCCGCTACGACTGCCGCGCCGACGATCCCGAGGAGCCGGAGCAGCGCGCGCACTGCGACCTCGCGCGCCACCGCCGGCTCGAGCGCATCAGCGCGCGGCGGGTCGCGCCCGCAAGCTGAGCGCGGCGAGCTCCTCCGGCGTGTTCACGTTCGTGATGCTGCGGAGGTCGGGATCGACCGCGCGCAGCTCGGCCTCGTCGATGGCGCGCACGCGCACGTCGCCGAAGAACGAGATGACGCGCATCTTGCCCGCCGCGAGCGCGCGCTCGATGTGCGGGAGGCACGCCTTCGTGTAGAGGGCGTGGAGCGGCTCGTACTCCTCGCCCACCTTCGGCACGACCGCGTCGTAGCCCTCGCCGCGCTCGACGAGGAGCCGCAGGACGTCCGCCTGGAGGAAGGGCATGTCGCACGCGACGACGAGGACGCGCTCGTGGCGCGCGGCGCCGAGACCGGTGGCGATGCCGCCGAGGACGCCGCCCGCGGGGAAGCGGTCGGGGACGACGCGCAGACCGAGACTCGCGTAGCGCGCGTCGTTCGCGACGAGGAAGACCTCGTCCGCGACCTGCGAAGCGACGTCGATGACGCGCCGCACGAGCGGCCGGCCGTCGCCGAGGTCGAGCCAGCCCTTGTCGCGGCCCATCCGCCGGCTCTTGCCTCCGGCCACGACCGCGGCCGAGACGCTCACGCGCCGACCGGCGCGGGCCCGAGCGCGCGCTCCCAGATGAGGTCCACGGGGGGAGCGCACGGTGGCCCGACCGTCGCCGTCATCGGGGCGGCACACAGCGGCGAGACCATCGGGGATGAGGCTAGTCGCACCGTGCGCGCTAGGCGAAGAGGCCCGCGAGAAGGCCGACGAATAGCGGGATGACGACGAGGAGGATGAGCGCGGGGAGATAGCAGAGCACGAGGACGAGCATGAGCTTGCCCTCGACCTGCGAGGCGGCCTCGAGACGGCGGGCCTGCTCGCCCTCGCGCAGCGAGCGGCGCCGCTCCCGCACGAGCGCCAGCGATCCCGTCCCGAGGTCGCGCGCGCGCTCGAGGTCGTCCGCGACCGTCGCGCAGGTGAGGAGCCCCTCCTCGCGCGCGTGCGCCGCGAGGGTGCGGAAGATCGGCGCTCCGAGCAGGTGAGCGTCGACGGCGCGGCGCACGACCGCGTCGAGCAGTGCCGATCCGGTGGGCCGGCGCATGAGCAGTGATAGCGCCGTCTCGGCCGGGCGTCCGGCCGCGACGAGCGCCTCGAGCCGCTCCACGAGCACGACGGTCGCGTCCTCCGCATCCGCGCGCCGCGAGCGGGCCTGTCCCTCGACGAGCATCGCCGGCGCGACGGCGCCGGCATAGGCGGCGAGGACGATCACGGCCGGTCCGATCGGCGCCGCGAGCGAGAGGATGCCGGCGCCGAGAGCGGCCGCGAGCGCAGCGACGGCGCGCGTCGCGACGAGACGGTCCGCGTCGAGCCCCAGGCCGGAGTGACGCAGGTCGCGGTCCGTCGCGGTGTGCCAGGGCATCCGCGGGCGGCGTTCGAGGGGCGCGATGAGCTCGAGGCGTCTGCCGACGGCGCTCGGCCGCCGGACGGACAGGATGAGCGCCGCGATCGACAGCGCGGCGAGCGCCGGCGCCGCGGAGATCACCGGAGGGCGCCTCGGACGATGCGACCGCTGAGGACGAGGCCGGCGAGCTCGAGCGCCGTCGCCGCCGGCACGAGGACGAAGCGTCCGAGGTCGCTCCCCAGCGTCGCCGCCAGGACGGGCATGGTGACGAAGAGGTACGCGGCGATCCCCGGGACGAGGCACGCGATGAGGCGCTGCTGCTGCCGGAGCCCGGAGGCGCGCGCCGCGACCTCGCGCGCGAGGCCGTCCTCGAACGCGAGGCGGGACGAGATCGATCCGACGAGGTCGGCCAGCCGCTCGCGCGGGAGACGCTCCCCGATGCCGAGCGCCAGGGTCCCGAAGGCGCCGACGATACGGTCGTCGCGCGACGCCGCGGCCACGGCGACGAGCGAGGCCTCGAGGCTCGCGCCGAGCTCGAACGCGTCGAGCGCCGCGCGCAGCGGCCGCACGGCGAGAGGGTCCGTCTCCGACGCCGCCGCGCGTCGGAGCGCATCGGGGAGGCTGGCGCCGGAGCGGAGCGCGGCCTCCGCCGCGGCGACGACCGGAAGCACGGCGCGGTGAGCGCGCTCGCGCGCCGCCGCGGCCCGCGAGCGGGCCCACAGC
>JAGWSB010000067.1 GCA_028876375.1 Chloroflexota bacterium | reverse complement strand
GAGCCGGTCGAGGGCGCGGTCGGGGTAGTCCACGGAGAAGCGGACGGCGTACGGCTGTTCCATGGCGCGAGAGCATGTCGGCCCGCCGCCGCGGACGCGAGTGCCGATCGGACCCACCCGCTACTCTCGGCGCCCGATGCAGAGGAAGCCGCTCCCGCCCGTCCCGCCGAGTCGCTCAGGGAAGGGATGGGGTCCGGCTGGGGCACGGGAAGAAGTAGTTGGCCGGATCCGTGACCACATACCAACGCCCACCGATCCTGGCAACCCTTCCTACCGCGTACTGCACGGGGACCTTCCAGCACGGGTCGGTGCTCGATCCGCTTGTGTTGATCACCAATTGGAGACCTTCATCTGCTCCGATCGCCTGGAGCACTTCAGGGGTCAGCGGCTCCTCACTCACGTATTCGATGTCGGTAATGCGGATCTGGCCCACCCGCAGATGATCGTCCCAGTACCGCACGAGCTCATCCCGCGTCCTGGCATCCAAGGGCTTTCCATCAGCCGAACGCATCACGCCCACGGCCCCCGCGTATTGACCAGTCGTTAGATCCCGGAGGAAAGTGTCGAAGGTCGCCTCAGCTTCGTGCCTCTCGCGGCCTTGATCGACAGTGCACCCGATGATCAGGGCCGCAAGGACGAGGAGGCCGAGGACGTTGCGGCGTCCTCGGCCGCTCGTGGTCGGCACCCGCAACAACGCGGATGTCGGCGGATCCCACGCGCGCAATGTCATACGCGGCTCCTCATTGTGATGCCGGTACGAAGTTCCTGGATCGACACCTCTCCTCAAAGCCGTATGCGTCGCGAGTGCCGATCGACCGCCCACCCGCTACTCTCGGCGGCCGGTGCAGAGGAAGCCGCTCCCGCCCGTCCCGCCGGAGAAGATGCGCTACCTCACCGACGTGAAAGCCAAGCTTCTCGCTGCGACCGAGCCGGCCGAATACGGCTCGCACCAGCATCTCGTCGTCGAGTGGCTCGGCCGCAGCGCCGGCCGCACGCGCATCCGCGACGTCGAGCTCGTATCGGACGAGCGCGCCGAGAGCACCGGCGACGGCCGCGGCGTGAGCCCCGGGCACACCTTCCTCGCCGGCCTCGCCTTCAGCCACATGACGCAGTGGGGACGCGCGGCGGCCGCCTGCGGCGCGGAGATCTACGCGCTGACGGAGGAGGTGGACGCGTCGTTCGACCGGCGCGGCGAGTACCTCTACGACGAGGGCTACGCGCATCCCGGCTTCACCGAGATCCGCTTCACGGTGCGGATGGAGAGCCCCGCGGACCGCGAGACGCTGCGACGCTTCGTCTCCTGGGCCGACCGCTCGCCGCCGCACGCGACGCTCCGCCGGGCCACGCGGCTCGTCGGGGCCTACTACGTGAACGGCGAGCACCTCGCGACGGCCGTGTACCACCCCGACCGGACGGAGTGGCTCGACCATCCCTGACGCTCTGAGCGGCGCCGCGGCCGTCGTCACCGGCGCGGGCCGTGGGATCGGACGCGCGATCGCCCTGGCCCTGGCCGCCGAGGGCGCGACGGTCTTCGCCGTCGCGCGCACGCGCGAGGCGCTCGATCGCGTGGCGGGCGAGGCGCGCGCGTCGGGGGCGACGGTCGTCCCCGTGCCGTGCGACGTCTCGCTGGAGCGCGACGTGCGGCGCGTCGCCGATGCCGTCGCCGGCCGCTTCCCCGCCCTGCGTGTCCTCGTCAACGCGGCGGCGCTACGCATGCACCAGCTGGGGGATCCCGACGCGCTCCGCGTCCCCGTCCTGGAGCTGAGCGTCGAGGACTGGGACCGCGTCGTCGCGGTCGACCTGCGCGGCCCCTTCCTTTGCTGCCGCTACCTTGGGCCGCTGCTCGCGGCCGCCGGCGGCGCCGGCGTCGTGAACATCTCGGCGGGCGCCGCCGTCCGGCCGGACGCGGGACGCGCGCCGTACGCGGCCTCGAAGGCCGGGCTCGACGCCCTGACGCGGACGCTCGCGCTCGAGTGGCGCGACGCGCGCGTCGCCGTCAACTCGCTCGACCCCGGCGCGCACGTCATCACGGAGGATCACCGGGCGGGGACGCGCGCGAAGGAAGCCGGCCTGCGCTACGTCACTCCCGAGGCGATGGTCCCGCCGACGCTCTACCTGGCGCAGGGGGCCGTGACGGGCCAGCGTGTCGACGCCATGGCCTGGAACGAAGCGAACGGCTTCGGCGGCTTCGACCGCTGGGAGGCGCGCTGAGCGCGCCTCCGCGTCACGCGCGCTTCTCGATGGTGATCGTGCAGTCCGTCGCGATCGCGGCGACCGCGCCGATCGCGGCCCACACCGGCGCGAGGGCGGCGCCGACGACGCCGACGGTGAGCGGGAACTCGACGATCGTCTGACCCGCCGCGTTCTTGATGAGGATGCGGCGGACGTTCCCTTCGTTCACGACCCTCTGTACGCCGTCGAGCATCTTGTCCATCTTTTGCCGGTCGAGGTGGAAGGTCTCGTAGATCGTCTCCTTGTCGATGGTGACCATGCGCTGCCTCCTTAGTCCCTTTCCCCTCGTCGTCCCGAGAACGTCTGCATGTACGCGGTGAGGGCGCGAAGGTCCGCGTCGCTCAGCTGCGCCGCATCGTACGCGGGCATGCCGCGACGCCCGTAGCGGATCCTATCCGGGCACGCCGCCGGACGGTCGATCCCCTTTCGGCCTAGACGCGCGGGCGGGACGCCGTCGCCGAGAGGCGCTCCGGACGAAGCGTGATGAGGGTCCGCTCGACGCGCGCGCGCCGCTCGGCGAGCCGCTCCCCCGCCTCGCCGAGGACGTAGCGCCGCGTGATGCGCTTCGTCCAGACCTTGCCCAGATCCTCGAGGACGTCGGCGCGGCCGCTGGCGCGGACCCGCGCGTAGCGCCGCTCGCCGTCGGGAGCGGGATCGATCTCGGCGTCGACGATGACGGCGCAGCGCGCGTCGCGAGCGAGGTCGCGCAGATGCGGCTTCCCGGCACCGCTCGTCATGTGGAACGCGTCGCCCTCGTAGAGGAACCACAGCGGCGTGATGCGCGGCGAGCCGTCGCGGCGCAGCGTCACGAGGTGCAGGACGAGATCGCGCTCCAGGAGCTCGCGCGGGTCCACGCGGCTCAATCCCAGTAGGGCACCCAGCGCGGGACGCGCTTCCGGTACTCGCGGTACTCGTCCCCGAAGGCCTGCTCGATGCGCTCCTCGTCGATGCGGACGCGCCGCGTGAAGCGGCGCAGCTGGTACAGGAAGCCCGCGACGGCGATGGGCGATCCCGTCGCGAGCGCGACGCCCGCGCCGTAGAGCAGGTGCCCGAGGTACATCGGGTTGCGCGAGATCGCGTACGGGCCCGTCGTCACGAGCTTGTCCGGGGCGCGCCGGAACCCCTCCGACCCGGCGCCCTGCCCCATGCGGTAGCGGCCCGCGCCGCGGTACAGCCCGTATCCCGCGAGGCACAGCAGCAGCCACTCGCCGCGGAGGCGGATGCGCCGGCGCACCAGCAGCTCGCCGAGGAGCGTGATCAGCGGGAGGAGGACGAAAGATTGGACCGGGGACTTGGCCGCGATCATCGCCACCTTGTCGGCCATGTCGTCGGTCATCGGCCCACCACCTCTCGCGCCGCGGCGACGATGCGCTCGACGCGCGGCGTCACGAAGTCCTCCATCGTCTTGGCGTACGGCACCGGCACGGGCAGCACGCCGACGCGCTTCACCGGCGCGCGCAGCGAGTCGAACATCTCGCTGGCCACGATCCCCGCGAGGACGCTCGCCACGCCGGCGTCCTCGGGGCTCTCGTCCGTCACCACGACGCGGCCCGTCTTCTTGACGGATCGAGCGATCGTGGCGTGGTCGAGCGGCTGCAGCGTGCGCAGGTTCACGACCTCGACGGCGATGCCGTGGTCGCGATACAGGACGTCGGCCGCCTCGAGCGCGCGCTGCACCTGGATCGACGCCGCGACGATCGTCGCGTCGTCGCCCTCGCGCTCGACGCTCGCCTGCCCGAAAGGGATCTCGAAAGGCCCCTCGGGGACCGGGCCGAACCCTTCCATGAGGCGCTGGTGGTCGAGGAGCACCGTCGGCCCGCTGCTCCGGAGCGCCGCGTAGCGGAGGAGGCCCTTCATGTCGGCGGGCGTGGCCGGCATCGCGACCTGCAGGCCGGGCGCGCTCCAGTACCAGCCCTGCGGGCTGCCGGAGTGCTGCGCCGCGCCCGCGCCGCGGATCCCGTAGAGCACGTGGAAGACGACGGGCGCGCAGACGCGGCCGTCGGAGTTGGCGTGCACGATCGCCGCCTCGTTGACGATCTGGGGGATGGCCTCGTACGAGAAGGTCGCGGTGCTCATCTCGACGACGCTCCGCACGCCGGTGATCGCGGCGCCGATGGCGATGCCGCAGTAGGCGATCTCGGAGATCGGCGGCCAGGAGATGCGGTCGGCGTACCGCTCCATGATCGGGTCCATCACCCGCGCGCTCTTGGTGTGGCCGGTGAAGCGCGCGCCGATCAACTGGAGGCGCGGGTCCTCCTCCATGATGCCTTCGACGGCCTCGGCGATGGCCTGGGCGAAGCTGATGACGCGCTCAGGCATACGCGTTCTCCAGGACGGCGCGCGGGTCCGGCGGCGGACTGGCGAGCGCGGCGGCCGCGGCCTTCTCGATCTCCTCGCGGACCTCGCGGTCGATCGTCACAATCGCGTCGCGCGAGAGCGTCCCGGCGCGCTCGCACTCGCGGGCCCACAGGAGGATCGGATCGCTCTTCGCGTGCCACTCGCGCACCTCCTCGACCGGCGCGGCCTGGTCCCAGGCCCAGCCGATCTCGGTGTCGCCCCCGGGCAGCCGCGGAAAGGAGCCGTAGTTGCCGGGCCACCGCGTCGTGCGCGACTCGACGAACAGCGGCCCCTCGCCGGCGCGGAGCCGGGCGACGAGGCCGCCGACGGCGCGGGCGACCCGATCGACCCGCGTCCCGTCGAGGATGGTCGTGTCGATGCCGAACGCGCGCGGGATGTCCGAGAGCGCCTTCGCCGCGTGCGACGACGTCGGCGATCCGCGCCCCGGCCGCTCCTCCGGCGTGACGCTGTTGTTCTCCATGTAGAAGAGGATCGGCAGCCGCCACAGCTGCGCGATGTTGAGCGTCTCGTAGAAGACGCCCTCCTCCATGACGCCGTCGCCGAAGAACACGACGGTCACGCGGTCCGACCGTCCGAGCTTGGCGGCCCACGCCGTTCCCGCCGCGATGGGCAGCGAGCCGCCGACGATGGCGGACGTGTGCGGTATGCCTATCTCCGGCGCCGCGACGTGGAACGTCCCGCCTCGCCCGCCGAGGTAGCCGTCGCGGCGGCCGATGATCTCGGCGATGACGCGGAAGGGGTCGCCGCCTTTGGCGATCACGTGGCCGTGGTTGCGGTGCGTCGTGAAGACGAGGTCGTCGCGGCGCAGGGCCGAGCACGCGCCCGTGCCCGCGGCCTCCTGCCCGACGTAGAGGTGGTAGTGGGCGCGGATGAGGGTCTTGTCCTCGGCGAGGTGGATCAGCTTCTCCTCGAGGCGGCGGATGCGCAGCATGCCGCGGAGGAGCGTCGCCGCACGCTCGTTCGACGTCACGTCGCGCGTACTCTAGCCGCGCTCGTGGCCGACCCACAGCACTACCCGACCTTCTCGCCCACCGAGATGACGCGGCGGATCGCCGCGGTCCGCGCGCGGATGGAGGAGGACACGATCGTGTCCCTCGTCGTGTACGGAGCCGGGCGCAGCCACGACGTGCAGTACCTCACGAACTGGCCCGGCACCCGAGAGTCGTACCTCGTCTTTCCGCGCGAGGGCGATCCCACGCTGCTCGTGCAGCTGTCGAACCATCTGCCGAACGCGCGCCGCACGGCCACCGTCGACGACGTGCGCTGGGGCGGCGTCGACAGCCCGGCGAGCGTCGCGGACGTGCTGCGGCAGCGCGGGCTCGACCGCGGACGCATCGGGCTCGTGGGTCCCGTCCCCTGGCAGCACCACGCGAAGCTGGCTGGCGCGCTGCCGGACGTGGAGTGGGTCGATGCGGGACGGATCCTGCGCGAGGTCCGCCTGGTGAAGAGCACGGAGGAGATCGAGCGCATACGCGTCGCGGCGCGCTTCACGGACATGGCCATGGCGGCGCTCGAGCGCGAGCTGCGGCCGGGGCTGCGCGAGGACCAGCTCGCCTCGATCGTCGAGAGCGGATACGCGCGGGAGGGCGGCACGCACGGCATCCACTTCATGGCGACGACGCCGATGCGCGCGCCGGAGATCGGCGTGCCGTCGCAGATCCCCTCCGATCGCGTCATCCAGCGCGGCGACGTGCTCATCACCGAGATCAGCGCCGACCACTGGGGCTACTCGGGCCAGATCCACCGCTCGTACGCGGTCGGCGAGCCCCCGACCGAGGCCTACCGCCGCATGCACGACGCCGCGGTGGAGTGCTACGAGCGCGTCGCCGGGGTGCTGCGCGACGGCGCGACCGCGGCGGACGTCGTCGACGCGGCGGCCGTGGTCCACGAGCGCGGGTACACGCTGTACGACGACCTCTTCCACGGCATCAGTCAGCTCCCGCCCATCCTCCGGACGCGCAAGACGGCGCACGGCCCCGTCCCGGACTTCACCTTCCGCGCCGACATGGTCGTCGTCGTCCAGCCGAACGTCGTCACCGAGGACGCGCGCATGGGCATGCAGGTGGGCGAGACGCTGCGCATCACCCGGACCGGCGTCGAGCGGCTGCACGCCTTCCCCATGCGCTTCGTCGTCTGCGGCTGAGCGCGGCGTCCCGCGCGTCTACTCCACGATGCGGAAGTGTCGGCCGACGAGCCACGCTCCGGCCGCGAGCACCATGACGACCGCGAGGAGCACGACGCCGACCGCCGCGGCGGCGGTCGTGTTCCCGTCCGCCCACGTCGTGTACATGACGACGGAGATGAAGCGCGTGTCCGCCGACGCGAGGAAGATCGTCGCCGACAGCTCGCGGAAGGAGAGGCCGACGATCGTGATCCACGCCGCGACGAAGCCCGGCACGAGGAGGGGCATGAGGACCCTGCGGTAAGAGGCGGCCCACGAGGCGCCCGAGACGTAGGCGGCTTCCTCGAGCTCGGGGTGGACCCGCAGGAGCGCGTCGCTCGCGAGGCGCATGCCGTACGGCAGGAAGATCGTGACGTGGGCGATGGTGACGATGAGGAGCGTTCCGTAGAGGGGGAACGGCAGCGTGAGGTACGTGAGCAGGACGCTGATGCCGATGATCGTGGCGGGGATGCCGATGGGAGCGAACGCGAGCCAGTCGAGGACGCCACGTCCCGGCACGCGGGTGCGCAGGACGATCCACGCGACGAGAGCGGTGAGGGCGACGACGATCGACGCGGCCAGCACGGAGTTCACGAGCGAGTTCTGGAACGCGTCGACGATCGCCGGGTACGTCAGGACGTACCGATAGTTGGTGAGGGTGAGGCCGGGCAGCGCGGCGATCGACGGCTGGGTGACGAAGCGGAAGAGCGAGACCCACAGGATCGAGAGGATCGGGAGGACGAACGAGACGACGAGGAACAGGAGCACCGCCGCCATCGCGACCCAGCGCCAGCGGCCGAGGTCCAGCCGCCGCGGGCGGTAGGCCTTCCCCGTGATCGTCGCGAACGCGCGCGCCCGGTTCGTCGCGCGCTGGTAGAAGTACACGCCCACGATCGCGACGGCGAGGAGCAGGATGCCGAACGCCGCGGAGATCCCCGGCTCCGGGGGCTGCACGGTCTGCGCGTCGGAGTAGATCTCCGTCGTGAGGATGGGGATGTTCGCGGGCACCCCGATGATGAGCGGCACTTCGAGGGACTCGACGCCGCGCACGAACAGGATGAGCCCCGCCGAAAGCACCGCGGGCCGTGAGACGCCGAGGGTCACGCGCCGCAGCGTCCGCAAGATGCTGGCGCCCGACAGCTCGGACGCCTCCTCGAGCGCCGGATCCATGCTCGCGAACGCCGCGGACATGATCAGGTACGCGATGGGGTACATGTGCGCGCCGAATACCCAGACCATCCCGAGGATCGAGTTCACGTCGAACGGCCCGCTGGTCCCCGGAAGAGGCAGGAACGACCGGACGATCTGATTGAGCGAGCCGATCCGCGGGTTCGCCAAGGTCACCCACGCGAGGGTCACCAGGACGCCCGGCAGCAGGTACGTCGCGGCGGCCCCGAACGTCACCAGCGTGCGCAGGGGCGTGTTGGTCCGTTCGACGATCCACGCGAGCGCGGCGCCGAGGGCGACGGCGAGGAGCATGCCGCCGACGGCGTACTCGAACGTGTTCCCGAGGACGCTGAGGAGGTGCGGGCTGAGGTACGCGGAGCGGTAGTTGTCGAGGGTGAAGATGAGCTTGATCGAGCCCGCCAGCTCGTAGCGGCGGAAGCTCGAGAGGACCAGGAAGCCCACCGGGACGAGCACGAGATAGGCGATGAGGAGCGCGGCCGCCCCGAGGAGGACCCCTTCAGGGGTGATCCGGACGGCGTGGCGGCGGCGAACGACGCCGCGCCACGCCAGTCCGATCGCCGCCATCTACTGGAACAGGGCCTTGAACTTCTTGGCCAGCGCCTGGTTCTCGGCTGGTGTGAGCACCGGGGCGGTCCAGGTCTTGAGGCCGTCGAGCAGCCCGGGCGGCTCCTGCGGGACATCGGAGCGTGTGATCTGCCGCCCGCGGCTGGCGAGGTACTTCTGTGCCGACGTCGAGGCCATGAAGTCGGCCATCAGCTTCGCGGCGTTCGGGTGCGGCGCGTCCTTGTCGACCACGACCTTGCCCGAGGTGATGACCGTCACCGGCTGGATCGCGAGCCAATCGACGGGCGCCTTCTGGCGCTTCGAGCGCTCCGCCTGGTTGACGTACTGCGTCAGGGTCACGGCGAACTGGCCGGACGAGATGTCGTCGTTCATGGTGCCGTGTCCGTTGATGAGCGTGATGCCGTTCGTGTCCTTGATCTGCTTGATGAGCGCGTCGGCCTTGTCCTGGCCGAGAGCCTGGATCATCCCGGAGTACCAGTCGTACTCGGTGCTGTCGAGGACGATCTGGCCCTTGAACTGCGGCTTCAGGAAGTCCTGGTAGCTGGTGATGTCGGTCTTCTTCATCTTGGTGGTGTTGAACTCGACGACGCACCAGTTCGTGTAGATGCTGAACCAGTAGCCTTTGGGATCCTTCAGGCCGGCCGGGATCAGCCCGGCGGACGGCGGGAAGTACTTGAGGGCGAGACCGGCGTCCGCGACCAGCTGCGAGGTGGTCGTCTCCAGGACGTCGAAGTTCGGCTTGTGGCCCTGCGCCTCGGTCAGGACGCGGCTGACGAGAGCGGTCTCGCTGGCACGGATGAAGTTCGCCTTGATCTTGGGGAACTCCTTGGCCCAGATCTCGAGGAGCGGTCCGGCCTCCTGCTCATTGATCGAGCTGTAGAGGTTGACCTCCTTTTCGCCGGCGTTGACGGCGGCGTCGTAGAGCTGCTTCTCCGCGGCGGCTTCGTCGTACTTGCCCGACGCCGGCGGAGCGGCGCTCGCGGCCGTCGTCGCGGCGGTCGTGGGCGAGGGCGCGCTGGAGGCCGCCGGGGCCGAGCCCCCGCACGATGCGAGAACGATCGCCAAGGCCATGGCGAAGCCCGCGAGGCGGAATGCGCTGGTCATTGGTCCCCTCCCGGCCGGCCCCACCGAAAGCCAGGTCGGCCTGGCCGCGAGGATAGCGACCGCTCAGCGGATCGGTAAGACATTTAGACCTCGGACGTGTCGCTCCGCACCGCAAGAGCGCGAAAAGCCGCGTTAGGCGGCCGGCTTCGGCTTCCCGGCGTCGCCGACCCACTCCTCGACCTGGCCGGCCATCACCAGGTCGATCATGTCCTTGCAGTCCGCGAGCGCGCGGTCCGTCTCGGCCTGATCGCTGCGCGCGGCGGCGATGCCGCGCTCCACGGCCTTGTGGAGCGCGCGGACGAGGTCGTGGAGGAACTCGTCGAGCGCGTGGGTGAACGGGACGGGCTGGAGGCTCATGTGAACTTGCGTCCCTGCATCCGGTCGGGGATGCGCAGCCCCATCTTCTCGATGAGCGGCTCGACCTCGGCGATGTACTGCTGACGCGCCTCCTCGTTCGTGCGCCGCTTGAGGCCGAAGTGGCGATATCGCTCGGCCCGCCCCGAGGTCGACGAGCCGAACATGTCGAGTCCGGTGCGGTACCAGTAGTCGACGGAGCGCTGGATGCGCTCCTTCTGCTCGCCGCCGATCGCGGCGAGCTCGGCCGTCCGCGTCGTGCCGTAGTCGATGTGGCCTTCCTCCTCGAGCATCACGCGCGAGGGGTGCTCGACGACGGCCGCGAGCGGCGCGTAGCTGCAGCCCATGAACTCCTCGAGCTGGTACTTGCCGACGCGGTCGATGAGGAAGCCGAAGACCGCGAAGTCCTCCCAGGTGTTGATCGTCCCGCGGAAAGCTTCCAGATAGCGCTGTGGATTGTTCCGCTGGAGGATGTACGTCGTGTCCACGCCGAGGTCGCCGGCGAGGACGGCGAACTTGCGGAAGTGGTCGATCTCCTCGGCCGACGTCCGCGCGACGACGAGGCGGTCGAGCTTGAGCGGAGCTTCCGGCAGCATCTTCTCGACGTAGAGATGCGGGCCGCCGATCTCGCAATCCGACTGGATGGCGAGCACGCGTCGCAGGAGATCGACGTACTCCGGATCGGCCCTCCCGGCTTGGATGTCCTTGAACTCGAACTTTTCCGTCATGAACGACGACATAGCCGCTGCCCTCCCTGTTCCGACCAGGTGAGACGATCCTAGCGGACGTCACCGCCGAGTGGAGCGTTCGGCAGACGGAACGGCGGGGTCACAAGGTCGATCCGTGGCGCGAGGCCACGCCAGTACGCACGCTCGCCGGTCATCGCCTGGACGTGCCCATCCCACTCGTAGTTGAACGCTTCGAGGCCGAGCTTCACCGCGGCGCGGACCTTGTCCTGCGTCTGGGCGTCGCGGGCGAAGCGGTGTATCGCCTGGATCTGGCGGTCGCCGTGCCCGGTGTCTTGCTCGGCGTGGAGCTCGTACGTCGCGGCGGCGCGCGCGCTGAAGCCGTAGTGCCTCGTCAGCGCCTCGAACATGCCGGCAGCGGCGCCGTCCGGACCCCCGTGCATCGCCTCGACGAACGAGAGCATCGCGATGCCCTCGAGCGCGCTCCGCCGCTGGCAGCAGCCGACGATCATCTCGATGGCCGCCATCGTTCCGGGTGCTGGCTCCGCGGCGTCCGCCTGCTCTCGTGTGAGCCCGGCCTCCTCGAGGAACTGGAGCATGACGTCCACGTGCGTCCGCTCCCCGCCGAGCTCCTCCATGAAGTTCTCCATGACGATCGGCATGAGCTCGTAGTTCTTCTCCGCGACGACGTTCGTCACGATGTAGCCGAAGAACACCGGGTTCATGCGCACCCGCAGGTAGTGCTGCATCTCGGCGCGCACGATCTGCTCTCGCGTCCAGCGATGCTCGCGCACGCCCTTGAACCACGGGTGCTCCTTCATCTCCAGCGCATGGGCGTAGCCCCACAGCTCCCGGACGAAGGCGTCGGGATCCTTCGCGACGGCGGCGCGCTCTGTCATCACACCGGCCATGTCTTGGGCAGCTCCTTCCGCAGGGCCTCGTACTCGGGGTCGCCGGAGTGCTCCTTCTTGATGCGCGCGAGGGCGCGCACGAGCTCCTGCTTGGGCATGTCCACCGCGCTGGAGACCATACCCGTGGTCTCCTCGAAGGTGCCCCTTCAGTTGCGGCGTCAGCCGCGCATGCGCTCGAGGAGGTACCGGTCGCGCTCGGGGAGGCTCATACCTCGACGTTAGCCCTCGGCGGGATGAGCGTCGACCGCCTCGACGTGAGGGACCGGCATGCCGTGGTCGTCGACGACGAGGACGAAACGCGCCAGGACGCGCCACCGCTCGCGCCCCCGGGCGACGCGGAGGATGAGGAAGCAGTTCTCGACCACGTCGCCCGGACCGGCGTCGACGCGGGCCGGGAGCTCGAGGCTCGCCGAGCCGCGGATGGGGACCCTCAGCGAGCGGCGCAGGCGCGAGCTGTGGAAGCGCGAGTGTGGATGCCAGGCCTGAAGGACCGTCATCGGTCCGTCGCCGCGGTCCCGGACGCGCCACGTGACGAGCCACGATCTCGCCCCGCGGCGACGGATGCCCTCGAACGCGACGCCGATCCGCATCCGTCGATCATGGCATCCCGGTCGCGTGCGGAGAGCGCGCGGCCTGGTCCCGCCGCTAGAGCGAGAACTCCCCGGGTGCGATCCGCTCGCGGCCTCCCATGTACGGCCGGACGGCGTCGGGGATGAGCACGGAGCCGTCCGCCTGCTGGTAGTTCTCGAGCACCGCGATCATCAGCCGCGGCAGGGCCAGCCCCGACGCGTTGAGCGTATGCACGAGCTCGGGCTTCGCGGCGGCGTCGCGCCGGAGGCGGATGCTCGAGCGCTCCGCCTGGAACGCGCCGCAGTTCGAGATGGACGACACCTCGAGCCACTCGCCCTGCCCGGGCGCCCACGCCTCGAGGTCGTAACCCTTGAGGGCGTTGAACCCGAGGTCACCCGTGCAGCGCTCGACGACGCGCGCGGGGATGCGCAGCTTCCGCAGGACCTCGACGGCGAGCTCGCGCATGAGCTCGAGCTCCGCGGGCGAGTCCTGCGGCAGGCAGTGGATGACCATCTCGACCTTGTCGAACTGGTGCCCGCGCTTGATCCCGCGGACGTCGCGCCCCGCGCTCATGTGCTCGCGCCGGAAGCATGCCGTGTACGCGACGTACCGCCGCGGCAGATCCGCGGCCTCGAACGTCTCGTCCTTGTGCATCGCCACGAGCTGCGGCTCGGCCGTCGGCACGAGCCAGAGATCGTCCTGGGTGTCGCGGTAGAGGTTGGCGTCGAAGTGCGGCAGCTGCCCCGTCGCCTCCAGCGTCTCCCGCTTCGTCAGGAAAGGCGGGTAGATCTCGACGAAGCCGCGCGTGATCTTGAGGTCGATCATCCACGCGATGAGCGCGCGCTGGAGCGCCGCGCCCGCGCCGCGCAGGACGTAGAAGCGCGAGCCCGACAGCTTCGTCCCACGGGGGATGTCGAGGATGCCCAGCGCCTCGCCGATCTCCCAGTGGGGGCGCGCCGTGAAGCCCAGCTCGGTCGCGGGGTCCTGGAAGACGAGCACGTTCTCCTTGTCGTCGGCGCCCTCCGGGACGCTCGGATCGATGACGTTGGGGATCCACAGCAGATCCTCGTCGATCCGCTTCTGCGCCACCGCCAGCTCCGCGTCGATCTCCTTGATGCGCTCGCCGATGGCGCGCATGCGCTCGCGCACCTCGGGGCTCGGCGGGCCGCCCTTGCTCGCGCGGTTCCGCTCGGCCTTGAGGCCCTCGGACTCCGACTTGAGCTGGCGGACCTTCGCGTCGAGCTCGATGATCCGATCGAGCGGCGCGTCGAAGCCGCGCAGGCGCAGCGTGCGCCGCACCTCCTCGGGGTCCGTGCGTATCCGGTCGATCGGTCGCATGGCGAGATGCTAAGCGCGAGCGAGGATCCGGCTGCGCCGCTCCGGAGCGAGCTCCCCGGACATCGAACGGGCGTAGCCTCTGGCCAGATGCTCCCGCTCGTCCAGCTCGTGGCGTTCGAGGGACCGGACCGCTACTCCTTCGTCGGTGGGCTCGCGACGCGCATGAACGACCTCGCCGAGGCGCTCGTCGACCGCGGCTACACCGTCCGGCATCTCTTCGTCGGCGATCCCGAGCGGCCGCACGTCGAGGAGCGGGCCGGCGGCAAGCTGCTGCTCGAGCGCTGGGGCCAGTGGATCAGCGCGTACCACCCGCGCGACGTGTACGACGGCGAGATGGGCAAGTGGCGCGACTTCGGACGCACCGTCCCGCCGCACCTCGTCGACGACGTCATCATCCCGGCGGCGAAGGCGGGTCAGAGGACGGTCGTCCTCTTCGAGGATTGGCAGACCGCGGACGCCGCGGTCGGGACCGCGCTACTGCTGACCATGGGCGAGCGGCGCTCGGCGGCATCCCTGTTCTGGAACGCGAACAACACGTACGGCTTCGGCGCGGTCGACTTCGCGAGCCTCGAGCAGGCGACGACGATCACGACCGTGTCGCGCTTCATGCGCGCGGCGCTCGCCGACGCGGGCGTCGACGCCGCCGTGCTCCCGAACGGCATCGCCGAGCGCTGGCTCCGCCCCGTCGCCCCCGCCGACGTCCGCGCCGTGCGCGCGGCGTTCGGAGACCGCCCGACGCTCGTGAAGGTCGCCCGCTTCGACCCCGACAAGCGCTGGGACTGGGCGATCGACGCGGTCGCGGCGATGAAGGCCGACGGCCTCCGTCCCCGCTTCGTCGTCCGCGGGAGCCGAGCGGACTACGCGGACGTGGTCTGGCGGCGCGCGCGGCGGCGCGGACTGAGCGTCGACGACCTGCGGCTCCCCGCCGAAGCCCCGGTGCCGGCAGTGACGAAGGCGATCGCCGCTTCCTCGGGGGACGTCGTGCACCTGGACTTCTTCGTGTCCGAGCCTCCGCTGCGCGCGCTGTACGCCGCCGCCGACGGCGTCCTCGCCAACTCGTCGAAGGAGCCGTTCGGTCTCGTCGGGCTTGAGGTCATGGCCTGCGGCGGGATCGCCTACCTCGGGCGGACCGGTGAGGACTACGCCGTCCCCTACGGCAACTGCGTCGTCGTACAGACGGGCGATCCGCGAGAGCTGGGGTCGCACCTCGCGTTCCTCGCCGAGCGCAAGGATGTCGCGTCGCGGATACGCACCGAGGGGCAGACCACCGCGAAGCGCTTCGCATGGCCACGCATCGTGGACGCGCTCGAGGTCACCTGGGATGCGGCGGCCAGGCTCGGGAAGTAGGAACGCCCATTCGGGGAAGAGCACGCCGTTATGCTCGGGCGGCCTTCTCCTTGAGAGGAACCGCGCGCCAGGAAGACGCTCACCACGCAAGTTCTCTAGCGAAACGAGAGAAACGTCGTGCCGGACCTGCCGAGTTTGCACGTCAGGGAGACGCTCATTGCGGGGCCCCCTTCTCACGCGACTGCCGCTCCGCAAGCTCCCGGAGCCGAGATTGAGCGGCTGCTTTGGCGGACTTCATCGCTTCGGTCCACACCATCAGCGGATAGCCCGCGAGGACGACGAACCGCTGGATGTTGGCTTCATGTCGGCGCAGAACAAGACCAGCGGCTCCGGCGAAAGTGTTCATGTCCAGCACCTGGGGCATGCTGGACACCCCAGGCTCGCCGGTAGGCACGGCCTTGTCCTTGCTAATCCGGACCCAAGGCATCGAATGGACGTGAGCGGAGAGGAACCGATAGAGCTCCTCGCCGTGCGGCGGGATGAATCTCGCGAACAGAGCGGTCTCCTTGAGACGCGGCTCGCCCACTCTCAGCGGCGAGGTCGGGCTCTTCCGGAGAGCCACGATGCCGTTCGTGGCCGCCTTCTGCTCGATCGTCGCGAAAGCCCTATCGAGAAGAGCCTGGTCTTTGGCGATCTTGTGCTGCTCTAGGAGGTTCTCGATGCGCACGTTCAAGCCCCGAGCGAGCCGTCCTGTCTCGTCAGTGGAGTCATCGAGCAGATAGGCGCACCGTACGACGGCCTCCGCCGCAGGACGCAGCAGCGAGTACAGAGCGAACATCGGTAGCGGGCCGTGCTCGAAGAAGAAAAGGATCGAGCGAAGGTGATCGTCGATCGCCAAGAACAGCAAGCGGGCCTGCTCGTAGGGATCGCGGACATTCTTCCCATTCGCTTTGCCGACCGCTGAGTTCGCCGGTACATCGTCCAGGGCGCCCGCCAGCACGCTCTCCGAGGCGTGCAGCAGGCCGTAGATACGCAGGAAGACGGCCTGGAAGGCTTGCTGCACTTCGTTCGGCATCGGCAGCTCGAGGATCTTACTCACTGGGAGGTCTCCTCCGGGCGTTACCGTCAGCCCCTTCGGTCAGTGGTTCGGAGATTGATTGTCCGTGGCCGTGAAGTAGCCGGCGAATCTCTCGGTGAAGACAAACCGTTTCGTGTTGTTGTGCGTGATCTCCTTTGTTAATCCCAGGCTCTCCAGGATACGCAGCTTGTCCTCCAGGTCGGGGTGGTCCTCGTAGTGGGACGCGAGGAAGTCAGCAGGGCGGCTGAGTCGACAGCCTTACCGTCTCCGCGTGGCCTACACCACCGGAATGGTCCCGTGGCGGGCCTCGTGTCTGAGTTCTTAGCCAGCGTCGTCGGCAAGCGTTAGGACCGGTCCGGACGCGAGCGCGAGTCGATGCTTGCCGGCGTCCTTCGCCCGCCGCATCAGCCCGTCAGCTGCGTGCCGCACGTCATCCGGCGAAGTTGCGGTGTCCGCGTTCTGGGCGGCGCCGAACGTCGCGCCGAGGGCGACTCCGCGGCGAGCGCCGAGGTCGTGGAGCTGCTCGAAGACCCGGCGCGCCAGCGCCTCGATCTTCGCATCGTCGTGCCCGGGTAGCAGGAACGCGAATTCGTCGCCGTGTAGGTGATAGGGCACGACGTCGTCTAGGGACGTGAGGATTGCGGCAGTCTCGGCGAGGATCTCGTCGCCGGCCCGATGCCCGAGGCGGTCATTCACCTGCTTGAACCCATCGAGGTCGAAGTAGACAAAGGAGAACGACACCCGCCGCGTCGAAAGCCGAACGAGGTCGCAATCGAGCGCGTAGTGGTTCTTCAGTCCA
>JAGWSB010000066.1 GCA_028876375.1 Chloroflexota bacterium | reverse complement strand
GATCGCCGTCGTCGCGAGCCTCATCGGCGACCCCGAGCTGCGCTCGTTCGGCGGCGAGGCCGCGAGCGGCCTGCCCGCCGCCGAGACGGCGTCCGAGGCCGCCGCGGGCGAGACCGTCATCTAGAGCGCGCGCCCCCAGGCGATCTTCTCGGCGCCGACGAACTCCGCTAGCTCCTCGAGCGCGCCGCGGACGGCGCGCTTCGCGCGCGCCGGCGCGCCCGGCTCGAGCACGACCTTGTTGACGACGAGCACGCCCTTCTCGCGGTCGAGCTTCGGGTCGACGCTCCCGACGATCGCGTCGCCCATGAGCACGGGCATGGCCCAGTACCCGAGCTTGCGCAGGTGCGGCGGGACGTAGATCTCCATCCGGTAGCGGTAGCCGAAGAGGGCTTCGAGGCGCTCGCGGTCCATGATCAGGCTGTCGAAGGGCGAGAGCAGCGTCGTCCGCCCTTCCCACCCGTCGCGCAGGACGCGCAGCCGACGCTGGAGGTCGCCTTCCGCGTACCACGTTCCGCGCAGGCCCTCGATCTCGACCGCCGCGAGCGCGCCTTCGCGCACGAGCGCCGCGAGCGTGTCGGGGTCGATGTAGCGGTTGAAGGCGTAGTACCACTTGAAAGCCTTCGCGCTCGCGATACCCATCGCGCGGATCGCGCGCAGCGTCGCCTCGCGCGCGCGCTCTCGCGACGGCAGCGGCGCGACCTCCGGGTACCAACCGTGCGCCGTCGCCCACAGCTTCTGCCCGCGCCGCCGTCCCGCGACCACCACTTCGCCGCGGCGCTGGAGGACGGCGAGCATCATCGTGACGTTCCGCTCGTTGTTCCAGCCGCCCGACGTCCAGCTGAACTCGGAGCGATCCTCGAACGCGGTGAGCGGGAGCGGCCCCTCGCGGCGCAGGCGCGCGAGCACGTCGCGCCTCAGCGCCGCGTTCTTGCGCAGGAACTCCGCCGCGCGCTTCGGCCACGTGCCGCCGCCGGCGCCCTCGAGCCGGCCGCGCGTCGTCGGGCCGTCGCCGTCCGTCGCCCGGCGGTACGCGCGCATGGCCGCGAGGTGGAGCGGGAGGTCGCTCATCGGGAGCAGGAGCGACGGCGTCTCGAAGAGCTCGCGCCGGCGCATGAGGTCGTCGAGGAGCGCGTGGTCGTACCGGCCGAGGCGGCTCCACAGCACCAGGTAGGGGTTGCGCGCGACGACGTTCGTCGGGTCGAGCTGCAGGTAGCCGATGTGGCGGATGAGCTCGAGCGCCCGCGCGCGCGTCGGACGCGGCGGCGGCGCGGCCAGCCGCTGCCCCGCGACGGCGAGGTGGCGCGCGTCGCGCGGCGTGATGCGGATCGGTACATCGGTCATCCGCCCGAGTATCGCCGTTCGGCCCTTCGCTCCCCCGCGCAGACCCATCCCGGACCGTCCGGAGGGCCGGCACGAACGGGCGTCCTCCGCCGTTGAATGGGTAGCGGCGGGCTGCGCGCGCGCCGTGGCGCGCAGAAGGGACGACCGTGGCGGTCCTCACGCATCGCGCGCGACATGGCGTGGGCGGCCTGCGGCGGCGCCCCGACCTCTCCCCGCTCCTCCTCGTCCTGCTCGGCGCCGTCGCGCTGCCGCTGACGATCGCGGCCGCCGCGGATGCCGCGTACGCCGACCGCGCGCTCCCCGGCGTCCGGGTCGCCGGCGTCGACGTGAGCGGCCTCACCCGCGCCGAAGCGACGGATCGTCTCGAGGCCGCGTTCGCGGCGCCCTTCGCCGGCGCCAGTGTCACCGTCGCCTACGACGGCCGGACGTGGAGCGCGACGAACGCGGCGCTCGGCCTGCGTCCCGACGTCGCCGCGGCTGCCGACACGGCCGTCGCGTACGGGAAGTCGGGGACCATCCTCGAGCGCCTCGCGGCGTGGCCGACGACGCTGCGCCAGAGCGTCGACGTGCCCGTCGCGCTCCACGCCGACGGTGACGCTCGCGACCGCTGGCTGCGCCTCGTCGCCGCGGACCTTGACCGCGACGCGGTGAGCGGCGCGCTCGCCGTCGACGCGACCGGCCTCGTCGTCACCGAGCCTGTCGTCGGGCAGCGGCTCGATCGCGCCGCCGCCGTCGCGGAGGCGCTCGCGCCGCGCGCCCACCCCAGCGCGCGCGTCGAGCTCGCGGTAACGCGCACGTACCCCGAGGTCGACGAGAGCGGCTTCCGCCCCGCGCTCGCGCGCGCGCAGGCGGTGATCGCGCCGCTCGTCGTGCGCGCCGAGGACCGCGTCTGGACCGAGGGTCCCGCGGGCCTGGCGACGCTCCTCGACCTCGACCGCGTCCTCGCGGCGCCCGGCGAGCTCCCGCCCATCCCGGCGGATGCCGTCGCGCCCGCGGCGCGCTACCGCTACGCGGCGTCCCTCGACGGCGCGCGCCTGTCGCAGTGGGCGAGCGCGCTCAAGACGAAGCTCGACGGCCCGGCCACGGCGGCGAAGTACGCGGTGAGCAAGGCCGGCGTCGTCTCCGTCGTCCCCGGCGCGGCCGGGACGGTCGTCGACCGCGACGCGCTGCGCGCGGTCCTCGAGCGCGAGCTGCTCGTGCCCGCGAGCGGGACGCGTGAGATCGCCGCGCCTGCCGTCGCCGACCGCACGCTCTTCTCCACGGCGCAGGCCACCGAGTGGCTGCCCGAGATGCGGAAGACGTCGACCTTCACCACCGAGTTCCCGCCGAACGCGGCGCGCCACGCGAACATCGCGACCGGCTCGTCGCAGTTCGACGGCGTCGTCATCCAGCCCGGCGAGACCTTCTCGTTCTGGGGCCTGCTCGGCCCCGTCACGCCGGAGCGCGGGTACGCCTACGCCGGCGCGATCATCGGCGACCGCTCCGACGAGAGCGTCATCGGCGGCGGCCTCTGCCAGGTCTCGACGACGATCTTCAACGCCGTCGCGAAGCAGGGCTACGAGATCGTCGAGCGGCACGAGCACGGCTACTACATCGAGCGCTACCCGCTCGGGCTCGACGCCGCGGTCTTCCTCCCCGGCAACGACCTGCGGTGGCGCAACGACACGAGCGCGCCCGCCTTCCTGTGGTCGTGGGTGGGTGACACCAGCGTCACGTTCGACGTGTGGAGCGTCCCGACCGGTCGCACCGTCACCTTCAGCGAACCCGCGCAGTGGGGCTTCACGGGCGTCGCGCTCGACCAGCCCGCGGACCCCGCGTTCCCCGCCGGCTACGTCGTCCGCGGGCGCGACGTGATGCGCACGCGCACGGTCGTCGACCCCAGCGGCGACGTGCTGCGGCGCGACACCTGGTACAGCCACTACGCGCCGGTGTGGGGTGGCCCCGCTCCCGAAGGACAGGCACTGATCGTTCGCTGATCGTCGCGCGTTCCGCCCGCAGGACGCCACCGCCTCGGGCTCGTGGATCTGTCATAGTCCTTCGTCATGGGGGATGAAGCCGCCGTCGCGCTCGCGTCGGCGGCGCCGCTGGAGGACGAGGCTCAGGCGCGCCGCGAGCGGACGCTCGCCCTGTGGATCACGAACGTCTCGCACATGTCCAACCACTTCCAGAACCAGATGGTGTCCGTCCTCTACCCGGTGATGATGGCCGAGCTCGGGTTCAACTACGCGCAGCTCGGCCTCCTGGTCGCGATACGCTCGACGCTCCAGAGCGGCGCGCAGGTCATCTACGGATTCCTCGCGCCGTTCATGCGCCGCCCGATGCTCCTGTTCTTCGGCAACGTCGTCCTCACGCTGGGGACGCTGCTCAGCGGGCTCTCGAACTCGTTCGCCATGCTCGTCGGCGCGCGCACCGTCGCCGCCGTCGGCTCGAGCGCGCAGCATCCCGTCGGCTCGAGCATGCTCGCGGGCTACTTCCCCGACAAGAAGGCGACGGTGCTCTCGCTCAACACCGGCCTCGCGAGCATCGGCAGCCTCATCGCCCCGCTCGCGATGGCGCTGCTGCTCAACTTCATGGGCTGGCGCCAGATCTTCCTCGTCATCGCGCCCATCTCCGCGGTCATCGCCATGACGTACCTCGCGCTGCGCTCGCGCATCGGCGGGGTCACCCTCACGGGCTCGAAGCGCGACAAGCTCAAGGCCGGCGGCGCGAGCTACCTGCGTGCGATCAAGAACCGCAACATCCTCGTCCTCTCGCTCGTGTTCATGGTCGGCGCCGCCGGTCGCGGCGACGGCGTGAACGCAACCTTCCTTGCTCCGCACTTCATGAACGACCTGCTGCTCTCGACGGCCATCGTCGGGGTCGCGCTCGCGGCGCTGCAGATCGGCTCGATCGGCGGTCCGCTCGGCTTCGGCTGGCTCGCCGACAAGATCTCCCACCGCACGGTCATGCAGGTCTCGCTCGTGCTCTCGGCCATCTTCAGCGTCCTCGTGGCGCGCGCCGGCGCCGACCCGGTCGTGCTCATCCCGCTCGTCGTGCTTTACGGCGCCGCGGTGACGTCGCGGAACCCGCTCACTCAGGCGCTCGTCGCCGACGCGCTCTCCGACGAGGACCGCGACGCCGCCTTCAGCCTCTACTACTTCATCGGCTTCATCTCGACGCCCCTGTGGTCGCTCATCACCGGCGGGCTCATGCAGGTCGCGGGATTCGAGACGGCCTTCACCGTGCTCGCCGCGTCCTACGTCGTCGGCGTCGTCATCCTCTTCTTCCTCGACGAGCCGAAGCGGGTGGCTCGCCCGGCCTAGCGGGGGGCTCGCGCGGAGCTACGCGAGCAGGGCGACCTCGACGGCGGTGTGCGCGCGGACAGCTTTCGCCAACCGCTCGTCCGCAGTGACGAGGCGCGTTCCCACCGCCTCCGCGAGAGCGACGTACGTCGCGTCGTAGGCGGTGAAGTTGTCGCGAAGCACCCATGCGCGGTGGACCAGCATCGCTGTCGGATAGCGGGCGATCGGGAGCAGCATCAGGGTCTCGACCGCTGCCGCGGACGCCGAGGCGTCGATCGCGCCGCGCCGCTCGAGCCCACGGAGCGCCTGGAGGACCTCGGAGTTGACGAGGTCGGGAGCCACCTGCCGTTGCTCCGGATCGAAGATGTACTCCGTCGCGGCGTCGGCGATGGGGAGCCGCAAGAGAGCACGCACGACGATCGAAGCGTCGACGACGCTCACTCCAGCGGACCGCGATGTTGTCGGATGATCTCCTCCGGGCTGACACGGGGCTCGGGCCGGCGCGGAAGCCGATCGAGACGAGCGCGTACCTCGTCAGGGGTCGGGAGCGACGCCAGTCGCGTCAGCTCGACGCGCAGGTATTCCGAAAGTGAGACGCCGGACTGGGCAGCGCGCGCTTTCAGCGTCCGATGCACCACCTCCGGAACGTCGCGAACTTGCACCAGCCGTCCCATACGCGGTGAATGTTACCATGCGTGCTGCATTCGTCGGCCTTGTCCGCCCTAGCTGCGCCGCTGTGCGAACTCCCGCAGCGCGTCGTATGCGCGGATCATCTCCGTGTCGCCCACGTCCGGCTCGAGGTACGGCCGCACCTGGCAGCCGCCGAAGACGTCGACGATGTCGCGATGATCGTCGACGACGAAGTGCGGCTCGGCGACGTTCTGCGCGCGCAGCGTCCGCTCGTAGTCGCCGTCGGGCTTGAGGTAGCACTCGGACACGAAAGCGTGCAGCCCGTGCCGCTCGAGGTCCTGCCACCGCCGGCCGGCGGAGGACCACACGTAGATGGCGTGCCCGTCGGCGCGGATGCGGGCGAAGATGTCGGCGACGTGCGGGCGGAGCGTCCCGTCGAGCCCGCAGATGAGCGTGTCGTCGACGTCGAAGAAGACGTTCACCCTACGAGCGTAAGGGTCCGACATGCCATCGTGGCGTACAAGACGCGGGTCCACCTGCTCGCGATCGTCGGCCTGGCCGCGCTGATCGGACTCACCGGGCCCGCGACCGTGTAGCGGGGGCTATCCGGCGAGCAGGCGCCCCAAGCGCCGGACGTCCGCGAGCCCGGCGATCCCCCCGATCGCCTCTTCGATCGCCGCTACGCGCTCCGGCGGCGCGGACGCTCCCGCGGTCCGCCGGAACTTGAGCACGATCTCGTCGCGTGACAACGGGTGGTGCTCGCTCCCGCGGCGCTGCTCGACCGCCGCCTCGCGCGTCCGGCCGCTCCGCTCGGTCGCGACGACGACGACGCCGTGCCGCGTCGCGGCGCCGCCGACGTCGAGCGCCCCGTCGTGCACGATCTCGATCCGCTCGATCATCTCGAGGACGGCCGGGTCGGCGAGCCGCTCGTCGCGGTACTGATCGACGAAGACCTCGTCGTCGAGGAGCTTCACCGCGGCCGCGTAGGCGCCGTTCATCTGCGCGGCCACGGTGCCGCTGGGGCGGTACGGCCAGCCGACGTTGCTCGCGCCCACCGCGCTCATGCGGATCGTTACGTGCGCGACCTCCGCGGCGCGGAGGCCGTCGCGCATGAGGCGGTCGAGCGCGTCGACGATGGTGTGCGCGCTCGCGCACGCCGCGTACATCTTGAAGCCGACCGCGAGCGTCTCCCACCGCGTTCCCAGGTCGGCGGTCAGCTCGGCCGCGCCGCTCACGTCGGCGAGCGTGCTGAGGAATCCGCCGAAGGGCGCTTCGAGCGCGTCGGCGGCGCCGGTGAAGCCGCGCCCGGCGAGGAGCGCGGCGAGAACGCCGCTCTGCGACGCGCGCCCGGCGTGGAGACGCTTGGCCATGGCGCCCATCCGCGCGCCGTACAGACCCGCGGCCTGCGTCGCGGAGACCGCGAGCGCGTGCATGGTCGCCTCGGACGAGAGGCCGAGCGCGCTCGCCGCCGCCGCGCCCGCGGCGAGGCAGCCGACGGTGCCCGTGGGGTGGTAGCCACGCAAGCCGTGCCCCACGCCGGCGGCGATGCCGACGCGGAGCCCGACCTCGTACCCGGCGACGATCGCCGTCAGCAGCGCGCGCCCGTCGCGCTCCTCGGCCTCGCACACCGCGACGGCGGCCGGGATGGTGACCGCGCCGGGGTGGATGAGCGAGCGGGTGTGGACGTCGTCGATCTCGAAGCCGTGCAGCGCGGTGCCGTTCGCGAGCGCCGCGTCCGAAGGGCTGACGGTCGACGCCGTACCCCACACCGTGGCGGGGCCGCCGCCCGAGAGCTGCGTCGCGACCTCGGCGGCGATGCGTCCCCACGGCTGCCGCGCGCCATAGAGCGCCGCGCCGACGCCGTCGAGGAGGCAGAGCTCCGCCTGCTCGCGCACCGCGGGCGGGATGTCCTCGTAGCGGAGCGACGCGGACCAGCGCGCCAGCACGCTGGTCGCGGGCTCCACCGTGGCCGCGGTCACAGCGGCCGTACGACCTCGTGGCGGAGGGAATGGCGCGCGACCGCGGCCTCGTCGATGGTCACCCCGAGGCCCGGCGCGGACGGCGGCTCGACGTAGCCGCCGGAGGCGCGCAGGTCCATCGCGGGCGCGATCGGGTCGGGTCCGAGGATGCCGAGGCCGAAGATGAACTCGGCGGCCGGCATGACGAGGCGCTCCGGCGTGCTCGCGTAGAAGTGCGCGCCCGCGGCCGCCTCGAGCTGCGAGAACACGGCGAGCCCGCCGATGTTCACGCGGATGTTCGCCGCCTCGGCGACAGCCGCGACCTTCTTCGCCTGATGGAGGCCGCCCATCTTGTAGAGCTTCACGCAGAAGACGTCCACGGCGTCGGCCGCGACGAGCGCGTGCGCGTCGGCGAGCGTGATCACGCCCTCGTCCGCCATGACGGGGATCCCCTCGGCGGCGTTCCGCACGCGTCGGAGCCCGCCCAGGTCGCGCCGCTCCGTCGGCTGCTCGACGTAGCCGAGGCCGTACGACGCCATCGCGCGCACCGCACGCACGGCGTCGGGGACCGACCAACCGCAGTTCGGGTCGACGCCGACGACGACGTCGTCGCCCACCGCCGCGCGCACCGCCGCGAAGTTCTCGACGTCCGCCCGCCAGCCGTCGCGGCCGCCCGCCTTGAGACACAGGACGCGCATGCCGTGCTCCACCACCGCGCGCCGCGCGTCCTCGACCATCGCCTCGCGCGTCGGCGCCATGCTCACCGACCACTCGAGAGGGATCCGCGTCTGGCAGAGACCGCCGAGGATCACGTACGCCGGCACGCCGAGCGCCTTCCCCAGCGCATCGTGCAGCGCGTGGTCGATCGCGGCCCGCGCGTTGACGTTCCCGGGGAGCACGCGGTCGAACTCCGACCAGAGGCCCGCGATGTCCGATACACGACGTCCGAGCAGGCGCGGACCGTAGATGTCGACGATCGCGCCGACGACGCTGTGCACTGTGTCCGGAAGGAAGTGCCCGGGCGTGATCGGCCGGATCTGCCCGTAGCCGACGACGCCCTCCGCCTCGACGCGCACGAGCACCGGCTTCCCGAGCAGCGTCCCGCCGGCTCCCGTGTCGTACGCGCCGCTCGAGACCTGGCGCTGCAGCCGCTGCGGCAGGTCCGTGACGTAGACGTCGATCCGCTCGATGCGCATCGCGACCCTCCCCGGATCCCTTGACGCCCGCGCGCCGCGGACCATAGCATCCGATCTCGGATCGCAAAACCTCGTCTCACATTGTGAGACAGCGCGAGGAGAGGATGTCCGCGGCGACGGCAGGGGGAAGGCGGCCGGCTGCGCATCGCCCTCGGCGGAGCACGCCGGAGGCGCGGTATCGCGTGCAGGTCCTCGACCGCGCCATCGATCTGCTCATGACGTTCACTCCGGTCGAGCCCGCGCTGGGGCTCACCGAGCTCGTGCGGCGCACGCGCCTGAGCAAGCCGACGACCTTCCGGCTCGTCCAGAACCTCCTGCGGCGTGGCCTGCTGCGCCAGAACGAGGACGGCCGCTATGAGCTGGGGGCCGAGGTCCTCGTCCTCGCGGCCTCGTGCCGCGTCGACCTCCGCGAGCTCGCCCGGCCGATCCTGCGGCGCGTCCGCGACTCGCTGAACGAGACGACGGTGCTCAGCGTCCGCGTCGGCGACGAACGCATCCACATCGAGGCCGTCGAGAGCACGCATCCCGTGCGCCGGAGCGCGTTCGCGGGCGAGCGCATGCCGCTCTACGCGGGGGCGGGCTCGAAGATGCTCCTCGCGAGCATGAGCGACGACGAGATCGACGCTTACCTCGCGCGCGAGGACCTCGAGCGCTACAGCCCGACGACGCTCGTCGATCCGCGTCGCATCCGGCAGGAGGTCGCCGCCATCCGCTCGCGCGGCTATTCGGAGGGCCGCAGCGAGCGCGACACGGGTGGGGGCGGGGTCTCGTTCCCCGTCCGCGATCAGCTCGGGGCCGTCGTGGCCGAGATGCACGTCTCGATCCCGCTCCTGCGGTACACCGCCGACCTCCGCGCGCGATGCATCGAGGAGGTCGGCGAGGCGGCGGCGGAGCTCTCGGCCACGCTCGGATATCGCCCTGACGCGATCGCGCGCAAGGCTCGCCGTCGATGAACGTCTCGGCCGCGCCCTACGTCATCGAGGCGCGCCGCGTCGCGCACTCGTACGAGGGGCCGACGGGGTGGGTGCACGCGCTCGACGCCTTCGACATCGAGATCCCGCGCAACGAATTCCTCTGCATCCTCGGCCAGAGCGGGTGCGGCAAGAGCACCTTCATGCGCATCGTCGCTGGGCTGCTCAAGCCGCTCCGTGGCTCCGTCCTCCTCAACGGATCGCCGATCCACGGTCCGCGGCTGGACCGTGGGGTCGTGTTCCAGGAACCGGCGCTGTTCCCCTGGCTCACGGTCCTCGACAACGTGAAGTTCGGCCTCCGGATGGGAGGCTGGTCGAACGACCGCGCGAACACTCGCGCGCACCACGTTCTCGATATCGTCGGGCTCGCCCGCTACGAGAAGCTCTTCCCGTACCAGCTCTCCGGCGGGATGAAGCACCGCGTCGCCGTCGCGCGCGCGTGGGCGCTCGACGACGCGAGCGTCCTCCTCATGGACGAGCCCTTCTCCGCGGTCGACGCCATCGGCCGCATGGCGCTGCAGGACCATCTCATCGAGACCTGGCTGACCGAGCCTCGCACGGTCCTGTACGTCACCCACGACATCGAGGAAGCCGTCTACCTCGCGGATCGCATCGCGGTCCTGCGGTCCTCGCCGGGTCGGATCGAGCGGTACTTCCGCGTCGACCTGGCGCGCCCGCGCGACCGCAACTCCGCTGAGGTCACCGCTCTGAAGAGCGAGATCACCTGGGCCATGCGCGAGATCGCCGCGCTTCCGAAGGAGGACAGTGCGGCGTTGGAGGGAGAGGCATGAAGAGAAGGGGACGCATCCTCGCGTTACTCAGCACGGCGGCGGTGCTCGTGGCGGCGGCGTGCGGTGGGGCGCAGCCGGCGGCGTCGACCGCGCCGTCCGCGGCGGCGAAGCCCGCCGCGTCAGCGGCGGCATCGCAGGCGGTCGCGCCCATCACGGTCCGCGTCGGGCTGCTGAGCCCGAACCTCGTCTCGGTCATCCACTACATCGCACAGAAGACCGGGGCGTACCAGAAGAACAACATCAACGTCGTCGAGAAGAAGTTCAGCTCGGGGGAGAGCTCCGCGGGCATCGAGTCGCTCATCAAGGGCGACCTGGACGTCTACATCGGCGCCGGAGCCGAGGTCCCGCGCGCCAACGGCCAGGCCCTCGCGAAGGGGCAAACGCCGCCGCTCGTCGTCCTCGACGGCGCAACGGCCGGAGTCACGACGCTCGTCATGCGGAACGACATCCAGGCGAAGTCGCTGGACGACCTCAAGGGGAAGCCGCTCAAGATCGGCGTCTCGTCGCCGTCGTCGATCCACCTCGCGCTCTTCCGCGGGTACCTCCTCGAGAACACGAAGCTGACGACCGAGTCGCTCGGCTGGCAGTTCATCAAGGTCTCGGGCGGGGACATGGTCACGGCGCTCAAGACGAAGCAGATCGACGGCTTCATGCACTCCGAGCCGACGACGTCGCTGGCGATCAAGAACGACGCGGGCTACGTCTTCATGAACGCGCGCCGGGGCGACATGGGCCCGAAGGCGAAGATCATCCCCGTCACCTTCCTGAGCGCGAACGCGCAGTGGGTGAAGAAGGACCCTGAGGCCGTCCGCCGGTTCATGAAGGCGATGCAGGACGCGAACAAGGCGTACGACACGATGCCGAAGGCGGACATGGTCAAGATCATGGCCGAGTGGGCGCACCAGGACGAGGGCATCGTGTCCCTCGCGTATGACCGGCTCGATCCACGCATGAGCATGACGCCCGACGCCGCCCACGCGTGGTGGGACGTCATCGCCAGCGGGATGCTCCAGCGCGGCGAGATCAGCGACAAGGTCACGTACGACAACACCTTCGACCTCGACTTCGTGGCTGCGAAGTAGGGATCGGGTGAGCATCGGCTCGGACGGCGCGATGGTCCGTCCGGACGTGAGGGGCGAGGCCGCCGCGACGGCGACCTCGCCCCGCGACACCAGCTTCATCCGCTGGGCGACGGCACGCCGGCGGCGGATCGCGCGACGGCGCCTCATCAGAGGCGCGATCGGCATCGCAGCCGTCCTCGCCCTCTGGGAATTCATGGCCAAGGCGTACGACCTCGAGATCATCCTGCCGACGCCCTTCACCGTCGCCCAGGACGTCGCGAAGATGCTCCTCCTGCAAGAGGACAAGTGGCTGTACGGACCGACGATCTACGAGCATCTCGGGGCGAGCCTCCTGCGCGCGCTCATCGGTTTCGGGCTCGCGGCCGTCATCGCTCTCCCACTCGGTCTTCTCGTCGGCCGCGTGGCCGGTGTCCGCGAGACGGTCGGCCCCGTCGTGAAGATCCTCTACCCGATCCCCGGCGTCGCGTGGATCCCCCTCGCGATCCTGTGGTTCGGGCTGAGCGATCAGGCGGTCATCTTCACCGTGTTCATGGGCGCGGTCTTCCCGCTCTACTTCAACACCGAGGGCGGCGCGCGCCAGATCGACCCGTTCGTCGTCGACGCCGGTCGCTGCTTCGGCGCCCGCGGGCCGAACCTGCTCGTCCGCGTGATCCTGCCCGCGACGCTGCCGTACGTCATCGTCGGGCTCCGCGTCGCCATCGGGAACGCGTGGCGCATGATCGTCGCGGCCGAGATGTTCGCCTCGCAGACGGGCATCGGCTTCCTGCTCACGGAGTCCCGCTTCCAGTTCCGCGCCGCCGACCTCATGTCCGCGATGGTGCTCGTGAGCGTAGTCGGTTACCTCACCGAGAAGGTGATCGTGGGGACCATCGAGCGCCGGACCACAGAAAAGTGGGAGGTCGCGGCCGCATGACGAACGTTCCCGACATCCGCGTCGTGCGGACGGATGTCCTCATCGCGGGCTGCGGGGGCGCGGGGATGCGCGCCGCGATCGAAGCCCGCGCGCGCGACGCCGGCGTCGTCCTGCTCGCGAAGGGTCCGGTGCGCGCGAACCACACGCGCATGTCGGGCGGCCGGTACAACGTCGTCACCGGCCTCAACCCCGACGACTCGCTCGACATCTTCTTCGACGACACCATCGTCGGCGGGTCCGGCCTCAACAACCAGCGCCTGGTGCGGATTCTCGTCGACGAGGCGCTCGACCGCGCGTACGACCTCGAGTCGTACGGCCTGGTGTGGGAGCGCAAGACGCCGACGGATTACCTCGTCGTCGGCTCCGGCGGCGGCTCGCGTCTACGGACGCTGGGCTCGTTCGACGAGGGCATCGGCGTGAGCGAGGTGATGCTCCACGAGTGCTATCGCCTCGGCGTCTCGATCCGCGAGTTCCAGATGCTCGTCGACGTCCTGCAAGACGACGACGGCGACGTCGTCGGCGGCCTGGTCCTCGACCTCCGGCGCGGCGAGTGGGTCGTCTACGAGGCCGCGTCGGTCGTCATAGCGACCGGCGGGACGTCGCAGCTGTACGAGACGAACTCGGGGCCGGCCATCAACACCGGCGACGGCATCGGGATCGCCTACCGCGCGGGCGCCGAGCTGGTGGACATCGAGCACATGCAGTTCATCCCCATCTCCTTCGTCTATCCGCGCAGCATCCGCGGCTACACGCTCACCGAGCCGCAGCACTACGGCACGCGGCACAACGACGTGAACGGCGAGCCCGGCAAGCTCCTCAACATCAAGGGCGAGCGCTTCATCCTCAAGCACGACGCGAAGTGGGCCGAGGCGGGGACGCGCGACATGCTCGCGCGCGCGATCATGCTCGAGATCATCGAGGGCCGCGGCACGCCCGAGGGCGGCGTGTGGCTCCAGCCCGACCCGCGCGTGTTCGAGCAGTTCCTCCACGAGCGCCCCATCTACAGCAAGCGGATCCTCGAGAACTACGGCGAGAAGGCGGCGCGCTTCCAGGAGCCGCTGCAGGTCATGCCGAGCGCGCTCTACACGACCGGCGGCATCCGCATCGACGAGAACGGCCGCACCACCGTGCCCGGGCTGTACGCCGCGGGCGAGGCCGCCGGCGGCGTGCACGGCGCCAACCGCCTGGGCGGCAACTCGATGCCGGACATCCAGGTCTTCGGCCGGCGCGCCGGCCTCGCCGCCGCCGCGGATGCACGCGAGCGCGGCGCTGTCTCGGTGCCGCTCCAGCAGGCCCGCGCGCGCACACACGCGCTCGAGTCCGCGCTGCGTGCCGCCGAGGGCGTGCGTCCGCCGCACCTGAAGTCGCAGGTCCAGGCGCTCATGTGGAACGAGGTCGGACTGGTGCGGAGCGCGCCCGGCCTCACGGCCGCGCTCGCCAAGATCCGTTCGCTGCGCGCCGAGGTGCTGCCGCGGCTGCGCGTCACGCGCGCGACGCGCGTCCTGAACCGCGAGTGGATGGAAGCGATCGAGCTCGGGAACATGCTCGACGTCGCCGAGGCGATGTCCGTCGCGGCCCTCGAGCGAACGGAGACGCGCGGCGCGCACTACCGCACCGACTTCCCGACGCGCGACGACGCGCGCTGGCTCGCGAACCTGTACGTCCGGCGCGAGGGCGAAGGGTCGCGCGTCGAGCGCCGCCCGCTCGTCACGATCGCGCCGCATGCGGCGCTGGCGGCGGCGCAGTGAGCGAGCGCATCCGCGCCGAGATCTACCGCCACGACCCCTCGACCGGCGACGCGCCTCGCTACGACCGCTTCGACGTCGACGGCGAGCCGGAGATGCGCGTCCTCGACGTCATCCGCGCCGTCTACGAGAAGGAGGCGGGCGACCTCGCGTTCCAGTACGCGTGCCGCACCGGGCGGTGCGGGACGTGCGGCGTGAAGGTCAACGGGCGCCCGGTCCTCGCCTGCCAGGAGCGGGCGAAGGCGGAGATGCGCATCGAGCCCCTCACGCCCTTCCCGGTGTTGCGCGACCTCGTCGTCGACCGCGGCGAGGTCGAGGAGCGCTTCCGCGCCCTCGCGCTCGCGCCGCAGCGCGCGGCACCGCACGCGGGCACCCGCGAGGCCGTCGACCCGATCCTCGCGCGCGAGATCGGCCGTCTCGGGTCGTGCATCTCGTGCATGATCTGCGTCTCCGCCTGCCCCGCCGTCGCCGAGCGTCCCTTCGACGGCCCCGCGTTCATGCTCGAGCTGCGGCGGCTCGACGAGCACCCGGCGGACCACGGCCCGCGGCTCGAGCAGGCGGTCGAGCACGGGATGCTCGAGTGCTTCGGCTGCGACATCTGCACCCAGCTCTGCCCCATCGATCTCTCTCCGGCCGACGCGATCCGCGGCTTCCGCCGCCAGGTCTACTTCGGATCCCGCGACGGCAAGAACGGCGCGACGAGGCAGGCACGATGAGCGCCGTCGGTCTCCCGCGCGACAGCACTCGCCAGGCCGAGGGGATCCTGTACGGCGCGGTCGGCCGGCAGCTCAACCGCTGGACCGGCATCTACATCGTCGGGTTCGTCGTCGTCCATGTGATCAACGAAGCCACGCTGCGGATCCAGCCGCGGCCGGACGTCCTCGTCGCGCTGCACGCGCTCGACGTCGAGGTGTGGGCGCGCGCGGCGCTCCACTCGGTCGAGGGGCTCCTCTACTTCGCCGTCGGCTTCCACTTCCTGTACGGGCTCAAGCTCATCGCGATGGATCTCGGCGCGCGGCTCGACGTGCGGACGACCTTCTGGGCGATCGTCGCGCTCGCGGCGATCCCGGGCGTCTGGCAGGTGGTGACGATCGGTGTTCGCTGAGCGCGCCGTCTTCGGTCCCCTCGCCCGCACGACACCGCTGTCGTTCTGGCTCGCCCAGCGCGTCGCCGGCGTCCTCCTCGGGCCCGCCGTCCTCGTGCACATCGCCGTCCTCGACGCGTGGAAGAACCCCGCCGCGCAGGCGCTCCTTCTCGTCGTCCTCGCGACCCACGCGTACACCGGCGTCTGGCGGCTCGCGGGGACGAAGGCCGTCGCGCCCATCTGGTGGAGGGCGGCGTCGATCGTCGCCTCCGCGCTCACCGTGATCTGCATCGTGCTGGGGCTGATCGTCCTGGCATCGCTGTTCTAGGAGGTCCGCATGCACGCGATCGCCAAGATCCTGGCGCGCCACTCCGGTCGCAAAGAGGTCGTCCCCGGCGAGATCGTCCAGGCCGCACCGGACTACGTGATGATGCACGACCGCGGCATCGCGCGGGCCACGGAGCGCTTCGTCGAGATGGGCGGCGAGAGGGTATGGGATCCCTCGAAGGTGGTCGTCGTCTTCGACCACTTCTACCCGCCGCCACGGCCGCAGGACGCCGAAGCGCAGCGCCGCATGCGCCAGTGGATGGTCGAGCAGGGGGTCACGAACTTCCACCAGGGCGAGGGCATCTGCCACGTCGTCCTGCCCGAGAAGGGCTACGCGTTCCCGGGCTCGCTCATCGTCGGCACCGACTCGCACACCGTGACGAACGGCGCGACCGGCTGCATGGCCATGGGCGTCGGCCACTCCGACACCGGGTCGCTCCTCGCGCTCGGCGCGGTCTGGCTGCGCGTCCCCGAGGTCGTGAAGATCGACATCCGCGGGACGCCGCGGAGCGGCGTCTTCGCCAAGGACATCATGCTCAAGATCCTCGGCGAGTACGGCGAGGACGCGTGCGTGTATCAGAGCGTCGAGTACACCGGGCCCGTCGTCCGCTCGATGGCCATGGACGGGCGCCTCACGCTCTCGAACCTCTCCGTCGAGATCGGCGCGAAGTCCGGGTACGTCGCGCCGGACGAGATCACGTGGGCGTACATGAAGGGGCGCCGCGACCGCGCGCTGTGCCATCCCGAGACGACGGACAGCGAGGCGGACTACGTGCGGACGATCGAGGTCGACGTCACCGACCTCGAGCCCCTCGTCGCCGTCCCGCACGACCTCTCGCGTCCCGAGAAGGCGTCGGCCCTCGCCGGCGTCCGCGTCGACGAGGCCGTCCTCGGGACGTGCACCGGCGGCCGCGTCGAGGACTTCCGCGAGGCCGCCGCCGTCCTCAAGGGGCGGCGCCTCGCGCCGCACGTGCGAATGGTCGTCAACCCCGGCAGCACCGAGATCTTCAAGCAAGCCGAGAAGGAGGGGCTCATCGACGTCCTCATCGACGCCGGAGCGATCATCGGGACGCCCGGCTGCGGCCCTTGCGGCGGCTGCCAGCTGGGGATGATCTCCGCGGGCGAGGTCGCGATCTCGAGCGCGGCGCGGAATTTCCGCGGGCGCATGGGCAGCCCCGACAGCTCGATCTACGTCGCGTCGGCGGCGACCGTCGCGGCCTCCGCCGTCGCCGGCTCGATCGTCGAGGCGACCAAGGTGACCGGGAGGAGCGCATGAAGATCGTCGGCAAGGCCTGGCGCTTCGGCAAGAACGTCAACACCGACCTCATCTTCCCCAACCGCTACTTCAAGCCGCACTACGAGCCGGGGGAGATGGGCAGCCACGTCATGAGCGGCGCGGACGCCGAGTTCCCGCAGAAGGTGAAGAAGGGCGACGTCATCGTC
>JAGWSB010000065.1 GCA_028876375.1 Chloroflexota bacterium | reverse complement strand
TGGGAGGGCGAGCCGGGCGACAGCCGCGCCATCACCTTCCAGGAGCTGCTCGAAGAGACCTCGCGCTGCGCCAACGCCCTGAAGGCGCTGGGTGTGCGCAAGGGCGACCGCGTCGCCATCTACATGCCGATGATCCCCGAGCTGCCCACGGCCATGCTCGCCTGCGCGCGCATCGGCGCGCCCTTCACCGTCGTCTTCGGCGGCTTCTCCGCCGAGGCGCTCGCCGGCCGCATCCGCGACAGCGAGGCTAGGGTGCTCATCACCGCCGACGGCGGCTACCGCAAGGGCGGCGTCGTCCCGCTGAAGAAGAACGCCGACGACGCCGTGGCGCAGAGCGAGACCATCGAGAAGGTCCTCGTCGCGCGCCGCGTCGGCGGCGACGTCCCCTGGAGCGCGGAACGCGACGTCTGGTGGCACGACCTGGTGGGGAAGCAGAAAGCGGAGTGCGCGCCCGAGCCCGTCGACGCCGAGCACATGCTCTACCTGCTCTACACCAGCGGCACCACGGCGAAGCCCAAGGGCATCGTCCACACCAGCGCCGGCTACCTGGTCGGGACGGCCGTGACGCACCGGACGATCTTCGACATCAAAGAGGACGACGTGTACTGGTGCGCCGCCGACATCGGCTGGGTCACCGGGCACAGCTACATCGTCTTCGGTCCGCTGGCCAACGGCACGACGGGCGTGATGTACGAAGGCACGCCCGACTTCCCGGACAAAGACCGCTGGTGGCAGATCGTCGAGAAGTACAAGATCTCCGTCCTCTACTGCGCGCCGACGGCCATCCGCACCTTCATGAAGTGGGGAGCCGAGTTCCCGAAGAAGCACGACATGCGCTCGCTGCGCCTGCTCGGGTCGGTCGGCGAGCCCATCAACCCCGAGGCCTGGCTCTGGTACCACGAGACCATCGGCGCCGGGCGCTGCCCCGTCGTCGACACCTGGTGGATGACCGAGACGGGGATGATCCTCATCACGCCGCTCCCGGGCATCACCACGCTCAAGCCCGGCAGCGCGACCTTCCCGTTCCCCGGCGTCGGCGCCGACGTCGTCGACGAGGAGGGACGAAGCGTCCCCCTCGGCGGCGCGGGCTATCTCGTCCTCACACGCCCGTGGCCGGCGATGCTCCGCGGCATCTACAAGGACGACCAGCGATACCGCGACACGTACTGGAGCCGCTTCGAGGGGCGCTTCTTCGCCGGCGACGGCGCCAAGCGCGACGAGGACGGCTACTTCTGGCTGATGGGCCGCGTCGACGACGTCATGAAGATCTCGGGGCACCGCATCTCGACGACCGAGGTCGAGAGCTCGCTCGTGTCACACCCGTCCGTCGCCGAAGCCGCCGTCATCGGCCGAGAGGATCCCATCACCGGCCAGGCCATCTTCGCCTTCGTGACGCTGCGCGGCGGCACGGACGGCGGCGAGCCGCTCTCGAAGGAGCTGCGGGAGCACGTCGTCGGCAAGATCGGATCGATCGCGCGGCCCAAGACGATCATGTTCACGCCCGAGCTGCCGAAGACGCGCTCGGGCAAGATCATGCGCCGCCTGCTGCGCGACATCGCCAACGGCCAGCCGCTCGGCGACACGACGACGCTGGCGGACGCCACCGTCGTCGAGACGATCCGCACCGCGAGCGCGCAGGGCAAGGACGATCGATAGGCGACGCGCGGCGTAGCCGCGGGCCTGAGCAGGATCTAGAGTGATACGCCGGTGAACATCCTCCGCACTCTTCGTGAGGAAGCGAAGAAGTTCGACTGCAGCGTGTGTGGGACCAACCATGCGCGCTCGGAGATCCGCGTCCTCGGCAAGCTCGACTCCGCGTGGATCGTCCGCGTGACGTGCTCGAGCTGCCAGACCGCGTTCAAGCTCCTCGTCGTGGTCGAGGAGCAGAAGGCCGCGGTCACGCCGGTCAAGGAGGAGCGCCCGCGCGAGCACCGGCGCCCGCCGGTCACGATCGACGACGTCCTCGACGCGCACGGCGTCCTCGCCGCGTTCGAAGGCGACGTGAACGCCCTGTTCAAGCGCACGGCACAGAAGCGCGAGCGGCGCGCCTAAGGCCCTTCGTGGCCAAGCAGAACGCGGTCGTCACCGGATACGGCTTCTACGCCCCGCCGAGGGTCGTGACGAACCACGACCTCGAGAAGATGGTCGACACGTCCGACGAGTGGATCAGCAGCCGCACCGGGATCAAGGAGCGCCACTTCGCGGGCGACGGCGAGACGACCTCGACGATGGCGGTGCGCGCCGCGAAGGCGGCGCTCGAGCGCGCGCACATGCGCGCGCAGGACCTCGACCTCGTCATCGTCGGCACCTGCTCGCCGGACTACCTCTTCCCGGCGACCGCCTGCCTGGTCCAGTCGGCGCTGGGGGCGGAGCGCGCCGGCGCCTTCGACGTCGAGGCGGCCTGCACCTCGTTCGTCTCGGCTCTCGCGCTCGCCAACGGGATGATCCTCGGCGGGATGGCGCGCAACGCGCTGGTCATAGGCGCGGAGACGCTCTCCCGGCTGCTCGACTTCAAGGACCGCACGACCTGCGTCCTCTTCGGCGACGGCGCGGGGGCGGTCGTGCTCGAGGCGTCGAACGCCTCGGTGGGGATCGAGTCCGCCGTCCTCCACGCCGACGGCTCGAAGGGCGAGCTGCTCTACGTGCAGGCCGGCGCGACGAAGATGCCGGCGTCGAAGGAGACGGTGGAGCAGGGCCTCCACTTCATCCGCATGCAGGGCGGGGAGGTCTTCAAGCTCGCGGTGAAGTCGATGTGCGACGCCGCGGAGGAGGCGCTCGCCGAGGCGGGGGTCACCACCGAGGACATCGACATCCTCATCCCGCACCAGGCGAACGTGCGGATCATCGACGCCGTCGCGCGCCGGCTCCACTTCCCGCCCGAGAAGGTCTTCGTGAACATCCAGCGCTACGGGAACACGTCGGCGGCGTCCATCCCCATCGCCATCGCCGAAGCGGCGGACCAGGGCCGCCTGAAGAAGGGTGACCGCGTCCTCCTGGTCGCCTTCGGCGGCGGCTTCACCTGGGGGGCGTCGGTGATGGAGTGGTGGGGGGTGCCGATCCCCGATCGACGGGAGAAGAGCATCGTCGACCGCGCCGCGCGCACCGTGGACGACCTCCTCGATCGCGTTCGGCTCCCCAGCTAGAGCCGACCGCCCGCATGCCCCCACGACGCGCGACCGTCCCTAAATAGCCACGCCTACCCCCTTGACAACCTGGTCGCGTGGGGGAGAATGCCGCTGCGTGGTGAAAAGTGGTGGCGAGTGGGGGACCCTCGTCGCCCGGAAACGGACGGGTAGGTGGAAGGCGCTTTCCTGGGGGAATTCGCGCACAGCCTGGACGAGAAGGGTCGACTGGCGATCCCGTCCAAGTTCCGCTCCCGCTTCAAAGAAGGAGCGGTCGTGAGCCGTTGGATAGGAGAGTGCCTCGCGATCTTCCCGACCGACGAGTGGGAAAGCATCAACGCCGACATCCGAAAGCGCCCGCGGACGGACCCGCTGCGGCAGCAGTTCGTCCACTTCCTGGTCTCGGGCGCCCATGACGCGGAGCCGGACGGACAGGGGCGCGTCGTCGTCCCGTCGCACCTCCGCGAGTACGCGGGCCTCTCGGGCGAGGCGCTCGTCGTCGGCGCCTCCGACCACCTCGAGGTCTGGGAGCCCGGACGCTGGCGCGCCCGGCTCGCCCAGGTCGAGTCCTCGATCGGCGAGAAGCTCGCCGATCTCGGGATCTGATCGTGCGCACGAGCCTGTTCTCCTCGACGCCGTCGTCGACCTCGCGGCTCCTCGCGATGGTGGGCGGTATCTCGACGGCACGGTGGGCGCGGGCGGTCACGCCGCCGCCCTCCTCGAGCGGAGCGCCCCGAACGGGCGCCTACTCGGTCTCGACGTCGATCCTGCGGCCCTCGAGGTCGCGCGACGGGAGCTGGCGCGTTACGCCGGTCGGGTCACCCTGGTCCGAGCGAGCTTCGCGGAGCTCGATCGCGTCGCGCGCGAGCACGCTCATGCGCCGGTCGACGCCGTGGTCCTCGACCTTGGACTCTCGTCCATGCAGCTCGCCGACGAGCAGCGAGGGTTCAGCTTCCACGCGAAAGGGCCGCTGGACATGAGAGCGGATCCCGACCGGACGCTCACCGCCGCCGAGGTCGTGAACACGTGGGACGCCGCGGAGCTGCGGCGCGTGTTCGCCGAGCTCGGCGAGGAGCCGGAAGCCGGGCGCGTCGCGGCCGCCATCGCGCGTCGCCGCGCGACGCGTCCCTTCGTGACCGCCGACGACCTCGGGCGCTTCGTCGCCGGGGTCAAGACGCGGCGGCCGCGCGGGGTGGACCCCGCGACCCGCGTCTTCCAGGCGCTTCGCATCGTCGTCAACGATGAGCTCGGATCCCTCGAGCGCGGCCTCCGCGCCGCACTCGAGGTCCTCCGGCCCGGAGGCCGGCTCCTCGTCATCTCCTTCCACTCGCTGGAGGACCGCGCCGTGAAGACCTTCATGGCGCGCGAATCCCGCGACTGCATCTGTCCTCCCCACCTCCCCACCTGCGTCTGCGGTCACCGCGCGGGTCTGCGTCTCATCTCCCGACGGCCGGTCATGCCGGACGCCGAGGAGGTGGGGCGCAACCCGCGCGCCCGCAGCGCCAGGCTCCGCGTCGCCGAGAAGCTCGCAGCGGCATGACCACGGTCGCGTTCGCGGCTCCGCGCCGCTACGTCCGCGCGCGCCGCACCGCGGCTACGCATCGCACCCGCTCCCGCGCTCTTCCTCGGCACGTACGCTCCGCCAGCCGCGCCGTCACCTGGGAGCTCCGCTCCTTCGTCGGCGCGTCGGCGGCCATCGCCGTCGCGTTCGTCCTCGCGCTCGCCTACCTCGCCGGATCCACGGGCGTCGCGTCGGTCGGGTACGAGGCGCAGCGGCTCGAGGCGCAGCGGGACGAGCTGCGGCGGCAGAACGATCTGCTGCAGCTCGAGCTCGCGCGGCTGGACTCGCCGGCGCGCATCGAGGCGGAGGCGAAGAGGCTCGGCCTCGTGCGCGTCCCCTACGTCCCCGTCGTCACGGCGGATCCGGTGGCAGCGCACCGCTAGGGGATGGCGCCGGTATCGTCCGCGCGCCTGCGCACGCTCTTCGCCCTGTTCGCCGTCCTCTCGATCGTCCTCTCGGCCCGCGTCGCGTACTGGCAGACCGTCGCGCGGCCGGGCCTGCTCGAGCGCGCCAACGGACAGGTGCGCAGCGACGAGGTGCTGCACGCGCGCCGCGGAACGATCTTCGACCGCTCGGGGGCCATCCTCGCCGCGAGCGTCGACCTGCGGTCGCTCTACGCCATCCCGGCGCGGATCCGGGACAAGCAGAAGGTCGCGGACGATCTCGGCATCCTCCTCGGGCGCGCCGCGGGGCCGATCTACGACCGCCTGACGTCGGGAGCCGACTGGGTCTTCATCCAGCGGCGTCTCCCGGAGGCGACGGCGAACGCCATCGCCGACCTGCACGTCGACGGGCTCGGCTTCGAGGAGGAGCCCAAGCGGCTGTATCCCAACGGCGACCTCGCCGCGCACCTGCTCGGCTTCGTCAGCGACGACGGCGCCGGCCAGGACGGGGTCGAGGGGAAGTACGACGGCATCCTGCGGGGCACCGACGGCAAGCTCGTGGCCGAGCGCGATCCCGCCGACCGCGAGATCGCGCTCGGGCTGCGCGAGAGCGTCGCGCCGCGGAACGGCGCGGACCTCACGCTGACGGTCGACCTCGCGATACAGACCTCCGCCGAGCGCGAGCTGCGCGCCGCGGTGCAGCGCGAGAGCGCGGTCGGTGGATCGATCGTCGTGCTCGATCCGCGTGACGGCGCCGTCCGCGCCATGGCGTCGTACCCGACCTTCGATCCGGGCGCCGTCGCCGCGGCAAAGCCGGAGGCGCTGCGCGACCGCGTGGTCGGCTGGGCGTACGAGCCGGGCTCGGTCATGAAGGCGATCACCATGGCGGCCGGGCTGGAGACCGGCGTGGTGACGCCGAACACGACGTACAACGACGTCGGCTACGCGGACATCGGCGGGCGGCGCCTCTCCAACGCCCTCGGGCGCGCGTGGGGCCCGTCGACGATGACGCAGGTCATCGAGCACTCGGCGAACGCGGGCGCCGTGTTCGTCGCGAAGAAGCTCGGCGAGCAGCGGCTGTACGACGCCCTGGTGCGCTTCGGCATCGGCCGACCGACGGGCGTGGACCTCGCGGGCGAGATCGGCGGCGACGTGCGACCGCTCGCGCAGTGGTATCCGGTCGATCTCGGGACGGCGGCGTTCGGACAGGGGCTGACCGCGACGCCGCTGCAGCTCGCGACCGTGTACGCCGCGATCGCCAACGGCGGGACCCTCTACCGGCCCTACGTGGTGGCGAGCTGGCGCGATGCGGACGGGGAACACCGCACCGCGCCGGCCGCCGTCCGCCGCGTCGTGTCCTCGCAGACCGCCTCGACCCTGCGCGACATGCTCGTCTCGTCGGTGGACAAGGGTCTCGCGCACGGCGCGTTCCTCTCCGGCTTCAGCGTCGCGGGCAAGACGGGGACGGCGCAGATCCCCTCGCCGGACGGCCGCTACGTCGACGACCAGTACATCAGCTCGTTCGCCGGGTTCGTGCCCGCGGACGATCCGTACATGGTGGTCGTCGTCGTCCTCGACCGGCCGCAGTCGCGACTGTTCGGCACGACGACGGCGATGTCGGTCTTCCGCGGAGTGGCGGAGGACACGCTGCGATACGCGCTCATCCAGCCGGATCGCAAGAGATGACGGAGCGGGGGACGGGTACCCTCTGACCGCACATGTTCACTCTCGCTCGCCTTCTCGCCGCGACGGGTGGACGCGTCGTACGCGGTAGCGCCGACCCCTCGCTCGTCTTCCGCGGCGGCGCTTTCGACTCTCGGATCCTCACGCCGGGCACGCTCTTCTTCGCGCTGCGCGACGTCCGCGACGGGCACGACTTCGTCGCCGACGCGATCGCGCGCGGGGCGCGCGGCGCCGTCGTCGAGCGCGTGCCGGAGGGCGTCCCGCGCGACGCGCTCCTGGTCGAGGTCGACTCCGTCCCGGGCGCGCTGCGGCGGCTCGCCGACGCGCTGCGCGACGAGCGGCCGATCCCCGCGGTCGGCATCACCGGGAACGTCGGGAAGACCACCGCGAAGCAGGCGACGATCGCGGCGCTCGGCGCGCGCTACCGCGTCCTGGGGAGCGCGAGCTCGTACAACAACGAGATCGGCGTCCCGCTGACGTTCCTCGACCTCGAGCCGACGCACGAGGTGGCCGTCGTCGAGCTCGGCTTCTTCGTCCCGGGCGAGATCGCCGACCTCTGCCGCCTGGTGCGGCCGCGCGTCGGCGTCATCACGCGCATCCCCGACCGGCCGGTGCACTTCGAGCGGACGCCGAGCGTGGAGGCCATCGCCGCGGGCAAGGCCGAGCTCATCGAGGCGCTGCCGCGCGACGGCCTCGCGCTCCTCAACGCCGACGACCCGCGCGTGCGGTCGCTCGCCGGTCGAACGCGCGCGAGGGTCGTCCTCTACGGACTCGCCGCGGACGCCGAGCTCCGCGCGCGCGACGTCGTCGACGACGGTCTGGACGGCTTCCGCTTCACCGTCGACCACCGCGGCGCGCACGCCGAGGCGCGCGTGCCGATGCCGGGCACGCACTTCCTCGCCGCGGTGCTGCCGGCGCTCGGCGCGGCCGTCGAGCTCGGAGTGCCGCTCGGGGAGGCCGCCGCGGCGCTGGCGACGATGGAGCCGCCCGCGCATCGCATGGCCGTGCGTCACGCGGAGGGGATGACGGTCATCGACGACTCGTACAACTCCAGCCCCGCCGCCGTGGCCGCCGCCCTCGCGCTCCTGCGCGGCCAGCGGTCTCGCCGCGTCGCCGTGATCGGCGACATGCGCGAGCTGGGGGCACTCTCGGCCGAGGCGCACGAGGACGCCGGGCGTGACGCGGCGCGCAGCGCGGACGTTCTCGTGACGGTGGGGGATCTGGCGCGGACGATCGCGCGCGTGGCGCGGCCGTCGTCGCTCGACGTGTACGAGGCCGCGGACGCGGCGGAGGCGATCCTCATCGTGCGGCGGGTGGTGCGGCCGGGCGACGTCGTCCTCGTGAAGGGATCGCTCGCGGTCGGGCTGACCAAGGTGGTCGACGCTCTCGTCGCGTCCGAGGCGGTGGCGCTCCACTAATGGCGCTCGACGCCCGAGCGCTCGTCCTCATCCCCCTGGGCGTGCTCCTGCTCGCGTTCGCCGTCGGCCTCGGCGTCGGCCGGCCGTACATCCAGCTCCTGCGCGACCTCCGCATCGGCAAGAACATCCGCGCGGAGGGGCCGCGCTCGCATCTCGCGAAGCAGGGCACCCCGACGATGGGCGGCCTGCTCTTCATCGGCGTCGTGTTCGTGCTGTGGGGGATCGTCTTCGTGCTGCTGCCCACCGACCAGCGCGACGAGTTCATCCCGCAGACGATCGTCCCCATGGGCGCGCTGCTCGCGGTCGGACTGCTCGGCGCGATCGACGACCTGGTGAACGTCGCCTACGGATTCGGGATCCGCGGGCGGCACAAGCTGGTGTGGCAGACGATCGTCGCCCTCGCGGGCGCGCTGTACATCCAGCGGCACTTCGGCGTCACCGGCGTCCTCGTCCCGCTGGTCGGCGAGTGGCGGATCGGCGCCGTCGCGTTCATCGTCATCGCGACGATCGCCATCATCGGGACGTCGAACGGGGTGAACCTCACGGACGGCCTCGACGGGCTCGCCGGGGGCACGGCGGTGTTCGCCTTCCTGTCGTTCACGCTCATCGCCGCGGCGCGCGGATTCCCCTGGCTCGCCGTGTTCTGCGCGGCCGTCGTCGGCGCCGTCCTGGCGTTCCTGTGGTTCAACGTGCACCCGGCGGAATTCATCATGGGCGACGCCGGCGCGCTGTCCCTGGGAGCGGCGCTGGCGAGCGTCGCGCTCGTGACCGGATTCATCCTGCTGCTGCCGATCGCCGGCGTCGTCTTCGTCGCCGAGACGGTGTCGGTCATCCTCCAGGTCGGCAGCTTCCGCATCCGCGGCAAGCGCATCTTCCGCATGGCGCCGTTCCACATCCACTTCGAGCTGCTGGGCTGGCCGGAGGAGAAGGTGACGCTCCGCTTCTGGCTCCTGGGCGCCGTCGCGGGCATCGCCGCCGCGATCCTCGCGTTCGCGACGCCCATCCCGTGAGCGCTCTGGGGGTCGAGCGCGCGGCGTGGCGGCGCGACGGCGAGTTGCTCTACTCGCCCACGCTCACCTCCCTCGGCGTCGTGGCGGGATCGACGACGCGCGCGCTGGGCAGCATGGGCGGCAGCCGGACGCCGGTCGAGGACGCCGTCCGGGCGCGCGACGCGCTCGCGCGCAGCCTCGGATTCCCGGGCGTCGTGCGCGTGAAGCAGGTACACGGCAGTGAGGTCGTGCGCGCCGACGCGCCCTTCGCGCCGCCCTGGCCGGAGGCCGACGCGGTGTGGACCGCGAGGGCCGGCGTGCTCCTGGGGATCGTCGCGGCGGACTGCGTCCCCGTGCTCCTGGCGGAGGTCGGCGGCACGCGCGTCGGGGCGGCCCACGCGGGGTGGGAGGGCACGACACGGCACGTCGCGCGGCGGCTGGTCGAGGTGCTGCGCCCGGAGGGGGTCGATCCGGCGCGCATGGTGGCCGCGCTGGGGCCGTCCATCGGGCCGTGCTGCTACGCCGTCGGGGACGAGCGCGCGGCGACCATCCGCGAGCGGCTCGGCGCCGCCGGCGAGCGCGCGCTCGTGGTGCGTGACGGGACGACGTCGTTCGACCTGTGGCGCGCCAACGCGGAGCAGCTCCGGGACGAGGGCGTCGCGCGGATCGAGGTCTCGCGGGTCTGCACGAAGTGCGGCGGCGAGAACACCTGGTCGCGCCGCTCCGGCGACATCGGCCTCCTCAACCTGGCGTTCATCGGGATCAAGGCCGGGGGCAAGCCCCCCGCCGGCCGCCCGCGATGAGCTTGCTGTTCGATCCCGAGGTCGACCCGGAGGACCTCCGCGGCCGCCGCGTGACGATCGTCGGGATGGGCAAAGCGCGCACGGCGGCGGGCCTCGGGAAGTGGCTCCTCGACCAGGGCGCGAAGGTGACGATGTCCGACCGCAAGCCGCGCGAGCAGCTGGCCGAAGGGGTCTCGCGGCTGCGGGAGGTCGGCATCGCCGACCGCGTCGACCTCGTCCTGGGGCCGTCGAGCGACGACGCCGCCCTCGCGGACCCGGACTTCGTCTTCGTCATGCCCGGGATCCGCCCGCGCTCGGCGACCATCCTCCGCGCGCGCGAGCGGGACATCCCCATCCTCACCGAGATCGGACTCTTCTTCCGGCTGTGCCCCGCGCCGATCGTCGGGATCACCGGGACGAAGGGGAAGTCGACCACGACGACGATGATCGGGCGCATCCTGGGGAAGGGGCCGCGGCGCGCGCTCGTGCGCGGCAACATCGGCAGCAGCGTCATCGACGAGCTCCCCGGCCTCACCAAGGACGACCTCGTCGTGCTCGAGCTGTCGAGCTTCCAGCTCGAGACGCTCGCGCGGAGCCCGCACGTCGCCGTGGTCACGAACGTGCTCGAGGACCACCTCGACCACCACGGCACCCGTGAGGCGTACGTCGCGGCGAAGACGAACATCGTGCGCTGGCAGGGGTCGCACGACGTCGCCGTGCTGAACCTCGACGACACGACGGCGATGTCGATGCACGAGGGCGTCGGCTCGCGGCTGCGGGCCTTCTCGCTCTCGCTGCGCCCGAAGCACGGCGCGTACCTCGACGCCCGCGAGCGGCTCGTCCTCGCCGACGGCGATCGCGAGACCGTGGTGTGCGCCGCGGGCGAGCTCCGCGTGCCCGGGCGGCACAACGTGGCGAACGCTCTCGCGGCCGCCATCGTCGGCGACGTGTGCGGGATCCCCGCCGAGGCGACGCGTGACGTCCTCACCTCGTTCGAGGGCCTCCCGCACCGGCTCGAGGCCGTCGCCGAGGTCGACGGCGTCCTCTACGTCAACGATTCGCAGGGCACGACGCCGTACGCGACGATCCCCGCCCTCGCCGCGTACGGGCGTCCAGCGGTCGTGATCCTCGGCGGTGTCTCGAAGGACGCCGACTTCGCCGAGCTCGGACGGCAGGTCGTGGCGCGGGCGCGCGGCGCCGTCCTCATCGGCCAAGCGGCGGACGAGATCGCCGCGGCCATCGCCTCGGCGCAGCGGCAGGCGCGCGACGGCGGCCCGCGCGTCGTCCGCGCCGCCGACCTCCCGACCGCCGTCGAGCGCGCGCGGGAGATGGCGCGGCCGGGCGACGTCGTGCTCCTCTCCCCGGCCTGCGCGTCGTTCGACATGTTCTCCTCGTACGAGGAGCGCGGCGACCGCTTCCGCCAGGCGGTGCGCGACCTCGCGCGCGGCGCGTCGGCGCTATGAGAGCGAGGCTGCCGCGAGCGCCGCGCACGACGGAGTACGACCTGCCTCTCGTCGCCATCGTCCTCGGCCTCGTCGCGCTCGGGCTGGCGATGGTCTACAGCGCGAGCGGGATCCGCGCGCTCGACGCGCGCGACGACCCCAGCTACTTCCTCGTCCAGCAGTCGGCGTGGGCGGCCATCGGCATCGTGGGCATGGTCCTCGCCGCGCGCCTCGACCACCGCGCCCTGCGCCGCGCGGCCGTTCCGCTCGGCGTCGTCGCGCTGATCCTGCTGGTCGTCGTGCTCGTGCCCGGCATCGGCACCTGCGCCGGCGGCGCGTGCCGCTGGCTGCGCGTCACGTCGTTCGCCGGGATCCAGCCGGCGGAGCTCGCCAAGCTCGCGCTCATCGTGTACCTCGCGTTCTGGCTCGCCGCGCGCCGCGACCGCATCGCCCAGCTGGGCACGACCGGTCCGTTCATCGTCCTCGTCGCGCTGGTCGCCGGGCTCGTCGTCGCGGAGCCCGACCTGGGCACGGCGATCGTGATCGGCGCGATCGCGCTCGCGCTCTACTTCGCGGCGGGGGCGCGCCTCGTCGAGTTCGCGGGTCTGGGCGCCCTGGCGGGCACGCTGGCCCTCGCCCTCGCCGTGGCGCAGCCCTACCGGCTGCAGCGCCTCCTCACTTTCCTCGACCCCTGGAGCGATCCGCGCGGCGCGGGCTTCCAATCGATCCAGTCGCTCTACGGGCTGGCGCTGGGCGGCCCCTTCGGCGAAGGGCTCGGCGCCGGGAGGGAGAAGTTCGGCTTCCTGCCCGCGCCGTACACGGACTCCATCTTCTCGGTGATCGGGAACGAGCTGGGGATGGTGGGGACGGGTCTCGTGATCTTCCTCTTCCTGGCGTTCGCGTTCCGCGGGACGCGCATCGCGCTCCGCGCTCCGAACGCCGAGGGCGCCCTCCTGGCCATGGGGATCACCGTCTGGCTCGCCTCCCAGGCCTGGCTGAACATGGCCGTCGTCGCGAGCCTCGTGCCGATGACGGGCATCACGCTCCCGTTCATCTCCTACGGCGGATCGTCCCTGTGCGTCGGGCTCGTCGCCGTCGGCATACTCCTCAGCGTTGGACGCGCAGGCGCGGGCGGGTCGGCGCGGGTGCCGGATCCTCCTCGCGGGGGGCGGGACGGGCGGCCACGTGAGCCCGCTGCTCGCGGTCGCCGAGGCGGTACGCGAGCGCGACGCGGACGCGCGTTTCCTCTTCCTTGGCGGTCGACGCGGGCTGGAGGCTGAGCTCGTCGCCGCGGCCGGCATCCCGTTCCACGCGACGCCCATGCCGTCGCTGCGCGACCCCGACTCACGCGCATCCCTCGCGTCGCGCGGCGCGCTCCTGGTGCCCGCCCTCGTCGACGCCCTCACGCGCGTCGTCCGCTTCGGGCCGCGCGCGTGCTGCACCAGCGGCGGCCTCGTCTCGCTTCCCATCGTCGCGGCGGCCCGCGCCGCGCGCGTGCCGGTGTACCTGTGGGAGGGGAACGTCGTGCCCGGCCGCGTGAACCGGTTGCTCGCGGGATGGTCGCAGCGCGTCGGCGCGACGTTCGCGGCCTCGGTCCCCGCGCTCCCGCGCGGACGCACGCGCGTCTCCGGCGACCCCATTCGCGCCTCGCTGCTGCGCTGGACCGCGGCCGAAGGGCGCGCCGCGCTCGGCCTCGGCCCGGGCCCGGTCGTCCTCGTGGGCGGCGGGAGCCAGGGCTCGGGGCGCATCAACGAGGCCCTGCTCGGCGCGCTGCCGCAGATCCTCCGCGCGGCGAGCGTCGTCCACCTCGCGGGCGGCGCGCACATCGGTCGGGCCGAGGCGCGCAAGGCGAGCCTGCCCGCGGATCTGGCGCCGCGTTACCACCCGCACGCGTTCCTGCGCGACGAGATGGGCGCGGCGCTCGCCGCCGCGGACATCGTCGTCGGCCGCGCCGGCGCGTCGTCGATCTCCGAGGCGCTCGCGTTCGGCAAGCCGCTCGTGCTCATCCCGTTCGGCGCGTCGGCGAGCGCGCACCAGGCGGCGAACGCGCGCGCGGTCGAGGAGGCCGGCGCGGCGGCGGTCATCCGCGAGGGACAGCTCGACGGGGAGCGGCTCGCGGCCGTCGTCGTCGGCCTGCTCAACGACGCCGTCCGCGTCGTGCGCATGGCCTCCGCGGCCAAGGCGATGGGCCGCCCCGACGCGGCCGCCGCGATCGCGCAGGAGCTCCTCGCGCTCGGCGGCTGCGCATGAGGTACCACGTCATCGGGATCGGCGGCACCGGGATGTCCGCCGTCGCGCGGCTGCTGGCGGCGCGCGGGGTCGTGACGGGCTCGGACGACGGACGCTGGCCCCTCGCGGAGGCGCTCCGCCCGCTCGGCGTCACGGTCCACGAGAGCTTCGATCCGCGCAACGTCATCGGCGCGGACGTCGTCATCCGCTCGAGCGCGTACGGCGACGAGCATCCCGAGGTCGTCGCGGCGCGCTCGGCGGGGATCACGGTGTGGCGGCGGCACGACGCCTGGCGGCACCTGGCGAAGGACGTGGACGTCGTGGCCGTCGCCGGGACGCACGGAAAGACGACGACGACGGCGATGTGCTGGGCGGCGCTGCGCGGGGCGCGGCACGACCCCTCCCTCGTCTGCGGCGCCGAGGTGCGCGAGGCCGGGGCGAACGCGTACGTGGGATCCGGCCACGAGCTCGTCATCGAGGCGGACGAATACGACCGCACCTTCCTCGCGCTCTCGCCCGCGGTCGCGGTCGTCACGAACGTCGAGCACGATCACGTCGACCACTTCCCGACGCGCGAGGAGTACGCGGACGCCTTCCTCGCCTTCGCCGCGCGAGTCGTGCCCGGCGGGACGCTCGTCGCGTGCGCCGACGACCCGGGCGCGCGCGAGCTCGCGCGGCGCGCGGGAGAGCGCCTGCGCGGGCGCGCCGACGTCGTCACCTACGGCACGGCGCCGGGGTCGGACGTCCTCATCGCGGACGCGGAGACCGACGGGCGCGGCGCGCGAGCGGAGATCCGCCTCGACGAGGGCCGCGTGCCGCTCGCGCTGGCCGTGCCCGGCGTCCACAACCTGCGGAACGCGACGGCGGCGGTGCTCGCGGCGCGCGCGCTCGGGGTGCGGCCCGGCGAGGCGGCCGCGGCGCTCGCGTCGGTCACGCTGCCCGGGCGGCGCCTGGAAGTGCTCGGTCGCGCGAACGGGATCACCGTCGTCGACGACTACGCGCACCACCCGACGGAGATCCGCGCAGCCATCGACGCGCTGCGCCCCGCCGCCGCGGGGCGTCTGGTGGTCCTCTTCCAGCCGCACACCCCGAGCCGCCTGCGAGCGTTCTTCGACGAGTTCGCCGCCGCGCTCGCCGCCGCCGACGTCGCCATCGTCGCCGAGACGTTCGCCTCGGCGCGCGAGCGCCGCGACGTCGAGGGCCTCGCGCGCCGCCTCGCGGACGCCGCGCGCGCGACGTACGCGCCGGACGTCGCCTCGGCCGGACGGATGCTCGCGGAGGGCGCGCGGGAGGGCGACGTGCTCCTCGTGCTCGGCGCGGGCGACATCCGGGCGGCGGGAGCGGCGGCGCTCGAGCTCATCGCCGCGCGTGAGGGATCGCCGGCGTGACCGCGGCGGCGCCGTTCGGCGTCCGCGACGAGCCGATGAGCCGCCACACCTCGCTCCACGTCGGGGGCCCGGCGGACTTCTTCGTCCGCGTCACGTCGGAGGACGACCTGCGCGGCGCCGTCGCCGTCGCCCGGCAGCACGAGGTGCCCATCTTCCTGCTCGGTGGGGGGACCAACCTGCTCGTCGCGGACAAGGGCATCCGCGGCGTCGTCATCGAGAACGCCTGGAGCGAGGCGACCGTCGACGGCGCGATCGTGACCGCCTCGTCGGGGTCGCCCATGGCGCACGTCGCGGCGGTCGCCGCGCGTGCCGGCCTCCTCGGGCTGGAGTGGATGGCCACCGTCCCCGGCACCATCGGCGGGGCCGTACACGGGAACGCCGGCGCGTTCGGGGCCGAGACCGTCGACGTGATCGTGGACGCCGAGCTCATGGACCTCAACGGCGACACCTGGACCGCCGCCAAGGCCGAGCTCGGCTTCGCCTACCGGACGAGCGCGCTGCAGGGGACGCCGATCGTCGTCGTCCGCGCCCGCCTGCGCGGGACGCCGGGCGACCGCGAGACGGCGGTGCGGCGCATCAAGGAGATCGCGAACGAGCGCGCCGCGAAGCAGCCTCTGGCGCAGCCGAACACGGGGTCGATCTTCCGGAATCCGCCGGGCGACTTCGCGGGCCGCCTCATCGACGCCGCGGGGCTCAAGGGCCGCCGCCTGGGCGGCGCGATGGTGAGCGAGCGGCACGCGAACTTCATCGTGAACACCGGCAACGCGACGGCGAGCGACATCCGCGAGCTCATGCGCCTGTGCCAGCGCGAGGTGAAGGAGCGCTTCGGCGTCGACCTCGTCGCCGAGGTCGAGGTCGTGGGGCAGTGGTCATGAGCCAGCGACGCAAGATCCGCGTCGGCATCTTCGCCGGCGGCGCGTCGCCGGAGCGTCCCATCTCGCTCGCCAGCGGCCACCAGATCGCGGAGAGCCTTCCGCAGGACCGCTACGAGGTCGTCCTCTTCGACCCGCTCGCGCTCATGGCCAACAACCGGCGACTCGGCGCCGAGCAGCGCGCGCAGGCGCGGGCGATCGCCGACCGTTCGGGGCGCCTCGAGGCGCTCAGCGAGCGCGACCGCCGCGAGCTCCCGGCCAAGCTGCGCGCGGAGATCGAGGCGGCGACGTCCGCGCTCCGGCCCGCGACCGCGGCGATCGTCCCGGCCACGGAGGACGCGCCGATCGACGTCGCGTTCATCGGCCTGCACGGCCCCTACGGCGAGGACGGCACGCTCCAGGGGATGCTCGAGCTCATCGGCATCCCCTACGTCGGGTCGGGCGTCCTCGCCTCGGCGCTGGCGATGGACAAGGTGATGGCCAAGACCGTCCTCGCGGCCGCCGGGCTCGACGTGCCGCGCGGCGCGGTCGTCACGCGCACGGGGTACGGGCGCGATCCCGTCGCCGCCGCGCGCGCGGCGCAGGAGATCGGCTACCCCGTCGTGGTGAAGCCGGTGGGCCAGGGCTCGAGCTTCGGCGTGACGATGGTGGCGCGCCCCGACCAGCTCGGCGCGGCGCTCGCGGAGGCGCTGCGCTACGACCAGCGCGCGCTCGTCGAGGAGCGGCTCGCCGGCACCGAGCTCACGGTCGGGGTGATCGGCCGGGACGACGATCTCCAGGCGCTCCCGGTCATCGAGGTGGTGACGAAGCACGACTTCTTCGACTACCAGGCCAAGTACGACCCCGCGATCACCGAGGAGATCTGCCCCGCGCGCGTGTCGGACGACGTCGCGCGGCGGGCGCAGGAGCTCGCGCTGGCGGCGCACCGCGTCATCGGCTGCCGCGCCATCTCGCGCACCGACATGATCCTCGCCGGGGACCGCATGCCCGTCCTCGAGGTGAACACCATCCCCGGCCTCACCGCGAACAGCCTCGTCCCGAAGGCGGCGCGCGTCGCGGGCATCGCGTTCGGCGAGCTCCTCGAGCGCCTCATCGGCTGGGCCCTCGCCGACGCGGCGGACGCGGAGGGCCACGGTTCGCGCTAGACGGTCCGCGCCCCGCCGCGGCGGCGGACGGCGCCCGCGGGGCCCGA
>JAGWSB010000064.1 GCA_028876375.1 Chloroflexota bacterium | reverse complement strand
TTGTAGATCTTCTTCGTGTAGAAGAGGATCCGCTCCGTCACCGTCGTCTTGCCGGCGTCGATGTGGGCGATGATCCCGATGTTCCGGACGCGCTCGAGAGGGATGTTCTCCGAGGCTCCGGTCGCCTTGCTGGGCTGCGTGTCGAGCGTCATTACCACTTGTACTCTCGATCGCCGCCGCACCAAGGCGTCAGTGCCGTACGCGGGTTCACTTCGTTCACCACTTGTAGTGGGAGAACGCCTTGTTGGCCTCGGCCATCTTGTGCGTCTCTTCCTTGCGGCGGACCGCGGCGCCCGTGTTGTTCGTCGCGTCGAGGATCTCGGCCTGGAGCTTGTCGGCCATCGACTTGCCCGGACGCTTCCGCGCGGCGTCGATGACCCAGCGCATGGCGAGCGAGTTGCGGCGGTCCGGCCGGATCTCGACCGGGACCTGATAGGTCGCGCCGCCGACCCGCCGCGGCTTGACCTCGATGAGCGGCGTCGCGTTGCGCAAGCCGGTCTCGAAGACCTCGATCGCCGGACGGCGGAGCGTCTCCTCGGCCTTCGCCAGCGCGCCATAGACGATGCCCTCGGCGGTGCTGCGCTTGCCGCGCTGCATCACCTTGTTGATGAACTGCTGCACGGGGACGCTCCCGTACTTCTTGTCGGGGACGGTGATGCGGTGGGAGGGACGAGCTCGACGTGGCATCTGGCTAACCCGTCTTCTTCTTCTTGTCGGACTTGGCGCCGTAGAGCGAGCGCCCCTGCTTGCGGTCCTTGACGCCCGCCGCGTCGAGGGTGCCGCGGACGATGTGGTACTTGACCGACGGAAGGTCACGCACACGGCCGCCGCGCACGAGCACGACCGAGTGCTCCTGAAGGTTGTGGCCGATGCCCGGGATGTACGCCGTGAGCTCCATGCCGTTCGTGAGGCGGACGCGGGCGATCTTCCGCAGGGCCGAGTTCGGCTTCTTCGGGGTCATCGTCCGGACGACCGTGCAGACGCCCCGCTTCTGGGGCGCGCCGCGGCGCAGCTCCACCGTGCGGGAGCGCAGCGAGTTCCACGTCCGCCGCAGGGCGGGCGTGTCCACCTTCTTCTTCTCATGCTTCCGGCCCTTGCGGACCAGCTGCGAGATCGTCGGCACGGACGCCACCTCTTCTTATTGATCTTCCAGCCGCACTCGCGGGACGGGCACGCTATGACCGCCTGTTCGCCTGTTGGGACTCCTTCTATTGCGAGTCGGCTCCCCCGGGGTCTACGCACGCGCGCACGAGGCGCGGGCGCAAACGGCCCGGGGTCGCGTTCTCCATGGGTCACTCGTGACCGGAGCGCTTGCCTTACGGCATTGGCCCCGTGCGCAGCGCGACCGTCGGTCGGCGACCCCCTCTCGGGGCCTCGCGTTCCGGGCCGATGCGCCAAATGACCGCCCCGACCGCTGGCCGGGACGGTCACCGTCGCGAAGGACAGCCGAAAAGAGAGTCTACGGGGATCGGCCGCAGGGCGTCAAAAGAAGCTGCCCATCCGGGCGGATCTCGCCACGGGAGGTCTCACTAGCAGCAAGCGACCGACAACAAGGCGGCGCCAGCGCCTCCAGCGGCCGGGCTCGGAGCCTTGCCGGGCAGGCGATGCGCGGACATCCGCGCGGCAACGCTATCCGACCATCTCGGACTCTTGGCCCGACACCTGGTCGCGCAGCCAGTCCGCGACAAATGGGCGGTAGATGTGCGGAACGTTGTTGCAAACGTGGTTGCCCTCTTCGTAGAGGACCCACTCCCCCTTCGGCGCACGGTCGGCCATCCGCTTGGCGTTCTCGGGCACGGCGATGTTGTCCTTCGCGCCGTGCACGACCAGCAGCGGGCGATCCATCTTCTCGATGATCCCCTCGAGCGTCGACGCCTTCATGATCGGCTCGGCCTCGGGGACGGTCTTCACGTTCCAGAAGTGGAGGAAGCGCTCCGCGTGAAGCTCGTCCTTGAGGTCGCGGTCCTCCTGGCTGAACCGGCCACCGATCGCGGCGCAGGCCCTCACCCGTGGGTCGAGGCAGGCGTGCCGCGGAGCGAAGTAGCCGCCGAGGCTGACACCGAGAGAGACGACGCGATCGGCATCGAGGTCCGGTCGCTTCTCCACCCAGTCGACGACGGCCATCGGTGCCTTCTCCTGATCGACCCGGCCGGGCATCTTCACCCAGGTCTCGCCCTGCCCGGGGCCGTCGAACGTGAGCGTCGCGAGGCCGCGCGCGAGGAGGACGTTCTCGAACGTGCCGGCCTCCTCCTTCGTCGAGTCGAGGCCGCTGAAGAAGATCGCGACCGGTGGGCGATCGACGCCGCGCGGCTTCCGCAGGTGCGCCGGCAGCGTGATCTTCTCGAAGGGGATCTCGACGCGCTCGGCCGGCGGATCGAGGAACGGCAGGACCATTCGGTAGAGCTCGGCCTTCCGGTCCTGCGCGGCGAGCCACTTGTCGAGCGGGCGTACGGCGTTGAAGTGGCCGAAGTGCAAGCAAAGCGCGGCGAGCCGGCGGAAGTGGGCGGCGGTGACGAGGTGCCCCTGCCGCGCCGCCTCGTCTGCGCGCGCGACGTGCCCGTCGGCGGTCTTCGTCCATTCGTCGAGCCACCGGTCGATCGAGCTGATGCGCGCGGTCGTCGTGTCGTAGTCGTATGGGTCGATCCCGTTCGCGAGGAAGCGGTAGCGCCACGCGGCCTTCTGGCGCTCGAGGACGGTCGGATCGAGCGCTGAGCTCACGCCGATACGGTAAAGGAGCGATCCAGCAGATTCAGAGGAGCGCGAGCGTGTTCTTCGCCTCCTCGACCTGCGTGCTCAACGCGCTCTGCACGCGCGCCGCGGCGTCGTCGCTCGCGGTCCGGAACAGCCGGGATACCTGATCCGTCGTCTCAGGCGTCGTCTCATCCGCCGTACGGACATCGGCCTCCGCCGCCGCGCGGATCGACCGCTGCAGCTCGCCGCTGCGCGCACTGAGCGCGTCCGTCATCGCTTTGCGCACCTCGTTCGCGGCGTCGACCGTCAGCTTCTGCATCTTCTGCTCTGAGACCTTCTTCGTCTGGTCGACCTTCTGCTCGCTCAGCGCGAGTTGCACCCGTGACTGCATCGCGTTGAGGAACGACGGTCCTGCCGAGCCGACGATGAGCGAGAGAGCGACCAGCTTGATCAGGTCGTACTGCGTAATGGTCTTCGCGGCGCCGTCGGCGCCAGTCAGCTGGATCGTGATCTGAGGTGGGAAGAAGTAGAGCGCGCCAATCGCGGCGATCCCGCCGATGGTCAGGCTTCCCCAGACCCCGAGGTCATACAGCGTCTTCGAGATGGGGTGCGGGAGCTCGACCGCATCGGTCGTCCCGGCGCCGGCCGCAGCGACGGCGACCGTCGCCTTCGCCACGTCTCTCGTCTGGAGCAGCTCGAACCCGAGCCCGCCGACCGACCCGAAGACCGCGCTGACCACGAGCATCATCACGTAGTCCGCAAGACCCGCGAGGCTCACCATTTCTTCCCCCTCCCGCAGCAGCCTGGGCGCGAGTCTAGAGGCGAGGTCTAGTAGTACTGACCCGGTCAGCGCCTGGGCCAAACTGGCGGATGTGCACGATCCCCACGACCTCGAGCGCTTCGTCGAGGCGCAGGACGGTGTGTACGAGCAGGTCAAGACCGAGCTCGCGCGCGGCCGCAAGACCAGCCACTGGATGTGGTTCGTGTTCCCGCAGATGCGCGGCCTCGGGCACAGCGCGATGGCCGAGCGCTACGGCATCGGCTCCGCCGCCGAGGCGCGCGCGTACTGGGAGCATTCGCTTCTCGGGCGGCGCCTCAAGGAGTGCGTCGACCTCGTCCTCGGCGTCGAAGGGAAGACGGCGCGGGAGATCATGGGATCGCCCGACGACGTGAAGCTCCGCTCGTGCCTGACCCTCTTCGAGCACGTCGCCCCGGAGGAGCCCGCGTTCGCGCGCGCGCTCGAGAAGTACTACCGCGGTGAGCGCGACCCGCTCACGCTCACGATGCTTCGCTGACGAAAAGAAGAGGGCCGGTCGTTGCCGACCGGCCCTCTCGATGTCTGCGGAAGTCGCTGAGCCTACTCGCCGTCTTTCGCGACAGCGGTGACGTCGGCCGGACCCTCTTCGTCGAGGATGTCCGTGAGCCCCTCGTCGCCCTCCTCTTCGTCCTCGTCCTCGAGGTCCTCGAGGGAGAGCTCCTCCTCGGGCGGGAGCGTCGGCAGCTCCTCCTCCTCGGCGCCGAACACGGCCGACAGCGGCCGCGGCTTCGGCATCCACTCGAGCTGCTCCCTGCGCGAGGGCAGCCCGGTGCCGGCGGGGATGAGCTTGCCGATGATGACGTTCTCCTTGAGCCCGAGCAGCCGGTCCTTCTGGCCCATGACGGCGGCCTCGGTGAGGACGCGCGTCGTCTCCTGGAAGGACGCGGCGGCCAGGAACGAGCTCGTCGAGAGCGACGCCTTGGTGACGCCCAGGAGCACGGTCTGCGCGGTGGCGGGCTCGCCGCCCATCGCGATCGTCCGCGCGTTGATGTCCTCGAATTCGAAGCGGTCGAAGAGCTCCATCGGCAGGAGCTCGGTGTCGCCCGGCTCCTCGACACGGACCTTGCGCAGCATCTGCCGGACGATGATCTCGATGTGCTTGTCGTTGATCGTGACGCCCTGGCTGCGGTAGACCTTCTGCACCTCGCCGATGAGGTAGCGGTACACCGCCTCGCGCCCGGAGATGCGCAGGATGTCCTGCGGGTTCGCCGACCCTTCGGTGAGGAAGTCGCCGGCGGCGACCGTCTGGCCGCTCTCGATGCGGAGCCGCGCCTGGTGCGCGACCTCGTAGACGCGCTCCTCGACGTCCTTCATCGCGATGACGAGGCCGCCGTCGCGGAGCGTGACCGTCCCGGCGACCGGGGACGCGAGGTCGGTCTTGCCCTTGCCGCGCCGCTCGGGCTTGGCGAGCGTGTCGCCGGCCTTGACCTCCTGGCCGTCGGTGACGACGAGGTTGTAGCCGGCCGGCGTGCTGACGGGGATGGTGTAGTCCTGGACGTTCCGCACGACGATCTTCCGTACCCCGTCGGGATCGCGGACGACCTCGGCGATGCCGTCGATCTCGCTGATGACCGCGAGGCCCTTGGGCACGCGCGCCTCGAAGAGCTCTTCGACGCGCGGGAGGCCCATGGTGATGTCCTCACCCGCGACGCCACCGGTGTGGAACGTCCGCATGGTGAGCTGCGTGCCCGGCTCGCCAATGGACTGCGCGGCCATGATGCCGACCGCCTCGCCGCTCTCGACGAGCTTGCCCGTCGCGAGCGAGCGGCCGTAGCAGGTGCGGCAGATGCCGATCTTCGCGTGGCACGAGAGGGGCGAGCGCACGCGGATGCCGTCGAGCGACGAGCTCTGTATCGCGCGGGCCTGCGGCTTGTCGATCTCGTCGCCGCGGTCGACGATGCGCGCGCCCGTCTTCGGGTCGTCGACGTCCTGGGCCGAAACGCGGCCGAAGAGGCGGTCGGCGAACGGCTGCGGGTTCCACTGCTCGACGCGGTGGACGAACAGCCCGTCCTCGTCGCCGCAGTCCTCGAGCCGGACGATGACGTCCTGCGCGACGTCGACGAGACGCCGCGTGAGGTAGCCCGAGTCGGCGGTCCGGATGGCCGTGTCGGCGAGACCCTTGCGGCCACCGTGCGTGGAGATGAAGTACTCGAGGACCGACAGGCCCTCGCGGAAGTTCGATCGGATGGGCAGGTCGATGATGCGGCCCTGGGGGTCCGCGATGAGCCCGCGCATGCCGCCGATCTGGCCCATCTGCCGCGGGTTACCGCGGGCGCCGGAGGTCGCCATCATGTAGACGGACCCGCGCTTGTCGAGCGCGTCCATCATCCCGCCGATCACCTGCTCGGTCGTGTCCGTCCAGACCTTGACGGTCTGGTCGTAGCGCTCCTCCTCGGTGATGAGGCCGCGCCCGAACTGGCGATCGATCTCGGCGACCTTCTTCTCGGTGACGCCGATGCGCTCCCACTTGTCCTTGGGGATGGCGACGTCGTCGACCGAGATGGACACGCCCGCGCGCGTGGCGGCCATGAAGCCGATGTTCTTGATGCGGTCGACGACCTCGGCGGTCTCGTCGTTGCCGTGGCGCTCGTAGACCTGGGTGACGACGTCACGGATCGCCGAGCGGTCCATGACCTTGTTCACGAAGCGCAGGTCCTCGGGGATGGTCGTGTTGAAGAGGACGCGGCCGACGGTCGTCTCGATGACCTTTTGGCCGTTGGTGCCCGGCACTTTCACCGGGTCGTGGAAGCCGACCTCGTCGAGGTCGAAGGCCGAGCGGACCTCGTCCATGTTGCCGAAGATGCGCGTCGTCTTGGTCCGATCCGGGTCGAGGGTGAGGTAGTAGCAGCCGAGGACCATGTCCTGGCGCGGCGTGACGACCGGCTGGCCGTCGGCCGGCTTGAGGAGGTTGCGCGTCGAGAGCATGAGGTTCTTCGCCTCGGCCTGTGCCGCGGCGGAGAGCGGGACGTGGACGGCCATCTGGTCGCCGTCGAAGTCGGCGCCGAAGGCCTCGCACACGAGCGGGTGGATCTGGATGGCGTTGCCCTCGATGAGCTTGGGCATGAACGCCTGGATGCCGAGGCGGTGCAGCGTCGGGGCGCGGTTGAGGAGGACCGGGTGGTCCTTGATGACGTCCTCGAGGACGTCCCACACCTCGGGGTGCACGCGCTCGACGTAGCGCTTCGCGCTCTTGATGTTGTGCGCGAGCCCGCGCTCGACGAGCTGGCGCATGACGAACGGCTTGAACAGCTCGAGCGCCATCTTCTTCGGCAGCCCGCACTCGCCGAGCTTGAGGTCGTTGCCGACGACGATGACCGAGCGGCCGGAGTAGTCGACGCGCTTGCCGAGGAGGTTCTGGCGGAAGCGCCCCTGCTTGCCGCGAAGCATGTCCGAGAGGCTCTTCAGCTTGTGGTTGCCGGTGCCGCTGATGGCGCGGCCTCTCCGCCCGTTGTCCATGAGGGCGTCGACGGCCTCCTGGAGCATGCGCTTCTCGTTCCGGATGATGATCTCCGGCGCGCCGAGCTCGAGGAGCCGCTTGAGGCGGTTGTTGCGGTTGATGACGCGGCGGTAGAGGTCGTTGAGGTCGCTCGTCGCGAAGCGGCCGCCGTCGAGCTGCACCATCGGGCGCAGGTCCGGCGGGATGACCGGCAGGATCGTGACGATCATCCACTCCGGCGAGCTCTTCGAGCGCAGGAAGGCCTTGATGAGGCGGAGCCGCTTGATGGCCTTCTTGCGGCGCTGCCCCGTCGACTGGCGCATCTCCGCCTGGAGCTGGTGGCTGAGCTTCTCGAGGTCGAGCTGACGGATGATCTCGAGGATGGCCTCGGCGCCCATCTGGGCGCGGAAGAAGCGGTACCTCTCGGAGGCCTCGCGGAACTGCTGCTCCGTGAGGATGTCCATCCACTTGATGAGGCCGACCTCGTCCTGCTTGGCCTTGGCCTCGTCGCGGACCTTGTTGACGTCCGGCGCGATCTCCTGGCGGATGACGCCGAGGTCCTGGTCGGCGCGCGCGCGAATGTCGGCGATGCGCTGATCGGCCTCCTTGCGCGAGGCGGCCTCCTCGGCGCGCCCGTTCTTCACCAGCTGGTCGAGCTGCTTCTGGAGCGTGCGCTGCAGCTGGTTGAGCATCGTGCGCGTGACGTTCGCGCCCTTCTCGACGAGCCTCAGCTCGGCCTGCTTGAAGACGATGTCCTTCGGCGCGGGCTTCCCCAGCGACGCCTCGAGCTGCTCCTTCACGCTCGACGCCGAGGTCGTGAGGGCCTCGGTGTCGGTCGTGAGCTGCTCCTCCTGCTGACGGACCTTCTGCTCCGTCTGCGTGCGGATGCGCATGATCTCGGCGTTCGCGCGCGCCTCGATGGCGCCGGTGCGGTCGCCGATGGTCTGCTCGAGGCGGCGGATCTTGGACTCCGCCTCCTCCTCGATCGTCTGCAGCGCGCGGTCGCGCGCGTGGTCGTCGATGTGCGTGACCACGTAGAGGGCGAAGTAGAGGATGCGCTCGAGGTTGCGCGGCGACATGTCGAGCAGGATCCCGAGACGGCTCGGGGTGCCCTTGAAGAACCAGATGTGCGACACCGGCGCGGCGAGCTGGATGTGGCCCATGCGCTCGCGGCGCACCTTGGCGCGCGTCACCTCGACGCCGCACTTGTCGCAGATGATGCCCTTGTAGCGGATGCGCTTGTACTTGCCGCAGTAGCACTCCCAGTCCCGGGTGGGACCGAAGATGCGCTCGTCGAAGAGCCCGTCCTTCTCCGGACGGAGGGTGCGGTAGTTGATCGTCTCCGGCTTCGTCACCTCGCCGCTCGACCACGAGCGGATCTGCTCGGGCGACGCGAGGCCGATGCGGATGGCGTTGAACTCGTTGACTTCTAGCATTCCCTAGCTCCCTGACTCGAGACCGCTGATGTTGATACCGAGGTCCGGCGCCGAGAACGAGGCGTCCTCGACGAAGCGGATCTCCTGCTCCTGCTCGTTCAGGACCTCGACCGACAGTCCGAGCGACTGGAGCTCCTTGATGAGGACCTTGAAGCTCTCCGGGACCCCGGGCGGCTGGATGTCCTCGCCCTTGACGATGGCCTCGTACGTCTGAACGCGGCCGAGGACGTCGTCGGACTTCACGGTGAGCAGCTCCTGGAGGATGTATGCCGCGCCGTAGGCCTCGAGCGCCCACACCTCCATCTCGCCGAACCGCTGGCCGCCGAACTGCGCCTTGCCGCCCAGCGGCTGCTGGGTGATGAGCGAGTACGGGCCCGTCGACCGGGCGTGGATCTTGTCCTCGACGAGGTGGTGCAGCTTGAGCATGTAGATGTAGCCGACGGTGATGGAGTGCTCGAACGCGCGGCCGGTGCGGCCGTCGCGCAGCGTGACCTTGCCGTCCTCGGGCAGCCCGGCCTGCCTGAGGGTCTCCTTGATGCGCTCCTCGCGCGCGCCGTCGAAGACGGGCGACGCGACGCGCATGCCGAGCGCCTCGGCGGCCCACCCGAGGTGGGTCTCGAGGATCTGCCCGATGTTCATGCGCGAGGGGACGCCGAGCGGGTTGAGGACGATGTCGACGGGCGTGCCGTCCGGGAGGAACGGCATGTCCTCGACGGGCATGATCTTGGCGATGACGCCCTTGTTGCCGTGGCGGCCGGCCATCTTGTCGCCGACGCTGATCTTGCGCTTCTGCGCCACGGAGACCTGGATGAGCTTGTTGACGCCGGGAAGGAGCTCGTCGTTGTTCTCGCGGCTGAAGATCTTGATGTCGACGACCTTCCCGTGCTCGCCGGAGGGCAGGCGGAGCGAAGTGTCCTTCACCTCGCGCGCCTTCTCGCCGAAGATCGCGCGTAGCAGGCGCTCCTCGGCCGTCAGCTCGGTCTCGCCCTTGGGCGTGATCTTGCCGACGAGGATGTCCTGCGGCCCGACCTCGGCGCCGATGTAGACGATCCCGTTCTCGTCGAGGTCCGCGAGGGCCTCCTCGCCGACGTTCGGGATGTCGCGCGTGATCTCCTCGGGGCCGAGCTTGGTGTCGCGCGCCTCGGCCTCGTACTTCTCGATGTGGATCGAAGTGAAGCGGTCCTCCTGGACGAGCTTCTCGCTGAGGATGATCGCGTCCTCGTAGTTGCCGCCCTCCCAGGGCATGAAGGCCACGAGGATGTTCTGGCCGAGCGCGAGCTCGCCGGAGTCGGTGGAGTACGAGTCGGCGATGATCTGCCCCGCCTCGACGCGCTCCCCCACCCGCACCACGGGCCGCTGGTTGAAGCAGGTGCCCTGGTTGGTGCGGACGAACTTCTCGAGCTTGTAGCGGACGGCCTCGCCGTCCTCGTGCTCGACGTAGATCTCCGCCGCCGACACGCTGCGGACCGTGCCCGCCTTCTGCGTGACGACGACCTGGCCCGAGTCCTTCGCGGCGCGGTACTCGACGCCGGTCCCCACGACGGGCGCCTCCGGCTTGATGAGCGGGACCGCCTGGCGCTGCATGTTCGAGCCCATGAGGGCGCGGTTGGCGTCGTCGTGCTCGAGGAACGGGATGAGCGCGGCCGACACCGAGACGATCTGCTTCGGCGAGACGTCCATGTAGTCGGCCTTCGCCGGCGACTCCTCGTGGTACTTGGGGCCGCGGTGGATCTGCACGCGGTCGTCGAGGAAGTAGCCGTTCTCGTCGAGGCGCGCGTTGGCCTGGACGACCGTCGCGAGCTCCTGCTCGTCGGCGGTGAGGTACACGATCTCGTCGGAGACGCGCGCGCGGCCGTCCTCCTTGACGACGCGCCGGTACGGCGACTCGATGAACCCGTACGGGTTCACCCGCGCGTACGACGCGAGCGATCCGATGAGGCCGATGTTCGGGCCCTCCGGCGTCTCGATGGGGCAGATGCGGCCGTAGTGGCTGTAGTGGACGTCGCGGACGTCGAACCCGGCGCGCTCGCGCGACAGGCCGCCCGGGCCGAGGGCCGAGAGGCGGCGCTTGTGGGTGAGCTCGTCGAGCGGGTTCGTCTGCTGCATGAACTGCGACAGCTGGCTGCCGCCGAAGAACTCCTTGATCGCCGCGACGACCGGCCGGATGTTGATGAGCTCCTTCGGCGTCGCTTTCTCCGGCTCGACGATGGACATGCGCTCGCGGACGACGCGCTCCATGCGCAGGAGGCCGACGCGGAACTGCCCTTGGATCAGCTCGCCGACCGCGCGGACGCGGCGGTTGCCGAGATGGTCGATGTCGTCGGGGCCGCCCTTGCCCTGGTTCAGCTCGACGATGCGGCTGATGATCTTGACGATGTCGTCGTTGGTGATCGTGCGCTGCGTCATCGGCAGGTCGAGGCCGAGCTTGCGGTTGAGCTTGTAGCGGCCGACCTTCGCCAGGTCGTAGCGCCGGAAGTTGAAGAACAGCGAGTTGACGAGGTTGCGCGCGTTGTCGATGGTCGGCGGGTCGCCCGGACGGAGGCGCTTGTACACCTCGACGAGGCCCTCGTTCGTGTTCGTGGTGGGGTCGCGCTCGAGGGTCGCGCTGATGTACTGGTGGTCCGGGTCGTTGTCGACCGCGGTGAAGAGCGCCGACACCTCGTCGTTGGACGAGTAGCCCACGGCGCGGAGCAGGGTCGTGACCGGGAGCTTGCGCTTGCGGTCGACCTTGACCGAGAGGACGTCCTTATTAGAGGTCTCGAACTCCAGCCACGCGCCGCGGTTCGGGATGAGCTTGGCGTAGAAGAGGCGGCGGCCGGTCGTCGGGTCGTCGACGGCGGTGAAGTAGACGCCGGGGGAACGGACGAGCTGGCTGACGACGACGCGCTCGGCGCCGTTGATGACGAACGTGCCCTTGTCGGTCATCCAGGGGAAGTCGCCGAGGAAGACGTCCTGCTCGTTGACCTCTCCGGTCTCCTTGTTGACGAGCTCGACGCGCGCCCACAGCGGGCGGCTGTATGTCAGGTCGCGCGTGCGGCACTCCTCTTCCGAGTACTTCGGGTCACGGAACTCGTACGAGAGGAAGCGCAGGTCCAGGTTCTTCCCGGTGAAGTCCTGGATGGGCGAGATCTCGTCGAACAGCTCCTGCAGGCCCTCGTCGCAGAACCACTTGAACGAGTCGATCTGGGTCTGGATGAGGTTCGGCAGCGGCAGCACTTCCGGCAGTGAGGCGTAGTTCACGCGCTCACGGACGGACGTAGGGACCCGGTCGAGGGTCATGGACATGGACAGCCCTCCCTAGAGCGTGGCTAGAAGCTGAGGGGCGGCGGAGCGTGGGGCGCGCGAAGGTGCGGAGGCGGGAACTTCACGAGTACCGGAATAGTAGCAGATCGAAGCAGCGAACGGTGAAGTCTCGCATTTCGGGCCCTGGCGTCAAGGCCCTTTTGTCACCGCCTGCCAGGCTGTTCCAGCAAGCGGAACCGAGATCCGGGCGCCTACTGCCGCTCGCTCCCCCGTGCCGCGCTCATGGGATCGTGCGCGGCCTCGGTTGCGCGGCTTCCTCGCTGGGGTTCGGCTCTAACGGGCTGGCACCAGGCTCCGACCGGCTGTCAACGCCGGCCTGTCCCTGGTCGGACCCCGCGTCTTTGCCTTTCGCTACGAGAACCGACGGCCCGATGAGCTCAGGCGCTCGGTCGACGATAGTCGGCCGCTCCACGGGAGGCACCGGCGTGATGTGGAGATCGGGCCCCGAGGTGTGACCGGGGTCCAAAGGAGCATCAGCACCTGCGACTCCAATGGGGTAATGGAGGTCGTTGGCGGGGCGTCGAAGGCGACCTCTCGTAGTAGACCTTCATGTCGGTCGCCAACGATCGAGCTGACTGCCAAGGAAGCGGCCTCGCCTCAAATGCTGGATCCGCAAAGTCACTTGTCCCACTGGGTCTCCCACCGGCTGAGAAAGAAGAACGCGCCGGCCAAGCCCGCGAGGTACTGAGCGATGACTGTCGGGGCGACCCAATTGCCGAGCTGCGCAAGAGCAGCCGGTGCGGCGATGCCGATGGCAATGCCGAGGAGCATTGGCCAGGTCACCTCATGTCGCGCAGTGACGCCAGCCGCCCTCTCGGCGAGGTACTGCTGCCGCGCAGGGATAAGGGCGAGGCGAGCGAAAGGTAGGCCGGCGATGAGGGCGCTCAGAGGCAACAGTGCGATCGCCGCCGGCCCCCCGGACGCGGCTGTGGCGAAAGCGACAGCCGCGATGGCGGCGGCCAAGATCGCCTGACGTGTCTGATACCGCATCGCCTTACGAGACTAGGTCCCGAGTCCGAGTCGGGGGAACAGGAACTCCTCGGTCGCCCAACCCGCGACCGCCGTCGCCCCGAAGAGCACGCCGCCGGTGACCACGCCTGTCGTGGCGACGCCTGCGGCGCCGAGGATAAGCGGAGCAGTGGCGGCAACGGCCAAGCCGACCGCGCCGACAAGAAGGACGCGCTCAGCGCGCTGTTTGGGTGTGAGTTCCGGATGAAAGAGATAGTCCGAGACGCCCTGGACCCCGGAACCAACGGCAGCACCGCCGATACGGCTGTCCAGGAACACCTTCAGAGCGAGCGAGCCGGCGTTCGAGGGTGCCCATTGGAGCGTGGTGGTAACGGACCGAGCGGTTGCAGCTCTCGCGAACTCGCTGTCACGCCAGAGCAGGGACGTCGAGGTGATCGCCCGCTCGAAGCCGTTCAACTCCCACTCCGGCCGGATCGAGGCGGCGGTCAGTTTGGCTGCGATGTCGGCCACTGGCCCAGCGAAAGGTTCGGACCATCTCCAGTCGGCGTGACGATCGCCATCTGCGCGCGGCACGCTTCCGTTCATGGTTGGATTCACGTATGCCGCGGTACCGTCATCGCTGTAGCGCTGCCCGCCATTCAGAAGAGAGCTCGCTGAGAACCCTATGTGATCGACCTTGCTCGTCGGGTCGTCCATCGCGTAGGCGTAGGGCGAGAGCGTGCGGGGGTCGCTGGGCCTCCCGGCCGCGGGATCGGGCGAGAGGAAGACGCCGACGGCGGGGTCGTACCAGCGCGTGTGGAGGTACACCAGGCCGGCTTTTGCATCCTGGCGCTCACCGGTGAAGCCGAAGAGCGACGCCAGGCGTGCGTCGTCGTCGGCTTCGTCCTTGGGGACGCCCCAAGCGTCGTAGATCGAGGTGCTCTTGAGCTTGCCCTTCTCGTCCGTCGTCGTGCGCACGCTGCCGCGGACGTCGGCGCCGTAGTAGCGGGTGTCACGGCCGACCGCGGCGATGCGCTGCAGGCCGTAGAGGAACGTCACGGTGTCCTTGCCGCTCGAGGCGGTGAGGACCTGCGACAGGGGACCTGCGGTGTCGAGCGTGTACTGGATCGTCTTGGCGTCACCCGCGTCGTCGGATGTAGCCAGCGCCACTTCTTGCGCTAAGTAGTAGGACCGCTGCGCGGCCGACGTTCCGCATCGGCGAAGTACCGCGCGACATCGTAGTTCGCGATCTGCTGCGCCAGCCCGATAGGCGTCTGCCCGGCCTTGTTCGCGTGGCGGGGATCCGCGCCGTGCTCGAGTAGAAGCTCGATCAAGTCTCCACGACCGCGAGACCAGAATGCAGCCACCCACAGCGGCGTGTTGCCGAACATGTTGGCGCTGTCGACGCTCGCTCCGAGTTCGAGAAGAGTCCGCGCCGCGCGGGCGGACCCCTCCTGCGCGGCGAAGTGGAGCGGACTGAATCCGTACCCATCACGCACGTCAGGGTCGGCTCCTCCGCGGATCAACGTCGCCACAGTTTCCGCGTCGTCCTCCTTCGCTGCGTAGTGCAGTGGCGAGCGACCCGCCTGGTCGGTCTTCATCGCAGCTGTTCGAAGGGATGCTCATTCATGAACTGGGCGGGTATGAGAACGACCGGCCACCAATAGATCAAGGATCCATGTTCCGGCCTCACCGCGGCACCAAGGGTCGAGCGAATCTACCGGTGCTGCCATACAAGGAACGATTCCGCATCAAAGACCGCGACGATGACAGCCATCAGGGCACTCTCCACCGCGGCCAAGAGGCCGTCGTCCAACTGTCTGCCGTCGACAAGACCCAGCGAGGCAGCGGACCGCGTGGTGACGAACGCGTTCAACGGATAGCCAGAGGCGCCTCGCTGAACTGCGACAACTGCCGCTTTCGCCGAGTCGACCGTGAGATCACGCCAATGGATGACCCTGTCGTCGAGGAAAGCCGACGGCAGGTCGAACCTCGGAAGGCTGGGATCCCCTCTCCGCTGAACGTCATCTTCGATGACGACGCACGAGGCGCCTTCCCCGGCCATGCCGGCCAGCACGACCGCGAGAGCAGCGTCCGAAGCCGCCACAGACGCGACTCCCCCCTCCGCCGGGGTCAGTTGCGAAGGTTTCGTGCCTGCAGGAGCCAACGCGAAGAGGTGGCCGTGATCCAGGCGCGCTACGGCCAGGACATGCGCAGACGATCGCGAGCCATCCATAAGCGACTTCCTCAGCCAGTCGAGGGCGATATCCCGCGGGAGCTCGATCGGAACTACTTCACTCAAGTCAGCGCTCAACTCGCGGAAGTCGCAAGCGGCGAGGTCCCGCGCGTGAGCGCGGTCAACTCTTGCCACCTCTTGCCCCGTTCGCCAGGTTGTTCCGAGCCGCGAAGATCGGCTTGTCCGAACCGGGAACGAGGTCAGTGGCCGTCGGAGCGGCGCCCCGAGGGCCTATCGGGCGCATGCGCCTCCCGGACGGTCTCGCCCGTCAGCACGAACAGCAGAAAGAGGAAAGGCTTGAGGAGCGCCGGCTGACCCTCGACCCGCACGCGCCACCGCCGCATCGCCGCGGCCCACCGCGCTAGCGCGCTCGGTTCGGATCGGAGATGGGGCGGAACGACGAACCCGGGTTTGTTGAACAACACCACGCTCGCCATGAGACCGAGCAGTACCAGGATCGCGGCGGACAGCATGGTCACGAGGGTCGCCGCGGGACCCTCGATGACTGCTGGCCGGCCGCGCCAGCCGCCGAACTCGACGATGCCTAGGAGCAGCGCAGCAAGCGATCCCATGCTCACCCAGACCGCGCACGATCGGACCGTACCTCGCCACAGCGCGTCGCCCAGCGGCCACCACCCCGGCACGCCGGTCCACGCAGGGACGCTGCGCGCTTCGCGCCAGAAACTCCACACCTGCGCTGCGGCGTACAGCATTGTGGCGGCCCACACGATGGTGAGCAGCCAGACCCAGGCATCGCCGCTCATGGAGCGGATCGTCGCACGATCGGATCGAGCGCGACAGTCGCGATGATGTCCCCGGCGACGTCGCCGACCGTCTTCGGATCCCTCTTTCCCGAGATGAGCATCGTACCCGGTCCTCGCCAGAAGAAGAACACGCGGTGCCGCAGACACGCTTCGATGAGCACGCGGTGTCGCCTAAGAGCGGCTTCTGACGCGTTAGTCATCGCTGGAACGATCGATCAGAGGACGGCGCGGTCGCCCTCATACACCACGCGCTTGGACGCGGCCCCGTGAACGCGGTGAACAGCAACCGGGAAGCGACCTCGCCGTTCGCTTCTGTAGCGCCTTTGAGCTTACTCATGCGTCAGGTGCGCCATACCGGTGCCGGCCCGTCGTCGCGGTCCGGAACCTCTACAGCGGCACGCTTTCCGCCGGCCACGGCGGCGCGGTCGTCACGGCGACCTTTCGCTTCAGCAGCGCCGTTAACTCCGTCGTGACCGCACCTTCGTCGACTCGCGCCGCGCCTTCGGGGGTAAGGATGATCACTAGTTCGTCACCGCCAGCGGGATACGCACGCCGGAACGGCCCAACGGCGCCGTGCGCGACAAGCACTCTGACCAGACGATCACGCATTTCATCACCGAAGTCGAAGTCGTCCACCGGTCTACGGAACTCCTTCCTTAATACGGCTCCCCCGGCTGCCTTCTATCCACAATCTCGATCTGGCTCCCCGGATCGGGCACCCAATACTCGATCTCTCCACCCGGATTGCCTTCGCAGGGCTCGGCACGACGACAGAAGATGCCTGTCCAGTCTCGTACGCGACCGCGGGTCACGTTCTCGCCCGTGTTCGCCGACGGTAGGCCGAGTCCCTGCCGCGGAGATGCCAGGGAGGCCGGGTCCTTCGGCGTCCAGGAGTGACCGAGTTCAGGAGCGCGGCCACCGTGGATCCTCCATATCGGCTCGGACTCTTCGCCCTTGGCCTCCGGACTGCGCGCTGACGTATCTGGCGAGCTTCTCAACAGGTCGGAACCGGGATCGACGGGACTGCGGTCGACGATGTCGAGGGGACCAGCCGGAGGGAACGGCGTGGTGTGGATGATCGGACCGGCAGCAGCGCCAGGCGTGATCAGCGTGATCGGACCGAGGGGCGCTCGCGGCGTCACATGGACTGTCGGCCCGGTCGACGTTCGGCACATGAGAAGCAGATCCTTGGCTGACCCAGACCCACAGGCTGCGGGTGGTTCGGCGGCTGTTGGTGCACTGAACGAGACATTCTCGTAATAGAGCTTCGTGTCGACGGAGTAGACCGTCACCTCGCTCTCGGCGCCGAACGTTCCGGCGGTGATGGTCCAAGGGCTCACACCATCACTGCCACCGCCGTCGAACAGGTCGTGAGCGGATAGACCGGTACGGTCAAGACGACCGGTCGGGTCATTGAGCGCGTACGAGTAGGGCGCGAACGATCGCGGGTCGGTGCCAC
>JAGWSB010000063.1 GCA_028876375.1 Chloroflexota bacterium | reverse complement strand
AGCTCGGCGATGAGCCCGGGCGCGTCCTGCGCCGGCACGGTGTTGGCCATGGCGCACACGGCGGTGAAGCCGCCGCGCAGCGCGGCGCGCGCGCCCGTCGCCACGGTCTCCGAGTCCTCGAAGCCCGGCTCGCGGAGATGGGCGTGCAGGTCGATGAGCCCGGGGAGCGCGACGAGGCCGCGCCCGTCGACGCGCTCGTCGCCGTCGCCCACGCGCACGTCGCGCGCGCTCTCGCGGCCGTCCGGATCGATGGCGCGAACGCGTTCGACGATCATGCCGGCACCTCCGTCGGCGGCGCCGCCGGCGCGAGCTCGTCGAGCCGCTCTGCCGCTCCCGCGCCGGCTGTCGCGAGGAGATAGAGCAGCGCCATGCGCACGGCGACGCCGTTCGTCACCTGCCGCTCGACCAGCGAGCGCGGACCGTGCGCCACGGCCGCGTCGATCTCGATGCCCTCGTTCATCGGCCCGGGGTGGAGGACCGGGACGCCGGGCCGCAGCCGCGCCGCTCGCTCCTCGGTGATGCCCCACGCGGTCCGGTACTCGCGCAGCGAGGCGAGCAGCCCCGCCTCCTGCCGCTCCTTCTGCAGCCGCAGCGCGATCACGGCGTCCGCCCCGTCGAGCGCGCGCTCGACGTCGCGCTCGTAGGTGACGCCGTCGGGAGCGCTGCCCTCACGCCAGGCCGACGGGATGAGCGTCGGCGGTCCCGCGAGCGCGATCCGCGCGCCGAGCGGGACGAGGGTGTGGATGTCGGATCGCGCGACGCGGCTGTGGAGGATGTCGCCGACGATGGCGACACGCTTCCCCGCGAGGTCGCCGAGGGCGCCGCGGAGCGTGAGCGCGTCGAGGAGGCCCTGCGTCGGATGCGCGTGCCAGCCGTCGCCGGCGTTGATGACGGACGCCGAGACGCGCTCGGCGACGAAGTACGGCGCGCCCGACGCCGCGTGGCGCATGACGATGATCTCCGCGCCGAGCGCCTGGAGCGTGCGGACGGTGTCGTACAAGGTCTCGCCCTTCTCGACCGACGATCCCGACGCCGTGATGATCGACGTGTCGGCCGAGAGCGACTTCGCCGCGAGCTCGAAGGACATGCGCGTCCGCGTGGAGGCCTCGGCGAAGAAGAGGACGACGGTCCGGCCGCGCAGCGCGGGGGTACGCCGGATGGGCCGCGCCAGCACTTCGAGCATCGCGGTCGCCTGCTCCAGGACGAGCTCGATCTCCTCGCGGGACCAGTCCTCCGTCGAGAGCACGTGTCGCCTCTGCCATCTCATGCCGGCACCTCCACGCGGACGATCTCGACCTCGTCGCGGCCGTCCACCTCGGTCAGGTGCACGCGCACGTCGTCGCGCGGCTGCGTCGGCACGTTCTTCCCGACGTGGTCGGCGCGAATGGGGAGCTCCCGGTGGCCGCGGTCCACGAGGACCGCGAGACGGATCGCCTTGGGCCGCCCGTAGTCGACGAGCGCGTCCATCGCGGCGCGGATCGTCCGGCCGGTGAAGAGGACGTCGTCGACGAGCACGACGATGCGGTCGTCGACGGGGAATCCGATCTCCGTCGTGCGCACGATCGGCGCGCTCGCGACGCGCGTCAGGTCGTCGCGGTAGAGGGTGATGTCGAGGATCCCCAGCGGGAGCTGGACCCCCTCGTTGGCGAGGATCGCGGCCCGAAGGCGGGTCGCGAGGACGTCCCCGCGCGAGCGTATGCCGACGAGGGCGATGCGAGTGGGATCTCCGTCGCGCTCGACGATCTCGTGCGCGATGCGGGCGATGGCCCGCCGGACGTCGTCGGCGCCCATGAGCACGCTCATGTACCTCTCCCTTCCCGGCCTCTCGGGACCGGACTTAAAGGGTTCCGGCGCTCAGTCTAGCGTTGTCGCGTGAGACGCGCGACCGCGCTCGCCGTTCTCGTCGTGCTCGGGGTCGTCGCCGCCGTCGCCGGCACGACGGGCGCGGCGACAAGTGCCTCCGGCGGGGAGGCCGCGCTCACGCGCGCGCCGGCCACGTCGTCGCCGAGTCCGGCGCCGTCGGTGCGAGCCCTCTTCGTCGAGCCGGCCGGTCCGACGGCACCGCCCGCCGGGGAGGACCCCGCGGTGGCGCGGCGCGAGCCGAAGGTGCGCGGACTGCGCATCCCCCTCGCCGGACACCCGATCCCGAGCGATCCCGTCCTGCTCCCCGACTCACCGCGCGCGTATCGCGCCGGCGTCCACGAGGGCATCGACCTCGCCGCGCGCCAGGGGACGCCGGTGCTCGCGGCCGCCGACGGCGTGATCGTGCGGATCGATGGCCGATACGTCGAGCCCTCGCTCGCCGCGCGGAGCGCCGCGCTCGCGGCCGCGCTGCGCCTCGGCTACACGCCCGGCGCGACGCTCGACATGGTCCGCGGCCGCCAGGTCTGGATCGACCACGGCCACGGGATCGTGACGCGCTACTGCCACCTGTCGAGCGTGGCCGCGCTCCCTCTCGGCGCGCACGTGCGGGCCGGCGAGGTGATCGGCGCGGTCGGATCGAGCGGGCTACCGGAGAACGGCCCGCACCTCCACTTCGAGATCCGCGTGGGCGACGACTTCCTCGGGGACGGCCTCACTGGAGCGGAGCTGCGGAAGGTCATCGATCTCGCGTTCGAGTGACCCACGCGTCTGCGCGAGCGTCGTGACAGGATCGCCGCACGGCCGATAGACAGATGATGCAAGGGATCCTCACGGCGCTCGCGCTCACCCTCGGCGCGCTCTTCTCGACGCTCGCGGGAGCGAGCGCGGGCCCGGTCGCCGCCTCGCCGTCCGCGGGGCCGGCCGCCGGCTCGGTCGTCGCGGCAACGCCCGCGGAAGCGCCGGCGCCGGTGCGCGCCCTGACCGCCAGCGTCTCCGGCCAGCTGCGCGCCTATTTCGTCGACGCCTTCGGCGCCGGGATCTACGACCCCGCGCAGATCGACGCGCTCGTCGCGGCGGCCAAGGCCGCGAACGTGAACGCGATCTTCGCCGAGGTCGTCCGCCGCGGGGACTGCTTCTGCGACCTGTCGACGGCGCCGCGCACGTCGGCGCCCATCGCGCCGCTGCCCTTCGATCCGCTGCAGACGCTCATCGACAAGGCGCACGCGCAGGGGATCCAGGTGCACGCCTGGGTGATGATCGAGGACGTCTGGCAGGGGCCGTCGCTGCCGGCGGATCCTTCGCACCTCTTCAACCTGCACGGGCTCTCTGCCAGCGGATCCGACTACTGGTTGACGAAGCGGTACGACGGGCTCGACCGGATAGACCAGGAGTACTTCGTCGACCTCGGCCATCCCGACGCCGCGGCGTACATGCTCCGGCTCGTCGACAGCATCGTCGCGAACTACGACGTCGACGGCATCAACCTCGACGGCATCCGCTACCCCGACGACGACCTCGGGACGGACGTGCCCTCGTGGGGCTACAACCCGACGGCGCTCGCGCGCTTCCGCGCCGAGACCGGCCGCACCGACACGCCCGCTCCGACCGATCCGCAGTGGACGCAGTGGCGGCGTGACCGCGTCACCGACTTCGTCCGCCGCGTGTACGTCGACAGCACCGCCCGCCGCCCGCGGATCCGCGTCAGCGCCGACACCATCGCGTACGGCTACGGCCCGCAGTCGCAGGGCGGCTGGTCGACGACGCGCACCTACGCCGAGCAGCTGCAGGACTGGGTCGGCTGGATGCAGGAGGGCATCCTCGACCTGAACATCCCGATGGACTACAAGCGCGACGCCGACGCCGGGCAGCGCCAGCAGTACCTCGAGTGGAACGAGTTCGCGAAGGAGCAGCAGTACTCGCGGCAGGCCGCCATCGGGTCGGCGCTCTACCTCAACGACGTCGCCGCGAGCGTGCGGCAGGTGCGCACCGCGCTGGCGCCCGGCAGCGTGTCGGGGCGCAGCGCGATCGGATGGGCCGGCTACTCGTATCGCAACCCCGACGCGCTCGCTGTATCCGGCGCGCGCTCGGCCGACGCCAGCCGCGCCGAGCTGACCACCGCGCTCACGCAGCCGAGCGCGGACGATCCGGTGACGCCGCCCGTATTCGCGTCACCCGCCGTCGTCCCGCCGATGCCCTGGAAAGCTCAGCCGACGACGGGCGATCTGCGCGGGACCGCCGCCGCGTCGGACGGATCGCCCGCCGCGCACGTTCCCGTCGAGGTGCAGGACGCCAGCGGCGCCGTCGTCCGACGGACGACGACCGACGCGAGCGGCTGGTTCGGCGTCATCGACCTCGCGCCCGGCACGTACACCGTGATCGCGTCGCAGAAGAGCTACACCGCGACGGTCACGGCGGGGCAGGTCGCGGCGGCGACGCTCGTCGGCGCGGCGCCGTGCACGAGCGCCGTCGGGCCCGGCATCCCGCCGCCGGCCAGGGTCGGGGCGGGTATCGCCGGCTACCACGCGGCGTGGTACGGGCAGAGCGGCTACCCGACGCTGTGCGCCGGACAGCGCTCGACCGCCGTCGTCGCCTACTACAACTCGGGTTCGCGCGGCTGGGTCGCCGGCGCCATGGGGCAGGTCGCGTACCTCGGGACGTGGCAGCCGGATCCCGGACAGGACCGCGCGAGCATCCTCGGCGGCGACGGCACCTTCGGATCGCCCGCGACCGACTGGCCCCGCTACAACAGGATCGCGGCGCAGCCCGCCGCGTACGTCGGCCCGGGACAGGTCGCCTGGTTCCAGTTCACCATCCAGGCGCCCTCGACGCCCGGCACGTACCGCCTCTACCTCCGTCCGCTCATCGAGGGCGCGCAGTGGATGGAGGACTACGGCGTCTACTGGGTGGTGACCGTCCGCTAGCGTTCCGCGCGTGAGAGCCCTCTCCGCGCGACCCGCGACCGAGCATGACGCCGAGGACGTCGCGCGCATCTGGAACGAGGGCATCGAGGACCGCGTCGCCACCTTCGAGACCGAGCCGCGCACCGCCGACGGCATCGCACGCTGGATGCGCGACAAGGAGCCGCGCTACCCCACCGTCGTCGTCGAGCGCGACGGGCGCGTGGTCGCGTGGGCCGCGGCGAGCACGTACCGCCCCCGCGCCTGCTACGACGGCGTCGGCGAGCTCTCGGTGTACGTCGCGCGCCACGCGCGGGGCCAGGGCGCGGGCCGCGCCGCGATGGAGGCGCTCACCGCCGTCGCGGCGGAGCGGGGACTGTGGAAGCTGGTCTCGCGCGTCTTCCCCGAGAACACGGCGAGCCTCGGGCTGCTGCGGTCGGTCGGCTTCCGCGAGGTCGGCGTATATCGCCGCCATGCCAAGCTCGACGGCGCGTGGCGCGACGTCGTCATCGTCGAGCGCCTCGTCGGCGAAGGCGAGCGCGGCACCCGCTAGGGGCGGAGCAGGAACAGGAGCGTCAGCGACGTCGCGTTGACGAGCGAGTGCGTCGCCATCGACGCCCACACCGTCCCGGTGCGCCGGTACACGTAGGCGAGGCCGAGGCCGAGCACGAAGATCGGCAGGAGCACGCCGATGCCGTGGAGGAGCGCGAAGAGCAGCGCGCTCACGGTCGCGGCGAGAGCGACGGGCATGCGCTGGGCGAGGCCGCCGAAGAGCAGTCCGCGGAAGAAGATCTCCTCGCTGAAGGGCGCGACGGCGGAGCCGTTGAGGAGGTCGACGAGGTAGGCGCGCGCTCCGATGTGCGAGCCGAAGGCGACGACGAGGTCCTGCGGATGCGACCCGACGAGCTGCGACTGGACGACGTTCACGGTGATGGAGAGCGCGTACAGCGCGACGCCGGTCGAGAGGCCGAACCAGATCGCGCCGGACGTCGGGGCCACGAGGCCGACGTCGGACGGCCGTAGGTGCAGGAGCGCGCGTCCGACCGTCGCGATGGTGAGAAGGAGCGCACCGTCCGTCGCCAGCGTGAGGAGGAGGATCTGCTCGGGCGAGCGGTCCGCGACCGGCGTCCGCTGTCCGCTGACGAAGGAGATGACCGCCGTCGCGGCGACGGCCGCGGCGAACGCGACGACGATGGTGACGACGAGCCCGCCGAGGCTCCAGCGCGTGGGCGCCGGCGCGACTAGCGGAGTCCCGTCCTCCGCGCGCGCAGCGCCGCCTGCAGGACCAGCTCCATCCACTCGGTCAGGAGCGGACGCGGGTCCGTGCGGAACACCCCGACCTCGGCGACGCCCGTCGGCAGCTCATAGCTCCACGGCAGATTGTGGACGTCGCACATGTAGACGTACGACGTCTGCGGCCGCGGCGTCTCCTGCCGCACCGCGCCGAGCAGGTCCAGGCGCGCCGGAATGAGGCGGGCGGATGACCACAGCTCACGCTTCGCGACCTCGATGATCGTCTCGCCGCTGCGACGCGTGCTCGAGGGGAACTCCCACGCGCTCTTCTCGGGGCGGCGGATCCACACCGTCAGGTCGCCGAAGAAGGGGATGACGAGCGCGACCTGGGCCGAGGCCGGCGGGAACTCCTTGAAAGCGTTGTCCCTGCGCGAGACGAAGGTCACATCCGCCATCGCTGAAGATCACACCATGCCGGGCGAGCGACCGTCAATAGCGCAGCGGTGTTCTCTTCGCGAACGAGCGAGGCGTTCCTATCCGCGAAGAGCGTCGGCGACGCGGAAGGGGTCGGATGCGATGACGCTCGCGGCGTAGAGCTCCATCGCGCCGATGTCGCTCGTCTTGTTCGAGGGATCTCCGCGATCGACGAGACGCGCGATCGGGGGGAAGGCCGACCAGTCTTCCCCGTCGGGCGCGAGCGGCGGCAGGTAGACCGCCATGTTATGCGCCACCACGCCGGCCGTGCGGAACGCGTCCACCGCGCGCGTGATAGCGCCCACGAGGCTGGACTCGTCGTCGCCCGGCCGGCCGACCGCGATGACCTCCCGCTCTTTCACGGGCGTGAGCGAGGCGAACAGGCGCACGCCGCCGACCTCGACCCCGAGGCCGAGGGCGCTGTGCACCGCCCAGAGATCGTCGAAATAGTCGCTGCCGGCGCGCGCCGCGTACGCCAGCGCCGCCTTCCGCAGCGCCTCCACCTTCGGGTAGTGCATCCCGCGCGTCATCGTCATCTGCATGTGGCCGTGCACGATCGATCCGCCCGCGCGCCACAGCGAGTTCCACATCAGGAAGTAGTAGCGGGCCTCCTCGTCGCAGGAGAGCGCGGCGCTCGCCCACCGCCGCGCGGTCGCGAGGTGATCGCGCAGCACCGCCTCGGACATCGGCGCGAGGGGATCGTGCTCGTCGAACACGAGCACGCCGTGGTAGCCGTCGTACTTCGCGATGTTCGACGCGGTCACGCCGTGCTCGCCGCGGACGCGGCCGAAGCTGTCCGCCGGCGTCCCCGTCTCCGGACGATCGAACGGGTCGCCGCGCGAATCCTCGATGAGGCGTCGGACCTCGTCCACGCCCTTCACCTCCATCGGCCGGCGCGCGCGGAGCTCGTTGAAGAGCGCGCCCTCGAGGCGGACGACGTCGGTGACGCGGACGATGCGCTGCTCGCGCACCGCGCCGACCGAGCCGAAGAGCTTCTCGATCCAGGGTGTCATCTCCGCGGGAGGGTCGAGCCGGCCGATCGTCGTGGTGATGCGGAAGATCCGCGCCGCCGCCTCGCGCGCGCCCGCGGGGAGGCGGTCGACCAGCTCCGCGAGATCGCCGATCGCCGCCGGCGCGGTCACCGTCACGCCGCGCGGGCGCTGTCGCGGGCGGCCTCGTACATCTCGACGTAGCGCCGAGCGGACGCCGCCCACGAGTGGTCGAGCCCCATCACCCGCGTGCGCAACGCGCTCCAGCGGGCCCCGTCACGGTAGGCGCGGATGGCACGCCGCACGGCGTCGCCGAGCGGCTCCGCGGCGTACTCGCGGAACGAGAAGCCGGTGCCCTGCCGCGCGTCCGCGTCCGCGTCGCGCACCGTGTCCGCGAGGCCGCCGACCGCGCGCACGACGGGGACGGTCCCGTAGCGGAACGAGATGAGCTGTCCGAGGCCGCACGGCTCGAAGCGCGAGGGCATGAGGAACATGTCCGAGCCGGCGTAGATCCGCTGCGCGAGCGCGGCGTCGAACCCGAGCCTGAGCGACAGGCTGCCGGCGTGCCTCTCCGCGAGCTCCTTCCACATCGCCTCGTACCGCGGCTCGCCCGTCCCGAGGACGGCGATCTGCCCGCCGGCGCGGAGGATCTCGGGCGCGACCGGCGTGAGTATGTCGATGCCCTTCTGCTCGACGAGGCGGCCGATGACGCCGAAGAGCGGCGTACGCGCCGACACCGCGAGACCGAGCTCCTTCTGGAGCGCCGCCTTGTCCTGCGCCTTGCCGCGCATGTCCACCGCCGAGTAGTGGACGGGGATGTGCGCATCGGCGAAGGGGTCGAAGACGTCGACGTCGATGCCGTTGACGATCCCCCACAGGTCGTCGCGCCGCTCGGCCAGGAGCGCCTCGAGGCCGTTGCCGAACTCCGGCGTGAGGATCTCCTCCGCGTAGCGCTCGCTCACCGTGCTCACCGCGTCGGCGCTCGCGATCGCTCTCGCCATCGGATTCAGCTCGCCGTGCTTCTCCGGATGCACGTGCTTTCGCGGAAGCCCGACGAGGCCGACGACGTCGACCGCGCTCTGCCCTTGGTACGCGAGGTTGTGGATCGTGAACACCGTCGCCGGGCCGCCGAGCGCGCGCCGGTAGTGCCCGGCGGCCATCGGCACGAGAAGCGCGGTGTGCCAGTCGTGCGCGTGGATGACGTCGGGGCGATCGCCGCCCTGCGCGAGATCCTCGGCGACGGCGCGCGCGAAGAGCGCGTACCTCTTCGCGTCGTCCGGCGCTCCGTACACCGTGGCGCGACCGATGTGCCGCCCGTTGTCGACGAACACCACGCGCACTCCCCCGCGCACGATCGACGGGTACGCGACGCGGACGTGCGAGCGTCCGTACGGGACGGAGCGGACGACCGCGTCCGTGGGGATGCCGAAGCGTTCGCGGTCGATCGTGCCGTGGAGAGGCAGGTGGATCGAGACGTGGTGCCCGAGGGCGGCGAGCGCCTGCGGGAGCGATCCCGCGACGTCCGCGAGGCCGCCCACCTTCGCGTAGGGAGCGACCTCAGCGGCCGCGAACACGATCCGCACCCGCGGCCATCGTACCGGCTTGTGATCGTTCTGTAAGGACGGGGCGCGCGCCTCACGGGAGCGGAACCGTGTCGTTAGGCGTACGAGTAGAGATGCATAGAACGGGATGCGAGCGCTCCCGGTCGTTCGAAAGGAGATCGATCGAAGTGACACCAACGACCAAGGTGACGGCCGCTGTGGTCGCGGGCGTGTTGGGCCTCGCGGTGAGCGGCGCCGCCGCTTTCGCCGCCTTCCAGCCGAGCGACGCGACGACGGCGATGCCGGCGACGAACGTCGGCACGACCGCCGCGGCGCCCGCGACGGACACCGCCACGACGACCGCGCGGGCGCATCCGGCCGGCGCCGATCGCGTCAAGGCCATCCTCGACAAGCTCGTTCAGAACGGGACGATCACGCAGGCGCAGGAGGACGCCATCCTCCAGGCCTTCAAGGACGCCGCGCGCGGCAAGGACAAGGACGGCGCGAAGATCCTCGCCTCCGTGGTCAAGGGCCTCATGAAGGCCTCCGCGGACTACCTCGGCCTCCCGCCGGGCCAGCTCCGCCAGCAGCTCGCGGCGGGCCAGACCCTCGGCCAGATCGCCGACGCGACCGCCGGCAAGTCGCGCGACGGCCTCATCGCGGCGCTGACCACGCAGGTGGACGCGAAGATCGACCAGCTCGCCGCGAACGGGACGATCACGGCCGACCGCGCGGCGACGATCAAAGCCAAGGTGCCCGACCGGCTCGCGAAGCTCGTCGACCACGTCTTCAAGAGGCCGGGGAAGGCCCCCAAGGCGTCCCCCGCCACCTGAGACCCTCTCTCCTCCTCCACACGCCGACGCCCGGCCGCGAGGCCGGGCGTTCCGGTATCTGGGCGGTCTCTGTCGGCGTAACGACGGCGCGAGCGAGCGCGTTCTCCTGGCGGACGGGCAGGCGGGGCTGTACGGGGGTACGCGTTGGCGGGACCTTTGATGCGCGCGATCGGGGCGAACAAGGGTGGTATGTTCGGCGCCCCTGATGGGGGCGCCGCCATCACTGCCCGAGGGGTGGAGCTCGCTGTGGAGCGCGTCCTCGACCAGCGCTATCGGATCCTCGAGCCCATCGGCATGGGCGGCTCGTCGCAGGTCTACCTCGCGCGCGACGAGACGCTGCAGCGCGACGTCGCCGTCAAGGTCCTCGATCCGCAAGCCGCCGACGACGCGACCCTGCGCAAGCTGTTCGTGCGCGAGGCGCAGGCGCTGGCGAAGATCTCCCATCCGAACGTCGTCGCCGTCTACGACGTCGGCGAGGTCGACGGGCTCCCGTACATCGTCATGGAGCACCTGCCCGGGCGGTCGCTGAAGCAGCGCATCGACGTCGAGGGTCCGCTCGCGGTCGCCGAAGCGGTGCGTCTCGCCGCCGAGGTGGCGAGCGGCCTGGCGTTCGCGCACTCGCGCGGGATGGTCCACGCCGACCTCAAGCCATCGAACATCCTCCTCGACGACCAGGATCGCGCGAAGATCGCCGACTTCGGGATAGCGCGCCTGCCGCAGGAGGACGCGACGACGCCGCAGATGTTCGCGACGGCGATGTACGTCGCGCCCGAGCGCGTCGAGGGCAAGCAGGTGACGCCGCTCAGCGACGTCTACGGCCTCGGCCTCGTCCTCTACGAGATGCTCGTGGGCAAGCCGCCGTTCACCAGCTCGGACCCGCGCGTCCTGCTCCGCGACCACGTCGTGCGCCAGCCCGTCCCGCCGAGCCACCTGCGGCCCTCGCTGCCGCGCGAGCTCGACGCCGTCGTCATGAAGTGTCTGGCCAAGGATCCGGCGCTGCGCTACGCGCGCGCGAGCGACGTCGCGAAGGCGCTCTCGTCGCTGGAGAACATCGGCTCGGCACTGGGCACGACGCGCATCGGGGTGATGAACGAGCCGCTCCAGGGGATCGTCCCGCACACGGAGGAGAGCCCGGTCGTCGCGCTGCTGCAGTCGTACGGGCATCCCATCCGGCGCACGTTCTTCGCCGCGCTGGCGGCGCTGCCCGCGTTCGCTCTCATGATGGTCGCCGACTTCGGGATCGTGCCGTCGCTGATCGCGGCCGCCGCGGTGGGGATCGTCGGCCTGGCCGGGCAGCTCGGGCCCGCGATCGCGCTCGCGTGGATCGTCGAGACGGTCTGCATCTTCCTCTTCGTCCCGGGGCTCGCGGTCCTGTTCGTCCTCATGGGGCTCTGGATCTGGCTGCGCGACGTCTCGCCGGAGCAAGCGGCCACGGCACTCGCGATGCCCGTGCTCGGACCGCTGAACCTCGGGCCCGCGATCCTCCTCACGTCCGCCACCGTGCACGGCCTCATGGGCGTGGTCAGCGTCGCGTGGGGCGCCGTCCTGACCGTCCTCTTCGCCATCGCCGCCGGAAAGGCGAGCCTGGGCGCATTCGTCCAGACCGGCATCTCGCTCGGACCGGGGTCGCTCTTCGACCCGGCGCGCGCGGCCGACACGAAGGAGGCCTTCATCTACCTCGTCGCGCCGGGCGTCGGCAATGACCGCTACGCGCCGCTTCTCCAGGTCTTCGACCCCGGGACGATCGCGGGTCAGATGCGCACGCTGCTGTCGCGCGTCGCGACCGCCGACCTCGCCGCGATCGCGACGATCCTCGCCTGGGTCGTGGCCGCGCTCGTCGTGTGGACCGTCACGCGGCTGCTGCGGATGCTGTTCGACACGCTCTTCCGCGGGCGCCGCTGGTTCGTCGCGTACGTCTTCGCCGCCGCGGTCGGCGTCGTCGGCGGCGCGAGCCTGCTGTACATGCTGTTCGTGACCTGGGGCCCTCTCGCGACGTCGCACGACCAGCCGGACCCTGCGGTCCTCCTTCTCTCCGCGGCCGTGGGCGCCGTCGTCGCGCTCGGCCTCGGCGTCGTCGTGAGCGCGACGGAGAGCCCGACCGCGGAGGAGAGCGCGGTGGAGGAGCCCGTCCCCGTCGCCGCGCGCCGCATCCCCGTCCGCTAGCGGCGCACCACCTGCTCCGCGGACCGGCGCATGTGACCAAGGTCCCACCGGGGTAAGGGATAAAGACCAGGGCCTTTCGCCGTAGTTGCCCGCGAGGTGGGTCGTTTGGGCTCATGAGTAGGGCCGAGTGCCGGCCATACGTTGCCCCTGCCGCGCGATCCTCGAAGGACAGAGGGGCGACGGCGGAGGAAAGAGAAGTGAAGCGGCTCCTTTCAGTGGCAGCGGTCAGCCTCCTCTTCGCTGCGTGCAGCGCCGCGCAGGCGGGCGCTCCGGCACCGGCGGCGGGAGCGGGCGCCACTCAAGTCAAGGTGACCCTCGGCGACAACATGAAGGTCGTCCTCGACAAGGACACGGTCTCGGCCGGCAAGGTCACGTTCGCGGTGCAGAACACCGGCACCCTGAAGCACGAGGTGCTCGTCCTCAAGACGGACGCGGCGCCCGGCCAGATCCCCGCGGGCGACGACCCCGGCACGGTCTCCGAGAAGACCAGCGTCGGCGAGAGCGACGACATGGACCCCGGGACCTCGAAGACGTTCACCCTCGACCTCGCGGCGGGCAACTACCTCCTGATCTGCAACGAGGCCGGGCACTTCGCGGCGGGCATGCACACGCCCTTCCTCGTCAAGTAGCCGGGTAGACCGTCCCCCCTGTTCCGACAGCGCCGCGGTTCACCGCGGCGCTGCCGCGTATCCGGGGGTCGGCCGATGCGCGGGCCCCTCGCGGCTCGGCCGCATCCCGCCGACGGTGAGCAGCACCGCCGTCAGCGCTCGCGGCGCGACGTCGAAGACGAGGCCGCCGAGAACGCCGCGGTCGGGGAACGCCCCGAACGGGTCGTCGACCTGGAGGATCGCGGCGAGAGCCGCGTTGAGCAGGAACAGGTAGCCCCCCAGGCGCGTCCAGCGGAGCGAAAGGAGCGCGGGGATCGCCGTCGCCGGGATGAGCACGGCGCTCTGGACGATGCCGGGGACCAGCGCAGACGGGTCCTGCCCGCGCCCGAGGAGCATGAGGACCTCCCCGTACAGGATCCCGGGGAACGCGATGGCGACCGCCGTCCCGACGAGCGCGAGGGCGCGCCCCGTCCAGGCGATCCGCGCGCGGACGCGGCGCGACGAGATGGCGCGCGTGAAGCACAGGAACGCGGGCGCGACGACGACGAGCGCCGCGGAGAACAGGATCGTCGACGCCGTGTCCGTCCCCGAGAGAACGATGACCCACACCAGGCCGAGGGCGACGAAGGCCCACAGCGCCCGCACGATCCACTCTTGGGGATCGCTACTCCGCACCGTGCGATCCTGCTCCGGCCGCGGTCCGCGCCGAAAGGGACAATGGGCACGTGATCCGTGTGTCGTCGGCCGTCCTCGTTCCGGTCTATCGCGACCGTGCCGGTGAGCCGCACGTCATCCTCGTCGTCCGCGGCGAGTACGGACGGCACGGCGGGCAGGTCGCGCTCCCCGGCGGCATCCATTCGCCGCGCGACGCGGACCTGCTCGCGACCGCGCTGCGCGAGGCCAGGGAGGAGATCGGGCTCGATCCCGGCACGGTCGAGATCCTCGAGGCGCTCCCCGAGGTCGACACCTCGACCGGCTACATGATCACGCCCTACCTCGCGCGGCTCTCCTCCGAGCCTCCGGCGTGGACGCGTCAGGAGAAGGAGATCGCCGAGGTGCTCGACGTCGCCGTCAAGGAACTCGCGCGCGAGGACCTCCGCGGCGAGGAGACGTGGCAGCTGCCGGGGTGGCCGGGCGGACGGCGCGTCCAGTTCGTGCGGCTCGGACCGCACCGGCTGTGGGGCGCGACATATCGCATCCTCGATCCGCTCATCCCGCGCCTGCTCGCGGGCGAGTGGACGATCTGAGCTGGTCGGCGACCGCCGCGAGCCATCGCGGCTCCGGCCGATCGGAACGCCGCGCGTTCAGCGCGGCGTTCTCACTGAGCGGGTGAGGCGGATCGAACGCCCGTTCCGAGGTTGGGGACCTCGTTTGCTACCACTGCAACACACCCGCGCGACGCTCATTCTACCGTAGCGAACGCCCTAGTCACGCGAGCACCCCGGCGTTGGCCTGCGGCTGTAGCGACGTCACCGTCCGCGAGCTCGATACGTCGTCGCTCAGTCGCCGACGCCGATCCGCTCCTGATCCTTCTTCTTCTGCCCGAGGAGACGATCGCGGTCGTGCTTCGATAGCACGCGCTTCCGGATCCGGAACGAGCGCGGCGTCACTTCGAGCAGCTCGTCCTCCGCGAGGAACTCGATCGCGTCGTCGAGCGAGAGGTCGCGCACGCCCTCGAGCCGCACCGTGATGTCCTGAGTGGAGCTCCGCATGTTCGTGAGGTGCTTCTTCCGCGCGATGTTCACCTCGAGGTCGCGCTCGCGGATGTGCTCCCCCACCACCATGCCCTCGTACACCTCGGTCCCGGGCCCGATGAAGAGCGTGCCGCGCTCCTGAGCCTGTGTGAGCCCGAACGTCGTCGCGACGCCGTCCTCCCACGCGACGAGCGACCCGAACGTGCGCGACGCGAGGGGGCCGGCATAGGGGCCATAGTCGGCGAAGAGCGTGTTCATGACGCCCTCGCCCCGCGTGCTCGTGAGGAAGGCCTTGCGAAAGCCGAGCAGGCCGCGCGTCGGGATCCGATACACGCAGTGGACGAGACCGTCTTCGCGGTACTTCATGTCCTGCAGCAGCCCACGCCGCTGGCCGGCGAGCTCGACGACCTTGCCGAGCGCGTCCTGCGAGACCTCGACCTCGAGCTGCTCGTACGGCTCGAGCCGCTCGCCGTCCTCTTCCTTGAAGATGACCTCCGGCCGCGAGACCTGCAGCTCGTAGCCCTCGCGCCGCAGCGTCTCGATGAGGATCGCGAGGTGGAGCTCGCCGCGCCCGCTCACGATGAACGTGTCGGGTCCGTCCCCGTCGGCGACGCGCAGCGCCACGTCGCGCTCGAGCTCCGCGTACAGGCGCTCGCGCAGCTTGCGCCCCGTCACGTGGGTCCCCTCTTGACCGCCGAAGGGGCTCGTGTTCACCCCGAACGTCATGCGCACCGTCGGCGCCTCGACGCGGATCGGCGGGAGCGGCCGCGGGTCCATGGCGTCGGCGATGGTGTCGCCGATCCCGATCTCCGCGACCCCGGCGACCGCGACGATGTCGCCGGCGAGCGCCTCCTCCACCTCGGCGCGCCCGAGGCCCTGGAACGTGAAGAGCTGCGTGATCTTCGCCGGCGTCAACGCGCCGTCGTGGTCGATGCGCGCCACCGCCTCGCCCTTGTGCAGCGCGCCGCTGTGCAGCCGGCCGACGGCGATCTTCCCCTTGTAGTCGTCGTAGGAGGTCGCCGTCACGAGCATCTGCGCGGGCGCGCTCTCGTCGACGGTCGGCGCCGGGATCTGCTCGACGATGGCGTTGAACAGCGGCTCGAGCGAGGGGCCGACGTGGCGATGGTCCGTGCCCGACGCGCCGGTGAGGGCGTTGGTGTAGATGGTCGGGAACTCCGCCTGCTCCTCGCTCGCCCCGAGGTCGAGGAACAGATCGAACGTCTGGTTGAGCACGTGGACCGGCCGCGCTTGCGCGCGGTCGATCTTGTTGATCACGACGATGGCGCGGTGCCCGCGCCGCAGCGCCTGGCGGAGCACGAACTTCGTCTGGGGCATCGGGCCGTCGACCGCGTCCACGAGGAGGAGGACGCCGTCGACCATGTTCATGACCCGCTCGACCTCGCCGCCGAAGTCGGCGTGGCCGGGCGTGTCGACGATGTTGATCTTGATCCCGCGGTAGGTGACCGAGACGTTCTTGGCCATGATCGTGATGCCGCGCTCGCGCTCGAGGTCGTTCGAGTCGAGCACCCTCTCGGCCACCTGCTGGTCCTCGCGGAAGATCCGGCTCTGCCGGAGCATGGCGTCGACCAGCGTCGTCTTGCCGTGGTCGACGTGGGCGATGATCGCGATGTTGCGGATGTCGGAGCGCTGCACCTCTACCAGTGTCGGTCATCCCGGCGGGCCGCGGCGCGAGCCGCGACCCACCGGGACCCCCACTGATCCGCTTGCTACATGCCGCTCTTGGAGATGATGTCGATGCCCTTGTCCGGGATGATCACGTACACGTGGTCGTTCCCGGGATCGAACGCAAGGACGTGAGCGCTCTTCGCCGTCGGGATCGCCTGGATCTCCTTATTGGTCGTCGCGTCGATGATCAGCAGCACGGGCGCGGGCTTGCCCGCTTTCGTGCCGTCGCTGGTGTTGTTGCTGTCGGCCACGAAGTACGCGTTCAGCTTGGGATCGTAGGCCGCGATGTCGCCGCCGCCCACAGGTACCGAACCGACGACGCTGCCATCGCTCTGCTTCACGATCTGCGTCTGCGCCTTGAAGCCGGCCTTGATCGCGTCGCCGTTGCAGACGAGGAGCAGGTTGCCGCCCGGGCCGACCGCCATCCCGTTGGACATGCATCCCTTCTCGGGGATGGTCTTGACGATCTTCATCGTCTTCGGGTCGATCGTGACGTACTCGCCCTCTTTGTTCTCTTTCGTGCTCGGGATGGATTGCACGAACATGCCTGACGCCTCGTCGAAGAAGCTGTACTCGATGCCGCTCGCGTCAGGCTGGTCGAGCTTGCTCAGCATCTTGTCGGTCTTGGTGTCCCAGAAGGTGATGAACGGGGGCTTGTCGTCACCGTTCCCGATCATGACGATCCCGTCCTTCTGGTCATACGAGCCCTCGTCCGCGCGCTTCTTTCCCCCGGTCTGAAGCGTGGCCGCGATCGTGTTCGTCTTGAGATCGACGACCTTGATCGTGCCGTCGTTGTCGCCTGCCCACAGCTGCTGCTTGTCGGGCACGAGGATGAGCCCGTTCGGACCGACCATCGGCCCGATCGTCTTGACGAACTTCTCGTTCTGGATGACGTCGACGCCCTTGTTCGTGCGGTCCGCGATGTAGAGCGTGTGCGTCGCTGGGTCGACGAGCATGACGTCGAAGCTGTTGGTGTCCTTCGGCAGGTGGATCGTGCCGCTGACGCTGTAGGCCGCGGGCGCCTTCGTCGGGCTCGGCGCGGTCGTCGGCGCCGTGGTGGGCGCGGTCGTGGCTGCGACCGTCGGCGCTGCCGATGGCGCGGCGGCCGAGCC